>NZ_JBQTCX010000007.1:0-215761 GCF_052663115.1 Niallia yueguangensis
CCACCCCGCGGAAAGCGAAGCAATCCGTAGTGGAAAGCAACCTCAACAATAAAAAACAAGCCTTACTTTTTATTGTTCTAAACCAAGTCCTCAAACGAATTTGAAGGTGCGAAGTTTGAATATTTAACTTATGATATAATAGTGAAGAAAGGAGCTTTGTTTGTGTTTTCACAATCGTTTTTATTTTTATATCTTTTAGCTATCATTGCTTTTATTGCCAAAAATAATTCGTTGCTTTTTGCCGTTGTATTTTTATTATGTATGAAAATAATTGGTTTAGATACTAAAACCTTTTCCTTGATTCAATCTAAAGGCATAAATTGGGGTGTAACGATTATTACGATTGCTGTTCTTGTCCCTATTGCAACAGGTGATATTGGATTTAAAGATTTAACCTATACATTTAAATCACCGTTTGCTTGGATTGCTTTAATTTCAGGAATAGTAGTGGCTCTTTTAGCAAAAGGAGGAATTACCCTTTTGGCTGAAGATCCACAAATTACAACAGCATTAGTTCTTGGCACCATATTAGCTGTATCTATTTTTAATGGTGTTGCAGTCGGGCCTCTTATTGGGGCGGGAATTGCTTACATTGCCATCAAAGCAATGGAATGGATTAAGTGAACGAAAGAGGAGAGTTAGTCACATCTAGTATTACATAGCGTCCTTGTGGCAGCTTTATCTTTGGGTGTTTTCTCAAAGATTGTTGTTTTTTACATAAAAAAACATTTGAAAAAGTGTAACAATAAAGTAGAAGATTTAACAAGTCAGACAAAAATCTAACCCATTCTTATATGGATAGAGATGTCTGCCTTTTTTTTGATTGACTAAAAGTTTTTAATATTAATCGCTTTTTTATAAGTTTATCTTATGATAAACGATAACTTTATTATAATTTACTTATGAATAGGATTATATTAAAATCGGTAAATAGGGAATAGGAAAAATGAAAAGTGTGAATTGTTCGACTATAATCCTATTTTTAGTATATGATTATAAAGAGAGGATAATACATATGATGAAAGATGTATTTAACGCTCGCGAAACATTTGACTTAGATGGGAAGCGTTAAATTTGGTATTAATTAGCTTCATTAGAAGAAGTTGGAATCGATAAAGTTTCCAACCTACCATATTCTTTTAGCGTTCTAATAGAATCCGTTTTAAGATGAATGGATGGTTTTGTTCATATATCATAATTTTGTGGTAACGAGTTAGATATGTGTCTAGCTTCACAGTACAGGATGTACAAGTGCCGATATTGCCACAGGGCGTGGCGTAATTAATCGATTTTCCATGTTTGCGTAGTTGGTTGATTTACCTCTCTTGCGCTCTTAATAGGCCAGTGTTTTTCTTGCTACACTGTATAGGAAAGTTAATCTAATGCAGGCGATAATAATTTTTATAATAACTGTGGAAATGAAGTTTACTATATAGGAAACGAATTCAAGAGTAAAGGAGAGAGGCGTATGACAGTTATAAGAGGTCTAGAAGGGATAATAGCGACAACTTCTTCTATCAGCTCTATTATTGATGATTCATTAGCGTATGTTGGATATGATATTGACTCATTAGCAGAACATGCTAGTTTTGAAGAAATTGTCTTTTTATTATGGAATAGAAAATTACCAACAGACATAGAGTTAAGAAAATTTCAACAAGAGTTGGCGGAACATGCTGAACTTCCGGATTCGTTCATTGAGCAGCTTAAAATTATGCCGTTAAAGCAGGTTCATCCAATGGCAGCTCTTCGTTCAGCAGTTTCTCTTCTTGGCGTGTATGATGAAAGTGCTGAATTGATGGATGATAAATCGAATTATTTAAAAGCAGTGAAACTACAGGCGAAGATGCCAACCATCGTAACAGCGTTTTCCCGCTTAAGAAAGGGATTAGAACCAATTGGTCCTAGAAAGGATCTTAGCATTGCTGCAAACTTTCTATACATGTTAACAGGGGAAGAACCAGAGCCAATTGCAATTGAAGCCTTTAATAAAGCATTAGTATTGCATGCAGATCATGAGTTAAATGCGTCTACGTTTACAGCACGTGTTTGTGTAGCAACGTTATCCGATATTTATTCTGGCATTACTTCCGCAATCGGTGCTTTAAAAGGACCGTTGCATGGCGGTGCAAATGAAGCAGTTATGAAAATGTTGACAGAAATAGGAAGTTTAGAAAATGTTGATGCTTATATAAAAGAAAAAATGGCTAAGAAAGAAAAAATCATGGGATTCGGCCATCGTGTTTATCGAAAAGGAGATCCACGTGCAAAACATTTGAAAATAATGGCGAAAAAATTAACTGATTTAACAGGTGAAAGTTATCTTTATGATATGAGTGTAAAAATAGAGACGATGTTAAAACAAGAAAAAAATCTTGTACCAAATGTCGATTTCTTTTCCGCGTCTGTCTATCATAGTCTTAAAATTGATCATGATTTATTTACACCAATATTTGCAGTCAGCAGGGTATCTGGATGGCTTGCCCATATATTAGAGCAATATGACAACAATCGGTTAATTAGACCTAGAGCAGATTATGTAGGACCTGAAAGATTAGCATATATTCCAGTAGATGAACGCTCCTAAAGCGGGTTATCTTTTTAGTGATAAAAGGTGAATAATTTTTATCAGGTGAAATAGAACCTGATTCCCTGAAGTTTCAGCTAACTAAAACGAGTTCACCTATAAAAACAATAATGATGTTGTGTACTAAAGTAATTACTTTTTATAGGCACTGTTAAACGATAATGTTATTTAATGGGAAGGGAGTCGATTCCCTGACCTTTTGAAAATCAACAATGGAATTTAACAGAGTCTTTTTATAAAATAATGAAAGATTTTTGAAGTTAGATGGATGTCTAGCTCCGGCGCCTAGCATCTGGGAAAGATAACCTCTTGTGTCTATTCAAGAGAACATTTTTCTTCGGGGCTGAGCAAGGCGTCTGCGCTTTTCTCATAAAGGACATAAAATTCTTAGACGGAGGGATTTACATGCAAGGTGAAAAAATTACAGTCGTTGATGGAGTATTAAATGTACCAGCAAATCCAATAGTTCCTTATATTGAGGGAGATGGAATTGGTCCTGATATTTGGGCTGCAGCTTCCAGAGTATTAGATGCTGCTGTAGAAAAGGCTTATGATGGATCACGAAAAATCGTATGGAAAGAAGTACTTGCAGGTGAAAAAGCGTATAATCAAACAGGGGAATGGCTGCCTTCTGAAACATTAGATGTTATTAATGAATATTTAATCGCTATTAAAGGGCCATTAACAACGCCTGTTGGCGGCGGAATTCGTTCCCTGAATGTAGCGTTGCGACAAGAGTTGGATCTTTTTGTATGTTTACGTCCGGTAAGATGGTTTGAAGGCGTGCCTTCTCCAGTAAAAAGACCACAAGATACAGATATGGTCATTTTTCGCGAAAATACAGAAGATATTTATGCTGGTATTGAATATGAAAAAGGCTCAGAAGCTGTTGAAAAACTGATATCATTTCTTCAAAATGAAATGGGAGTAAATAAAATCCGCTTCCCTGAAACTTCTGGAATCGGAATTAAACCAGTATCACAAGAAGGGACAAGTCGCCTTGTTCGTTCAGCAATTAATTATGCCATTAAAGAAGGCAGAAAATCAGTTACGCTTGTACATAAGGGTAATATTATGAAATATACGGAAGGTGCTTTTAAAAACTGGGGCTACGAATTAGCAGAAAAAGAATTCGGAGACAAAGTGTTTACGTGGGCACAATACGACCGAATTAAAGAAGAACAAGGGGCAGATGCAGCAAATAAGGCACAAGCGGAAGCTGAGAGCTTAGGAAAAATAATTGTAAAAGATTCGATTGCCGATATCTTTTTACAACAAATATTAACTAGACCATTAGAATTTGACGTAGTAGCAACTATGAATTTAAATGGCGACTATATTTCAGATGCTCTTGCAGCACAAGTTGGTGGAATTGGAATTGCACCTGGAGCAAATATTAATTATGAAACAGGACATGCCATTTTTGAAGCAACACATGGTACAGCACCAAAATACGCTGGCTTGGATAAAGTAAATCCTTCATCTGTTATTCTTTCAGGTGTTCTGCTATTAGAACATTTAGGCTGGGGAGAAGCTGCTCAATTAGTAATTCAATCAGTAGAAGAAACAATTGCTTCTAAAGTAGTAACATATGATTTCGCCCGTTTAATGGACGGAGCAACAGAAGTAAAATGTTCTGAGTTTGGTGATGAACTGATTAAAAATATGAAGTAATACAGATAAGATTTTGTGGGAAGAGTATTTAAAGAGACTCTTCCCTCTTTTTAATTTTGGCTGTTTTCTAAAAGTTTATTGTTTTTGAATAAAATAATAAGCATAGCTGAAGCACTGAGCAGCCTGAATACACGTAGACTCCTGCTTAGAAAAGCGAGAAAGACGAGACCTCACAGGAGCCTGGCGACGAGGAGGATCGGCACTCGTCCGCGGAAAGCGAAGTGTATTCAGGCTGCGGGTTAAATAACAACAATTTATACGGAAAGAGCCTTAATTTTTAAAGGTGAATAGAACGAAATTATGGATAGAACAATTAATGGAGAAGCAGAAATTGTTCATTTATTTAGGGATGGAAGCGCTTTTTATGCTTCAGCTGCTTTCTTGACGGAAATATGTGAAATGAACGGATGGAATAATACGATATGCACTTCAATGTGCGAAAAACCAACGTTTTCTTTTATGAAATGTATATATTATAATAAAAGGGGGAAAATGGGGGATTCATAGGGGAATTATAATATTTGGAGGCAATGTATGAAAAAGAAAGTTCTTGTCGTAGATGATGAACAGTCTATATTAACACTAATACAGTATAACCTACAGCAGGCGGGTTATGATGTTATAACGGCGATGGATGGAGAAGAGGGCATGAATCTGGCATTAACAACTAATCCTGATGTTATTTTGTTAGATTTAATGTTGCCAAAATTAGATGGCATGGAAGTTTGCAAGCAACTTCGTCATCAACGAATAAATACTCCTATTCTTATGTTAACAGCAAAAGATGATGAATTAGATAAAATACTTGGATTAGAATTGGGTGCAGATGATTATATGACAAAACCTTTTAGTCCAAGGGAAGTAATTGCCAGAATAAAAGCTGTATTAAGAAGATCCCAGTATCAGTCTGAAGTACCGCAAAAAGAACCACAAGAAGATGATAGTATTGGTATTGGTGAATTAAAAATATTTCCTAATTTTTATGAAGCATATTTTAAAGAAGAATTATTAGAGCTTACTCCAAAAGAATTTGAATTATTGCTGTATTTGGCAAAACATAAGGGACGTGTTCTGACAAGGGATCAGCTATTAAGTGCAGTTTGGAATTATGATTTTGTTGGAGACACACGGATTGTAGACGTACATATAAGCCATTTAAGGGAGAAAATGGAGAGTAATACAAAAAAACCGATTTATATAAAAACGATCCGTGGTTTAGGATATAAACTTGAGGAACCAAAGTAAATGCGAAAGTTTAAATCAAAATTGCTTTCTAGTCTTTTATTACTTGTATTTATTGTTTTTCTGCTAATTGGTTTAATTCTCGGCCAACTAAACAAAAAATCTTATTTACAGTCATATGACCAAAGAATGAAAAGGGAAAGTATGTTCTTGGCAAATGAAATTGAAAATGCTGGTGGCATTGATTCTGTAAAGGCATCTACAATTAAAGAATATAGTGAATTGTTAGACTTGCAAATTACGATTACAGATAAAAAAGGAACGATTCTTTTTGATGAAGGACAAATGGAAGAAAGTTTACATGGTGCTCATATAAAGGCAATTGAATCGATTATCAGAAAGGGAAGGACAAACATGGAAGTGGGTGGGAATGCAGATTTTCATTATTATTCCAACGTCCTATCATTTAAAAATCAAAAGCAAGGATATTTATTTTTAAGTATAAAACTACAAGACATTCAGTATGCATACCATCAAATCAATGGGATTGTTATTGTTTCTCTAGTTGTTGCCTTTGCTCTACTATCATTAATAGGATTTAAACTGATTTATCGTTATATGAGACCGGTAGAATCGGCTACAAAAGTTGCTTCTGAACTTGCCAACGGAAATTATCATGCTCGTACTTATGAAGATCGAGTCGATGGAACGGGCGTGCTTAGCTCATCTATTAATACTTTAGCGAAAAATTTTCAGGATATGGTGAAAGCCCAGGAAATCCAACAAGATCGCCTAGGTACATTAATCGAGAGTATTGGAAGTGGGCTCTTACTTATTGATAGCAGAGGATATATTAATTTAATTAATAAAGCATATAAGGACTTGTTTTCTGTTCATTCTTCTGATTATTTATATAAACTCTATTATAAAGTTTTAGATCATCGGGAAATTACTGATCTAGTAGAAGAGATTTTTATGACGGAACAAAAAGTGGTAAGAGAGCTTGTTCTACAAGTAAATGAAGATAATAGAAATTTTCAAGTATACGGTGTGCCAATTATCGGTGCAAACGATGTATGGATGGGAATATTATTGGTTTTCCATGAAATAACTGAATTAAAAAAGTTAGAACAAATCCGAAAAGACTTTGTTGCGAATGTATCGCATGAATTGAAAACACCAATTACGTCCATTAAAGGATTTTCTGAAACACTATTAGATGGAGCAATGGAAAATAAAGAGACATTGGTAGAATTCTTAAGGATTATTTTAAAAGAAAGTGACCGGATGCAGCAGTTGATTCAAGATTTACTTGATTTAACAAAGTTGGAGCAGCATGGATTCTCATTAATACGTGAACGATTAAATATTTTAGATATTTTAGATGAGGCCATTAAGATTTTATGGAAAAAAGCGGAAACGAAAGAGTTGGAATTAATTTTTAAACAAAAAGAAGAAAGTATATGGATTGAAGGAGACAGAGGCAGACTAACACAAGTGTTTCTTAACCTCATTTCAAATGCTATTTCGTACACGCCTAATGGTGGGAAAATAACGGTTTCTGTTTTAGAAAGACGTAAAGATGTCATTGTTTTTGTGGAAGATACTGGTATAGGGATTGAAAACAGTGAAATAACGAGGATTTTTGAACGCTTTTATCGAGTAGATAAAGCAAGAAGCAGAAATTCCGGAGGTACAGGTTTAGGACTAGCAATCGTAAAACATTTAATCGAATTACATAAGGGGACGATTAAAGTAGAAAGCAAAATAGGGAAAGGGACCACTTTTCAAGTACAATTAAAAAAGGAACTTCCTTATTTGTGAGTGATTAAATAGAAGGGTCATTAGATTGTAGGTGTGCTTTGTTGAGGACTAGAGGTCACAACAGTGTGAACAGATTCGCCAGTGATGGTTCTCAACCTTTATAAAACAATTTGTACGAGTTTACACTACTTTTACAAACTATTTATAATCTATTAATACTTCCTTGCTACAATGTTTGGTGAAGACCCCCTTATCCATAAGGCTAAGTCGAGAGCCGAAAGCTACCCCGCTTTCGGCTCTCACCTATCTATAAGACAGTTGAGAGCTGTAAGAAAAGCTGTCGCAGAAATTCGACAGTAATTTTCCCCAGACTTTTTGAAAACCTCTATTAAGCCTATTAAAACAGCAGCCGCATTTAAAATATTCCATTAACCTCCTTTTATGAGCCTTTTTGAAAGGTACTGCTTTCCTTACAATCTTTTTATCCGCATGGTAAAATAGAGTGAACGAAATAATAATAGTATTTAGGTAATTACATACATATCGTGAATAATTAAGGAGGATTTTTATTTTGACAAAAAAGCTCATTTTAATAGATGGAAACAGCATTGCTTATCGTGCCTTTTTTGCACTGCCGCTTTTAAATAATGATAAAGGGGTGCATACTAACGCAGTTTATGGGTTTACGATGATGTTAATGAAAATATTAGAAGATGAAAAGCCGAGTAATGTACTGGTAGCATTTGATGCAGGTAAAACAACTTTTCGGCATAATACATTCAGTGAATATAAAGGAGGCCGCCAAAAGACACCTCCTGAATTATCGGAACAATTTCCATACATTAGAGAATTGTTGAATGCATTTGGCATCCGCCATTATGAATTGGAGAATTATGAAGCAGATGACATAATCGGGACGTTATCCTTGCAAGGAGAAAAAGAAGGCTATGAAGTCATCGTAATCTCTGGTGACAAGGATTTAACCCAGTTAAGCTCTGAAAAAACAACGGTGTATATTACAAAAAAAGGTATCACGGACATAGAAACGTATACCCCAAATCATATTCAAGAAAAATACGGTTTAAAACCAGAACAAATCATTGATATGAAAGGGTTGATGGGCGACAGCTCTGATAATATTCCCGGCGTTCCAGGTGTAGGAGAAAAGACGGCCATTAAGCTTCTAAAAGAATTCCAAACACTAGAAACTCTATTGCAGTCGATTGATCAAGTGAGTGGGAAAAAATTAAAAGAGAAGCTGGAAGAATTTAAAGACCAGGCAATCATGAGTAAAGAACTTGCTACGATTACAAGAGAAGCGCCACTGGCAATTGGCTTAAATGAAGTGGAGTATCCTGGTATGCAGGCAGACAAGTTAAAGGGAATCTTTAAAGAACTAGGGTTTAATTCCTTGTTAGCAAAATTAGGAGACGATGTTGCAGAAGAGGAAGTAAGCCTTGATAAGATAGAGTATAAGGAAGTAATTGAAATTTCTAAAGACATTTTTGCAGATGAAAACGTAATGTATGTAGAAATACTAGACGATAACTATCATTATGCTCCTATTATCGGTCTTTCCCTAGTAAACGAAAAAGGTGCATTCTATCTTCCGATAAAGCTTGTACTAGAATCTGAAGTTTTCAAAGAGTGGGCAGAAGATGAAACAAGCAAAAAAATTGTGTACGATGCAAAACGTTCCGAAGTGTCTTTAAGGCATAAAGGGATTCATTTAAAGGGCATCACGTTTGATGTTTTACTTGCAGCCTATATAGCAGATCCTTCTGTCACCATTGAAGACGTTGCATCGGTTGCCAAAAAATACGGATATATGAATATCCAATCAGATGAAGCATTTTATGGAAAAGGTGCAAAACGAAAAGTACCAGAAGAAGCTATCCTTTCTGAACATCTAGTTCGAAAAACGCTGGCACTTGCAGCAATAATTGACAAAATGGAAGAAGAACTAAAAGAAAACGGACAAGAAGCATTATTTTATGATTTAGAAATGCCGTTAAGCCTTGTGCTTGCAGATATGGAGTTTACAGGAATTAAAGTGGATTTAGACAGACTCCAAACAATGGGCGCAGAAATTAATGAGCGATTAAAAGAAATTGAAAGCCGCATTTATGAATTAGCTGGAGAAACGTTTAATATTAATTCGCCGAAACAGCTTGGTGTTATTCTTTTTGAAAAACTTGGTTTGCCTGTTATTAAAAAAACAAAAACGGGCTATTCTACTTCAGCAGATGTACTCGATCAGCTAGCAAGTTCTCATGAAGTCATTGGAGAAATTTTAAACTATCGACAATTAGGAAAACTTCAATCAACGTATATTGAAGGACTGCAAAAAGTGGTTCATAACAGTAAAATACACACTCGTTTTAATCAAGCATTAACACAAACAGGACGGTTAAGTTCAACAGATCCGAACCTACAAAATATCCCGATTCGTTTAGAAGAAGGAAGAAAAATTAGACAAGCGTTTGTGCCTTCAGAAGAGGGCTGGATTGTTTTTGCGGCGGATTATAGTCAAATCGAGCTGCGAGTTCTAGCAGATATAGCGAATGACGAAAAATTGATTGAAGCATTTAAAGAAGACCACGATATTCATACAGAAACAGCGATGTCTGTTTTTCATGTGGACGCGGATGAAGTAACTTCTAATATGCGTAGACATGCAAAAGCAGTTAACTTTGGCATTGTGTATGGAATTAGTGACTATGGTTTATCACAAAGCCTTCATATCACAAGAAAAGAAGCAGCAAGGTTTATTGAACGGTATTTAGAAAGCTACCCTGGTGTAAAAAATTATATGGAGGAAATTGTTGCTGACGCAAAACAACAAGGTTTTGTATCCACATTGCTTCATAGAAGAAGATATTTGCCTGAGATTACGAGCAGAAACTTTAATGTAAGAAGCTTTGCAGAAAGAACGGCGATGAATACACCGATTCAAGGAAGTGCTGCGGACATTATTAAAAAAGCTATGATTGAAATGGCGAAGCGTATAGAAGCAGAAGGTTTAAAAACACGATTATTATTACAAGTGCATGATGAATTAATATTCGAAGCGCCAAAAGATGAAATTGAAAAGTTAAAAGAAGTCGTTCCTGATGTAATGGAACATGCAGTAGAATTAAAAGTCCCATTAAAAGTGGATTATTCATACGGAGATACATGGTTTGATGCAAAGTAAAGGAAATGAGGAGAAAACTATTGCCAGAATTACCTGAAGTGGAAACAGTCAGAAGAACATTAAAAGAACTAACGCTGCACAAGGTTATAAAAGAAGTCGTTGTTTCTTGGGCAAAAATGATAAAAAAACCAGAAAATGTCGAAGAATTTTCTGATGCATTAGTTGGACAAACAATAGAAGATGTACAAAGAAGAGGAAAGTTTTTATTAATTGTTACGACCGATTTTACGATTGTATCGCATTTACGGATGGAAGGGCGTTATGGCGTATTTTCAGCTGACGATCCAGTTGATAAGCATACTCATGTTATTTTTTATTTTGAAGATGGTACAGAATTGCGCTATAAGGACGTTCGTAAGTTTGGAACGATGCATTTATTTAAAAAAGGGGAAGAGCATCATTCATTGCCTCTGTCTCAACTTGGACCGGAACCATTTGACAGCTCCTTTACGATCATGAATTTTAAAGAAAGATTAGCAAAAACGACAAGAAGCATAAAAACAGCTTTATTGGATCAAAAAATAGTCGTAGGTTTAGGAAATATTTATGTTGATGAAGCGTTGTTTAGAAGTCGCATCCATCCAGAAAGAATAGCAAATACATTAAATGACGAAGAAATCGACTGTTTATACAAAGAAATTATTGCTACATTATCAGAAGCCGTGGAAAAGGGAGGAAGTACGATTCGCTCTTATGTAAATTCTCAAGGGCAAATTGGTATGTTTCAGCTTGAACTGTATGTTTACGGCCGAAAAGGAGAAGCATGCAAAAATTGTGGCACGACATTAGAGAGAACCATTGTCGGAGGCAGAGGAACCGTATATTGCCCTGATTGTCAAAAGTAATAAAAGTCCGTGTTCAAAAAGGTAAAAAATTAGAAGCAAGAAGGTCGAGGCGGAGTAGCTAAGCAAGCTGACGAAGAAATTCGACAGCTATTTTTCCCGGACTTTTTGAACATCCTTTAAAAGAGAAAATCCATTACTTATTTAACATTGGATGGGCTCCTTCCATATATTATAGTACTATTCATTAGGAAGGGGCTTTTTTCATATGGCACAAGTAATTTCTCTTATTTTGCTGGCACTAGCTGTAAGTATCGATAACTTTAGTGTAGGTTTCACTTATGGTCTTAGAAAAATGAAGATACCTTTTAAATCAATCTTCATTATTGCTTGCTGCTCAGGATTTACATTATTAGTGGGAATGTTTTTTGGGCATGTGATTTCCCGCATATTTTCTCCAAACTTTGCAGAAAGTATCGGCGGTTTTATTTTAATATTATTAGGCATTTGGATTTTATTTCAATTTTTCCGGCCTTCAAAGGAAAAAGAAGTATTAACACATGAAAAAAATATTATTAATTTTGAGATTAAGTCCCTTGGTATTGTTATTAATATATTAAAAAAGCCAATGTCTGCTGATTTTGATAACTCTGGTACGATAACTGGAATGGAAGCAGTCGTACTAGGGCTTGCATTATCTTTAGATGCATTTGGTGCGGGGATAGGCGCCTCTATGCTAGGGTTTTCTCCTGTTTATTTAACCATTGCTGTTATTGGGATGAGTACTTCTTTTGTTTCTTTGGGAATAATAGGAGGATCTTTTTTTTCGAAAAAGAGCTTCATGGAGAAATTTTCTTTTATTCCTGGTGTTATTTTAATTATTATCGGCATTTTTAAATTATAGAGGTTGTTCAAAAAGTTTCAAGATCTCTTTCAAAACAGCATTAAAAGAGCAAAATTAGAAAAAAGGCAGGAATCATAATGACATTAATTGTGGGGCTGACAGGTGGCATTGCCAGTGGGAAAAGTACTATTTCAGCTTATTTTCAATCACTAAATTTCCCCGTTATTGATGCAGATGTAGAAGCACGGCTTGCAGTAGAAGCAGGTGAACCGGCATATAATGCCATTGTTGCACATTTTGGAACCAGTATTCTTCAAAAAGATGGCAGCATAAATAGAGGGAAGCTTGGTGAAATTGTTTTTAACAATGAAAAGGAAAGAAAAGTATTAAACAGTATCGTTCATCCAGAAGTGCGAAAAAGGATGGATGAAAAGAAAAAAAAGGCGATGGAAGATGAAGCCAAGATGGTTATTTTAGATATTCCGCTATTATTTGAAAATAACTTACATAAGGGCTGCGATCAAACAATCCTCGTTTATGTGGAAGAAGAAATTCAAATAAAACGGTTAATGAAAAGAAACAAACTTTCTTATGAAGAAGCAGTGCTAAGAATTCAAGCGCAAATGCTGCTAACAGAAAAACGTGCTTTAGCAGATGAATTAATTGATAATAATGGAACAATAGAAGGTGCGAAAATGCAGGCAAAAAACATTTTAAAAAAATGGGGCATATTGTAAGTGTTGAATATAGAAATGAAGTTTTGCGAATGAAGAGCGGATGACAGCGAATCAAGACTACTTTTGTGTAAAAGTGGAGTCGTGAGAACATCTTTTTTGGGCTGGTCAAAGCGCTTTCGTTTTTCTTATAAGAAATCCTCACAATTACTTGTACAAATAATTACTTTTCTATAAGATGATAGTAAGTATCAATACATTGCGAAACAATGAATTCGGGAGTTGATAAAGATGAGATGTCCTTCATGTCAACATAACAATACTCGTGTTCTTGATTCACGACCTGTTGATGATAGTCGCTCGATCCGAAGAAGAAGAGAGTGTGAAGTTTGCGGATATCGCTTTACTACTTTTGAAAAAGTAGAAGAAATCCCTTTAATAGTTGTGAAAAAAGAAGGCACACGGGAAGAGTTTAGCCGTGATAAAATATTACGAGGACTAATAAGAGCATGTGAAAAAAGACCGGTTGCGTTAAAACAATTGGAAGAAATAACAGCAATAGTAGAAAAAGAGCTTCGCAGCAATGCTGTTTCAGAAGTTAAAAGTGACATTATCGGCGAAATGGTGATGGATCGACTGGCAGAAGTGGATGAAGTGGCATATGTGCGTTTTGCTTCTGTTTATCGCCAATTTAAAGACATTAATGTCTTTATCAATGAGTTAAAGGAATTAATCAAAAAAGATTAGTTTATGTTCTGTTTCTAACAAATGGAATGATGGTGAAATAGTTTATAATTCACATTATTTCCTAAAAGGGAGCTAAAGGATTCTTTGGCTCTTTTTTGAATTTTAGCATTTCTGTTTCAATAATAAGTGGAATTGGAAGAGGGAGGGATAAGCTGAAATATGGCACAACATTGGCAAGACTTGCTTCCAATTGATAGGTATCATGTAGCTGTTAATGGTTTATTAAATGATTATGATCGGAAAATAATTACCTTTCTATATCAGCCTTTAATCGGTACGTATTGCATCAGTTTATATATGACATTATGGGCAGAGGTGGAAGAAAATCGGCTTTGGTCTACATCTAATTCTCATCATAGCTTAATGAATTTTATGAATTGTGGATTAAAAGAGATTTATGAAGCCAGGTTAAAGTTAGAAGGTATTGGACTATTAAAATCATTTATGAAAAAAGAAGATGAAAATCGCACCTTTATTTATGAAATACAGCCTCCATTAACACCTGAACAATTTTTTCTAGATGGTATGTTAAATGTTTATCTTTATCGGAAAATAGGGAAGGCACAATATGGCCGTTTAAAACGATTCTTTTCCGATCAAAGCAAGCCGGATGCTGGTGATTATCAATCTGTAACAAAAGCATTTCAAGATGTATTTACATCCGATCATAATCGTATTATTCAGTCCAATTATGAATTGGAAAAAGAAGATAAGCTAGAAGAAGAGTCCGTTTATATGGGAAGACAGGAGCAAAATGGGATTCAAATTCAAAATAGCTCTTTTGATTTTGACCTGCTTTTTGCAGGGCTGCATGATTCATTAATATCAAAAAAAGCGTTTACGAAAAAGGTGCTTGATGCCATTCAAAACCTGGCATTTTTATATGGGATTGATGCGATTCAAATGAAAAATATTGTCATTAGTGCCATCAATCAATCGGATGATATTGATATAGAAGAGCTTAGGATTTCTGCAAGAGATTGGTATCAATTTCAGCATAATGATCTGCTGCCGATGCTAGTAGATCGAACCCAGCCTCAGATGCATCAAATGAAAATGGAAAAACCAACAACAAAAGAAGAAGAGTTGTTGCATTACTTGGATCGTACATCCCCAAGACAGCTTTTAAAGGATATATCTGGCGGTGCTGATCCATCGAAAGCCGATTTGCAAATTATTGAGGAAATCATGTTTACTCAAAAGTTATTACCTGGTGTAATAAATGTTCTCATTCAGTATGTTATGCTGAAAACAGATATGAAACTGACAAAAGGTTATATGGAAAAAATTGCTGGACAATGGGTAAGGAAGAATATCCGTACCGTAAAAGATGCGATGGATCTTGCCAAAAAAGAACATCTGCAATATTTAGAATGGGCACAAGGGAAAAATAAGAAACAAACAACCTCTAGGAAAAAAGCTATTCGAACAGAAAAGATTCCAGAATGGTTCGGAGAAGAGCAAGAATCTGGAAATAATAATCATGAGCGAAATGAAAGTGAAGACTTTTTAAAGATTAAACAAGAGCTGGAAGAAGAAATAAAAAATTTAAGAAAATAGGTGGTGAAGACGATTGTGGAAAAAATAAATGATACGCTGCGTAAGCTGGGGGCAAACTCCAGCTTTCAGGAAAGATATAAGGTGATGAAACAAGAAGTGCTTAACCATCCAGATGTACGAGCTTTTTTTCGTGAGCATGAAGAAGAACTTACATCAAATATGGTGGAACTTGGCATGAGCAAATTGTATGAGTTTGCTAATCAAAGTAAGGAATGTAACAAATGCCCGAATCTGCAGTCTTGTATTAATATGATGAAAGGATATCATCCAAAACTCGTGATTATTAGAGGAGCAATTGATATTCAATATGATCGTTGTCCAAGAAAAGTGATGGAGGATAACCAGAAGAAAAAAGAAAAATTAATTCAAAGCTTATATGTTCCTAAGGATATACTAGAAGCTTCTTTCTCCAATATGGATATTGGAGAAGATCGTACAGATGCTGTAAGGGCTGCTATTAATTTTGTAAAGCAGTACGAGCCTGGCCAAAGGCAAAAGGGAATTTATTTTTATGGTAAATTCGGTGTCGGAAAGTCATATATTTTAGGCGCTATTGCCAATGAATTATCCCAAAAGCAAATTTCTTCCATGATTGTATACGTACCAGAGCTTTTTAGAGAAATGAAGAGTTCCATCGGTGACAGCACGTTAAACGAAAAATTAGAAAGAATAAAACGAGAGCCGATACTTATGCTAGACGATATCGGTGCTGAAACGATGTCGAGCTGGATTAGAGATGAAGTGCTTGGACCGATACTGCAATTCAGGATGTTGGAGAATTTACCAACTTTATTCACTTCTAATTTTGACTTTAGTGGATTAGAGCATCATTTAACCTATTCTCAAAGAGGAGAAGAGGAGAAGATGAAAGCGATGAGAGTGATGGAACGAATAAGATATTTAGCAAATCCTATTCATGTAAAAGGACCAAATAAAAGAATGTAATAAAAAAGCGGACATTTTCCAACAGTATAATACTGTGGGAAAATGTCCGCTTTTTTTCTTGTAAATTTACTTCTATTTTTCATATTTCCTCCATATACATGCTATCAGGGATTTCTTTAAAAAATTAGAATTAAATCGACTCAATTTAGATACCTGTCTAGCTCTGGCGCCTAGCCCCTGTGAAAAATAACCTCTTGTCTCTAAAAGTAAAAAACACTTTTTGAGTCAAGAGAGCATTTTTCTTCGGGGCTGATCAAGGCGCCTGCGCTTTTCTTATAAGGGGGGATATGATTGATTGAAATTACTTTTAAACATCTAGATGATGTGAAAAAATTAAAAAAACTCATTCATCATAAGTTCTACCATGTAGAATGGAAGGTAAATGATAATGAAGGAATAAATGAATATTTGTTAGTAATAGGTTGGAAAAAACCTTTTAATAATAGTAGAAATTTAAAAAAATTACAAATGCTTTTTTTTCAATATATTTTAAACAATAAATGTGATGATTGGACAAAGGAAATATTAGCAAAGCAATATTTCTTTAAAGATGAAACGGAACAACGACATATAGTGGAAATTATGCATTCTTTAATAGAAGGAAAAAGAGAAGAACTGGAAAATTTAGTTCATGATGTGGATATAGAAGCATGTTTAACAGAAGCGATTGAAGAAATATTTCAGGGGGATGTTTCCTTTTCTTTCGATTCTTTCGTTACTTTTCGTTTACGTACTTTTATGGAAGTATTAAAAAAATATATAGAAATCTCCATTGATGAATATAAAATGGAGCAGGAATATCAAGTGTTTATTCAAACTTTAAGGGATTTTTTATCCGATCGTGTTTCGAAAAAACAAACTATTCATGTTCTGCTTGATTTAGACATTCAATTTTATGACGAACATTACCGGGAAATGACACAACAAGACATAATGATGATGTGGGATAAAAAATTATTTGCTCATCAGTCGGTGTATATCGATCCTTTTTCCATCGGTCCACTTTTATCATTAGCTCCTAATAAAATTTATTTATATACAGAAGATAGAGAGCAGCCTATTGTTCGAACAATTGTCAATATATTTGAAGAACGTGTGCAAATTTTAGGAAAACAAGACTTTTTTCAAGATGTCAGCATCCTTTCTCGCCGATTCGAACAGAAATAAAGGATTGCCCTTGATTTTCTACCCTTTTAAGCATATAATAACGTACATAAATTAACTATATTTTTGTTACATGTTATGATGAGGACAATAGTTTTCTTATACGGTTCAAAGAGAGGGAAGATAGAGCTGAGAGCTTCCTAACACGATGAGATTACTTACCACCTTTAAACTTCAGCCAAGAACAGGTGATAAACCTAATTAATGGTTGGCGGTTTGCAGCCGTTATCTGTTTTATCTAAGCCGTTTAAAAAGCATTTTTTAAGCGGGAATTAGGGTGGAACCACGTGCTTATAGATGATATAACTCGTCCCTTTCTATTTAAGGGACGGGTTTTTTGTGTTTTCATTGGCCTTTTTAAAGTGTGTGGAACATCCTCTTCAACATGTTAATGAAAAGGAGGAATTATCATGTCAGAATTAATGAAAATATCGTTTCCTGATGGAGCTGTTAAGGAGTTTCCAGTCGGAACAACAACAGAAGAGATCGCTGCGTCTATAAGTCCTGGGTTGAGAAAAAAAGCGCTTGCCGGAAAAATTAATGGTTCTTTATATGATTTGAAAAGACCAATTAATGAAGATTGTTCTTTTGAAATAATTACACCGGAAAGAGAAGAAGCACTGGAAATTTTACGTCACAGTAGTGCTCACTTAATGGCTCAAGCGATTAAACGACTGTATAAAAATGTGAAACTAGGTGTTGGCCCTGTTATTGAAGGCGGATTTTATTATGATATTGATATCGAAGAATCTTTAACACCAGAAGATCTTCCATTAATTGAAAAAGAAATGACAAAAATCATTAACGAAAACATTGAGGTTATCCGCAAAGAAGTAAGTCGGAATGACGCAGTTGATCTGTTTAAAGAAATGGATGACGAATATAAATTAGAGCTGATCGAAGCGATTCCAGCAGATGAAACAGTAACATTATACGAACAAGGGGAGTTTATTGACCTATGCCGCGGAGTGCATGTTCCTTCTACTGGAAAATTAAAAGAGTTTAAACTGCTAAGCATTGCAGGAGCTTATTGGCGTGGAAACAGCGACAATAAAATGCTGCAGCGTATTTATGGAACAGCGTTCTTTAAAAAAGCGGAATTAACTGAGCATCTGCGTTTACTAGAAGAAGCAAAAGAAAGAGATCATCGTAAAATCGGAAAAGAACTAGACTTGTTTATGACATCACAAAAAGTGGGACAAGGCCTTCCTCTATGGCTGCCTAAGGGTGCGACTGTTCGCCGAATCGTAGAGCGTTATATTGTCGATAAAGAAGAAAAACTAGGATACGACCATGTGTATACTCCTATAATGGGAAGTGTCGATCTTTATAAAACATCTGGCCACTGGGATCATTATCAAGAGGATATGTTTCCTCCGATGGAAATGGATAATGAACAATTAGTGCTGCGTCCAATGAATTGTCCTCACCATATGGTCGTGTATAAAAATGATATTCACAGCTACAGAGAACTGCCAATTCGTATTGCAGAACTGGGAACGATGCACCGTTACGAGATGTCTGGAGCATTATCTGGTTTACAGCGCGTTCGCGGCATGACATTAAATGATGCACATATTTTTGTTCGTCCAGACCAAATTAAGGATGAATTTAAACGGGTTGTAAATCTTGTTTTAGATGTTTATAAAGATTTTGATATTACCGAGTATTCGTTCCGTTTATCTTACCGCGATCCGGAAGATACAGAAAAATATTTTGATGACGATGAAATGTGGAACAAAGCACAAAGCATGTTAAAAGAGGCAATGGATGATCTTGGTTTAGACTATTTTGAAGCAGAGGGAGAAGCGGCGTTCTACGGCCCTAAACTGGATGTTCAAGTGAAAACAGCACTAGGGAAAGAAGAAACGCTTTCTACTGTTCAATTAGACTTCTTGCTTCCTGAACGATTTGATTTAACATATGTTGGTGAAGACGGAAAACAACATCGTCCAGTTGTTATTCACCGCGGTGTTGTATCAACAATGGAAAGATTTATTGCTTTCCTTATTGAAGAGTATAAGGGCGCGTTCCCAACATGGTTATCACCAGTGCAGGTTCAAGTTATTCCAGTTTCACCTTCTGTTCATTTTGATTACGCGAAACAAGTACAAGAAAAATTACAGCTGCAAGGATTCCGTGTAGAGTTAGATGAACGTGATGAAAAAATCGGCTATAAAATCCGTGAAGCACAAATGAGAAAAATCCCATATATGCTAGTACTTGGTGATAAAGAAGTAGAAGAACAAGCGGTAAATGTTCGTAAATATGGCGAGCAAAAATCAGAAACGGTTCCATTTGATGCATTTTTAGAAAACTTAAAAATAGAAGTAAGCCGTTAAACAATCCGTATTTTTATTGAGCAAAATAAAAGAATACTAATAAGCTAAATAGACTAAAAAAGTTGTTTGTTCGAAAAAAATCATGAAAAGTATTGCATTGTATAAATAATTTTGATAAAATTTTTCTCGTTGTGATATTTCTTTCGTTGACTAATATATATCTACTGTGATATAGTTACTAAGGTAAATTGAATATGAGTTTGAGGAAAAGAAGAAGCACCCGCTTCTCACCTGATTGACACAAGATTCTAAAAGTAGTTAACAGGTAATACGTGAACATTTATTAGTCTTACTATGTTTGTTATCGTAAGTGTGGGTGGATTTCCATCCACACTTTTTTATTGTTTAGCTGCATGCAAAGAATGTTGGTACAGATATTCACTGATGAAAGCTATTACATGGAAACTGTGAACTATTTTTTCCATACGATTCAACTTGGAGGTCAAGTGTCAATTAGTGTTATTAACGAGTGGGACTTGAAAAGTTTCTCCTTGTTAAAAGATAGGAACTTCTTGACCCGAACGTTGTATTCGTTCATAAACCTTGGAGGTGTATTAACTATTAGCAAAGATATGATTTTAAATGAAGGTATTCGCGCTAGAGAGGTTCGACTTATTGACCAAAATGGTGAACAGCTTGGTATTAAAACAAAATTCGAAGCTCTTGAAATCGCAACACGTGTAAATCTTGATGTTGTTCTTGTTGCACCAAATGCAAAACCACCAGTAGCTCGTATTATGGACTACGGAAAATACAAGTTTGAGCAGCAGAAGAAAGAAAAAGAAGCACGTAAAAATCAAAAAGTTATTAATATTAAAGAAGTTCGCCTAAGTCCGACTATAGATGAGCATGACTTTAATACAAAGCTTCGCAATGCTATTAAATTCCTAGAAAAAGGCGATAAGGTAAAAGCATCTATCCGTTTTAAAGGACGTGCTATTACACATAAAGAAATCGGTCAACGTGTATTGGTTCGCTTTGCAGAATCTTGTACAGAAGTTGCCTCAGTGGAATCGCATCCGAAAATGGACGGCCGAAGCATGTTCATGACTTTAGCGCCTAAAACCGACAAGTAAAGAGGAGGAATACGAAATGCCAAAAATGAAAACTCACCGTGGAGCTGCTAAACGTTTCAAAAAAACTGGCTCTGGTAAATTAAAACGTTCACATGCTTATACAAGCCATTTATTTGCTAACAAATCTACAAAACAAAAACGCAAACTTCGCAAAGGTGCTTTAGTATCTTCTGGAGATTACAAACGCATCCGTCATTTATTAGATAACATTAAGTAATACTCAGGAAAATAGGAGGGAAACAATATGCCACGTGTTAAAGGCGGTACAGTTACACGCAAACGTCGTAAAAAAGTTCTTAAATTAGCTAAAGGTTATTTCGGTTCCAAACATACATTATACAAAGTTGCAAACCAACAAGTAATGAAATCTTTAATGTATGCATACCGCGATCGTCGTCAGAAAAAACGCGACTTCCGCAAATTATGGATTACTCGTATCAATGCAGCTGCACGTATTAACGGTTTATCTTACAGCCGTTTAATGCACGGATTAAAAGTTGCTGGTATCGAAGTAAACCGCAAAATGCTTGCTGAGCTAGCTGTTAGCGATGAAAAAGCATTTGCTGAATTAGCTTCTGTTGCAAAACAAAACTTAAAATAATTACTGAAAAAAGAAGGTATACGGTTACCTTCTTTTTTTGCGTATATGGGTTTGTCTAATATAATAGGAGAGACAGCGGGAAAAACGAGTGCTAAAGTGAAGAAAAAAACAATGCCCCTCTTTAAAGCATATTAGTCCGCACCTTCACCGATAAACTATCAGATTGAAAACAAAGGCTATATTAAAGCTCATTGTTGATTTTGGCACTTTGTTTATTGGAGTGGAAGGCGTGAGACTCCTGCGAGATAAGCGAGTCAAAGGGAGACCCCACAGGAGCAAAGCGACGAGGAGGCTCCCGGACCGCCCGCGGAAAGCGAACGCCTCTCGCTGCAATCAACAGGCAAGTTTAACAGAGCCAAAATAAAAGGAGGAAAAAATGAACTACATTCTATACATACTAGCAATTTATTTCGTTTTTATTAATATAGTTGGTTATTTTTTGATGAAAGTCGATAAAAAGCGAGCGACTAAACATCAATATCGAATAAGTGAAAAGACGTTATGGAGCATTGCCTTTCTTTTTGGCTCTATTGGCTTAACAGTGGGCATGAATACTTTTCGGCATAAAACAAAACATACGAATTTTAAAGTAGGGCTGCCGTTATTATCATTGCTTGAAATAGGAATTATCGCTTATATTCTGTTCCTATTGTCATAAAAAGCAAGACCGCATTATACAATGAAGTAACAGCTAGATTCTACAGAACTGAAGGTGATGAAGGTGAATGAACAATTATCGATGTTATTTGTGATGATTGAATTAAGCGGGATTTTTGCACCAATCGCATTTATTCTTTTTCATACGGCAAGGCAAGTGTTGTTTATTCCTCCGATGATTGTTTGTATTGCTGGAGGAATTCTTTTTGGAATCACATTAGGAACGATTTATTCGATTATTGGCTTGACACTAAATTGTATCTTTTTTTATCTTATCATTCATAAGTTCCCGAAAATACATCGTAAACTTTCCGTGTTAAAAAAACGCTGGTTTGGAGAATTTCGAAATTTAACCGTCGGACAAATCACCGTACTTCGCCTCATTCCCTTTATTAACTATCATTTATTAAACTTTTGCTTGTTGGAAAAAAGACAGGGTATAAAAGATTATATAAAATATGCATGTATAAGCAACATCCCGTTAGCATTTTTTTATACGATTTTTGGACAGTTTATTAAACAATTTACGCCGACGATGATGATCATCATCTTATTTTCCTTATGCATCCTTGTGTATATTTTAAGGGAAAAAGTGACCATCATTAAGTGGAAAGAATTTTTTAAAGAAGCACATGAAATTCAAAAAAGCTAAAACAAAATCGTTTTAGCTTTCAGGCTGATGGCAAACACGATCTACAATAGAAGATCGCTTTAAATTTTTGGCAAGTTCCACTGTATTTTTGCATGTGGATAAGTAGATTGAATAGAATTCTCTATAAATAGTTTATCTTCCTTCATAAGTTTTGTGTCAAACGGTTCTGTTGGCCAAATCAAAATACTAACTACATTGCTGGATGAAGGATTGTTATCAACGTATTTTTCTCCTTCGAATAAAAAACCTTTATACGTCAAAAGAAAATTCATTCGCACATTTTTAGGGTCATCCAATAAATAATATTTGTTTTGTCTGCGATAGAATGCCAGTTTTCTTTCTGGTTTTAGGAAAAATGCAACGATGCGATAAAGGATAAATAGAATAAGTGCAAGCAATAATGAACGCAATATCCACATCATATAAAAGCCTCCAATGAAATTGTCATTAAGATTACAATTAACTAATGTTATACGTTCAAAAAGTTAAAAGGTTTCATTTTTTTTGAAAAAATTTTATGTCTTTAAATCATTAATTTGGAGAAAAAGTAATTATTTTAATAGAAAAAGGAAAAAGTGATATACTAGGAACATAATTTATTACCTAGTATAATAAGAATTGTTTGGACAACTAACATTAAGGGAGTCGAAATAATGAAAAAAATGGATGAAACGTTACTCATGTTAAAGGAATTAACAGACGCTAAAGGGATTCCTGGCAATGAGCAGGAACCAAGAGAAGTCATGAAAAAATACATAACTCCACATGCAGATGAAGTTACTACCGATAATTTAGGCAGTTTAATTGCCAAAAAAATCGGCAATGAAAAAGGTCCGAAAATTATGGTAGCTGGACATTTAGATGAAGTTGGTTTTATGATCACCCGTATTGATGACAAAGGCTTTCTTTATTTTCAAACAGTAGGAGGCTGGTGGTCACAAGTCATGCTGGCACAGCGAGTAACCATTGTCACAAAAAATGGGGAGCTTACAGGTGTGATTGGTTCAAAGCCACCGCATATTCTACCACCGGAAGCACGTAAAAAACCAGTTGAAATAAAAGATATGTTTATTGATATTGGTGCGTCGTCAAAAGAAGAAGCCGGGGAGTGGGGCGTTAGACCTGGTGATATGGTCGTTCCGTATTTTGAATTTACTGTGATGAATAATGAAAAAATGCTGCTTGCAAAAGCATGGGATAACCGGATTGGTTGTGCAATTGCAATTGATGTACTAAAAGGATTAAAAACAGCCGAACACGAAAACATTGTATACGGTGTTGGAACGGTTCAAGAAGAAGTTGGGTTGCGCGGTGCAAAAACAGCTGCGCAAAAAATTAAACCAGATATTGCTTTTGCTGTGGATGTTGGCATCGCCGGAGATACACCTGGAATAACGGAAAAAGAAGCATTAAGCAAAATGGGAAAAGGTCCACAAATTATTTTATACGATGCATCAATGGTGTCCCATAAAGGATTAAGAGATTTAGTAACAGATACAGCAGATAAATTGGAAATTCCTTACCAATTTGACAGTGTACCTGGAGGTGGAACAGATTCAGGGGCTATTCACTTAACACATGATGGTGTACCAGCACTTTCTATTACCATTGCAACACGTTATATTCATTCTCATGCAGCTATGCTTCATCGAGATGATTATGAAAATGCTGTAAAATTAATTATCGAAGTGATAAAAAAATTAGATCGTGAAACTGTGGATAGGCTGACATTTTCATAAAATATATACTGTTTTTTAATCGTTCGAGAGAGAAGTTATCTTAGTGGCCTTCTCTCTTTTTTTTTGGCCAGACTGTATAACTGAAGCTGATGATAAAATCAATGCCAAGAATAATAGACCAAATTTTTATCAAACGGATAAAGGGATCTGTTTGTTGTGGGTTATTGATCCAAGTAATGATGATAAGCAATAAGGAAGTGCCAATCACATAAGATAATAAGTGACGCAGCCACCCCGTTCTTTCTTTTTTTGCATGCTCCTGTCCGTATTTTTTCTCTGGCTTTGGACCGTTTGCAAATTGATAGGCAAAGCGCTGATCCATCCATTTAATAAGCTGATGCCCAAATCCTATTGTAACTCCAATATAAACGGCTGCTAATCCATGGACAGTAGATGCTGGACTGCCGTTTTTTAAATCAACAACTGTGAATAAAAGTAAAAACAAATCAATGAAAGGCGTAAGCAATAACAAAATATTTCCTAATTTTTTTTGATGGAAAATATACCGGCAGCATAACCCGACCGTAACGACTATCCAAAAAGCAATTTCACAGCCTATAATCAAATAACCAATCATAATAAATTCTCCTGTTTTTAATACAGATGTATTATAAAAATAAAATAACACAACTGTATTAAAAAAACAATAGATGATATACTGAATATATGCCGAAAATAGTTGATCATAAAAAACAAAAAGAAAAAATTGCAAAAGCAACCTGGAGTGTAATTAAAAAAGTTGGAATTGAAAAAGCTTCTGTCCGGACAATAGCAGAAGAAGCAGAACTATCTGTCGGTGCTTTGCGCCACTATTTTAAAACACAATCAGAGTTGCTGCAGTTTACGATGAAACTTGCATCTGAAAGAGTGAATGAGCGAATTTCTTCCTTAACTTTTAGCGAAGATGTATTAGAAGATATCTGTTCCGTATTATACGAACTTCTTCCATTGGATAAGGAAAGAAAAGAAGAAATGGAGGTTTATTTTGAATTCACGAAAAAGTCTTTTGTTGATTCAAATATTATTGCAATACGAAACCAAATATATAAAGAATTAGAATTAGGCATTAGCCGTTGTATCGAGTATTTAATCCAAAGCGGCAAAGCGTCTCCTACTTTATCTATTCCTTTAGAAGTTGCACGATTATTTGCGCTAATTGATGGGTTGGCGTTGCATGGATTAATGAATGAAATAGAGGAAGAAAAAATAAAAGAAATTGTAAAACTGCATGTACAATCGTTGTGTAAATAGGAATACTGAAATAAGTAAGAGGTCCCTATAAGAGACCTCTTACTTATTAACTAAAATTATTATTAGGATGTTCTTCTTCAACCGCAATGGCGGCTTTTCTTGCCCGCAACAGACGAATAATATTTAAAACAATCGTTTTCGCGACAGCGTAAGTCGGGATCGCTAAAATCATGCCAAGCACACCAGCTAAATTTCCAGCCACCAATAATAAAATAATAATCGTTGCCGGATGCGTATCTAATCTTTTTCCTAAAATAAGCGGTGATAATACATTTCCTTCGACTTGTTGAGCGATGGTAATAACCACGATAACAAGAAGTGCCTGTGTAGGCGATGTAAACAACGCGATAATAACAGCAGGCGCACCGCCGATTAAAGGACCTACATAAGGAATAATATTTGTAATGGCGACAATCATAGCCATTACAAGCGCATAATCCAAGTCGATAATCCAATAGCCGATATATGCTAATGTACCGACAAATGTTGCAACCATTACTTGACCTTGAATATAAGCAGCCAATGTTTCACTTGTTTCTTTAATAATTTTTACACCTTCATTACGGTAAGAGGAAGGAAAAAATTTGGATAATGCAGAAGGGAATTTATTCCCGTCTTTGAAAAAGTAAAACAGTAAAAATGGAACGGTTACAATGGTGACCGTAATATTTGTCATCGTACTGATAATAGTGGAAAGGCTATTTGTTAAATTACTTGGAATTGTTTGGGCAATTTCGTTTAGCCTGTCACCAATATCCTCCAATGTCACGTAATTTTGATTCAACAGCCATTGATATTGTTTTGTATCATTTAAATAATGGAAATATTTAATTGTTTGATCAGCATAATTAGGAATATTGCTGAACAGTTCTGTTATCTGTTTAGATATTAGCGGGAAGACACTTCCAATTGCCAGAATGACTAAACCGATAATGACAACATAGATAAGCAAAATCGCCAATGTTTTAGGAATTTTAGATTTTTGTAAAAAAACAACAATAGGGTTAAGCAGAAAATATAAAAACCCGGTAATAATAATAGGAGCAAAAAGCGTAGAAAAGAGCACTCCTACCGGTTGAAATAGAAAAGAAATTTTTGTGCAAATATAAATGATGGCGACAATTAATAATATTTGCAACAGCCAGTATTGAAACTTCTTTTTAGTCAAATTCTTCACCTTTTTCTTTTATAGTAAAGGCACTGTTAAACTTGCCTGTTGATTTCCGTTCCAGGCGTTCGCTTTCCGCGGGCGGTCCGGGAGCCTCCTCGGCGCTTTGCGCCTGTGGGGTCTCCCTCTGACTCGCTTTTCCCGTAGGAGTTTCACGCCTTCCACTCCAATCAACATAGTGCCAAAATCAACAATGAGCTTTAACATAGCCATAGTAAAAGTAGTATAGCATAGAAAAGATTCCTTATATACCCAATTTGCAGAATAGTAAAAAGGAATGTGATTTGCGTTGATAAAAGGAATACGAAAAAGCTGGACAGATAGTTTCAAAAAAGGAAAAATTTATTGGAAGTTTAAAAAAATAGTGTGTTTATGGATGGGAGACAATGGATTGTTGATAGTCAAATTTTCCGATTTAGAGAAAAATTATTAGAATGGATTTTGCTTAAAACTACAAAAACATAATAAAAGGCTGTTTTCTAAAAGTTTGTTGTTTTTGAATAAAATAATAAACATGGATGAAGCACTGAGCAGCCTGAATACACGTAGACTCCTGCGGGAAACGCGAGAAAGACGAGACCCCACAGGAGCATAGCATTGATGCGGCTCGGCACTCGTCCGCGGAAAGCGAAGTGTATTCAGGCTGCGGGTTACATAACAACAATCTATACGAAAAGAGCGTAATAAAAAATTGTTTTTAATCTATAAGCCATGTAAAGTTGTTTATCTTCTAAGGCAATCTTGGCATAGTTTAACAAGAATAAATATGGATTGACTGATGTCAGAATATAGAATAAAATGAGGAAAAATTTACAAATGTAATGAAACGATGATTAGGGGTATTTAGGAATCGTAATTGTTCAGAGAGTTGTCGGCTCGTGAAAGGCAGTCAATAAAATTACCCAACTCGCCCATAATTGGTTAGTTTGAATTATTGTTATTGGAAATAAATATAACATTTTGCTAGAAGAGATTTTTCAAACACATCGTTAAAAAGCTAATGATCGTTTATTGAATGAGGAACGATTTTATGTATAAGATGTGCTATTAATTTTGATAAAGAGGGAGTTCATACATAATATGCGAGATATTGAACTAATGAGTTTTGCTATAGGGTTGCCTAAAAAGATGAAGTATAATCTTGATAAAGAAATGGATACGGGGATCTGTAAAGAAGAAGTGGAACAGGCTTTCTTAGATAAAGAAGGCTTTCGTGGTGATGGAGTAGCTGATTTAAGGTATCATGGGGGTCCAGATCGTGCTGTTTGCGTCTATCCTTATGAACATTATTTAGTTTGGGCAAAAGAGTTTAGTAGTACATTACCTTTAGCGGCATTCGGAGAAAATTTAACAGTAACAAACATGTTGGAACGTGATGTATGCATTGGAGATGTTTATCAACTAGGAGATGCAATAATACAAATAACACAAGGAAGAGTTCCTTGTAGTACGATAACAAAGAGAACGAATATACCAGGTATTCTAAAAAGAATCGTAGAAACTGGTCATACGGGTTATTTATGTCGAGTTATAGAAGAAGGCACTGTCAGAAAGGACTCAAAAATAACGTTAATAGAGCCTCATCCAAAACAAGTCTCCATTCTTTTTAGTAATCAAATCTATTTTCATAGACAGAAGGATGTTGAAGGGATTAAAAAAGTATTAGAAGTCGAAGAATTGGCTTGCGAATGGAGAAAACAGTTAACAGGGCGATTAGAGAAACTAACGAAATAAATGATGAATACTGAGATATTTTTCAACCAGCAAAAATCGGTTTCCATAAGTGAAGAACCGAAAAGTCTTCACTTATGGGTTCTTCTCTTTATTTTAACCCGCTTTCAAGTGTTTGCAGCATTTCTGTTTTTTCTGGTTCAGAAGAATTTTGCCAGATGATTTCGAAAAGAACGCCAAGTCCTGGAAGCATTTTTTCTTCCCCGTTTTGAATAGCATCGACAATCGTATTCTTTAACTCATCTTGTGAATTTCCTGAAACATTATGAATAATCGCGTTACGTAAATTTAAATTCATTGCTGGATATGCCCTCCTGAATAATTTTCTAGTGAATGCTTAAAGAAACATTCTATTATAGCATTTCTCCTTTACCGTTTATTATGTATTTCGATTGAGCTATAATGAGTATTAGTGCATTATAAAAGTGAGGAGAAATAAGTTGAAGCATATACATTCCGTTAAAAACCCTCAAGTAAAAGAGTGGAAAAAACGTTTAAGCAAAAAGGAAAGAGATAAAACAGGAACATTTCTTGTGGAGGGATTTCATCTTGTGGAAGAAGCGTTTAAAGCAGATGCGATTCTTGATTTAATCATTTCAGAAGAGATTGATTTACCTGGGTGGGATTATGGAGATATACCCGTTACCATTGTGACAAAAGAAATTATGGACCAACTGACAGATACAGAAACACCACAAGGAATTGTTGCAGTTTGCAAGCAAATGGAGAACGCGTCTATTATTTCTTCAGGTAAAACGTTTATCGTATTAGATAAAGTACAAGATCCAGGAAATTTAGGGACAATCATCCGAACAGCGGATGCTGCGGGAATGGATGCTGTTATTATTAGCGAAGGAACAGTCGATATTTATAATCCGAAAGTCGTTCGCTCCGCACAAGGCAGTCATTTTCATTTACCAATTTTAAAACAAAATATCCCGAATTTTATCGATGCTTTAAAAGAAAAAAGCATCCCTGTCTTTGGAACTTCGCTTGAAAATGGGAAAAACTATCGAGAGGTAGAACGCACACAGCAAGGATTTTGTCTCATAGTTGGAAATGAAGGAAATGGAGTCAGCAAGGAAGTACTGGCAAAAACGGATGCAAATTTATATATCCCTATTTATGGGAAAAGCGAGTCCTTAAATGTTGCAGTGGCTGCTGGTATTTTATTGTATCATTTTAACTAATGGCTGTTTTCTCAAAGTTTGTTGTTTTTTACATAAAACATTTGAAAAAGTGTTTCTTAGCAGCCTGCATACACGTAGACTCCTGTGGGAATGCGAGAAAGACGAGACCCCGCAGGAGCGAATGCGACGAGGAGGCTCGACGCTCGCTAAACGGACGAAGTGT
Organism: Niallia yueguangensis; assembly: GCF_052663115.1. Lineage (NCBI taxonomy): Bacteria > Bacillati > Bacillota > Bacilli > Caryophanales > Bacillaceae > Niallia > Niallia yueguangensis. Next base: position 29,690 of record NZ_JBQTCX010000007.1, read on the forward strand.
ATGCAGGCTGTGCATATGAAAGCAACAATCTATACGAAAACAGCCTAACTAATAGACAAACTATTGACGAACGATTAACTCAGATTACCCATTTATCAAAATAAACAAAGATTGCATTTGAAAATCGTATGAAAATATACTATAATTAATGGCAAATTGCATGAATAAAAACAAAGACGGAGAAAAGTAGTTTATTGCTTTGATAAAGGGAGAAAATGCCTTAGACTGAAAGCATTTTTATCAAAAAGATAAATGAAGTTCACCTCCTGAGTTGGCATCGGGACCATTTCATTTAGGTGAAATGTAAAGATGTACCGGTTTAATAAGCCGTTATCGAAATGAAGCGAACTTGATGCTTTTTATTGAGTTAATTAGGGTGGTACCGCGAATACAAAACCTCGTCCCTTTTTTAGGGAGAGGTTTTTTTTGTTGCCGAAAAACAAAAACTTGCTGCTATATCATGCAAATCGTTTAAGGAGGAATCAATGTGGAAGCAAAATTAAAAGAACTGCAGGCGGAAGCTTTACAAAGCATTTCAAACGCTGAAAATGTGAAACAATTAAATGATATTCGAATTGCTTATCTTGGAAAAAAAGGACCTATTACAGAAGTGTTAAAAGGGATGGGCAAACTTTCAGCGGAAGAGCGTCCAAAAATGGGAGCATTAGTAAATGTGATCCGTGATGAGATTACAAATCAGATAGAAGAGAAACAAAAAGTATTAGAAGAAGCAGAAGTGCAAAAGAAAATTGCAGCCGAAACAATTGATATCAGCTTGCCAGGCCGACCAATTGCTGTTGGAAACCATCATTCTTTAACGAGAGTAATCGAAGAAGTAGAAGATTTATTTATTGGCATGGGTTATACAGTAGAAGAAGGCCCAGAAGTAGAAGTTGACTACTACAATTTTGAAGCGCTGAATTTGCCAAAAAATCATCCGGCTCGTGATATGCAAGACTCTTTTTATATCACAGAAGAACTATTATTACGAACACATACTTCTCCTGTGCAGGCTCGTACAATGGAAAAACATAAAGGCAAAGGTCCTGTTAAAATCATTTGTCCAGGGAAAGTGTATCGCCGCGACAACGATGATGCAACACATTCGCATCAATTTATGCAAATTGAAGGTCTTGTAGTTGATGAAAATATTCGCATGAGCGATTTAAAAGGAACATTGGAAGTTTTTGCAAAAAAAATGTTTGGAGAAGAAAGAGAAATTCGTTTGCGCCCAAGTTTCTTCCCGTTTACAGAACCATCTGTTGAAGTGGATATTTCATGCAGCATTTGTAAAGGAAGCGGCTGCAGTGTTTGTAAAGGAACTGGCTGGATTGAAGTATTAGGTGCTGGAATGGTGCATCCGAATGTACTGGAGATGGCCGGCTTTGATTCAAAGAAATATTCTGGATTTGCTTTTGGAATCGGTGCAGAACGCATCGCAATGCTAAAATACGGAATTGATGATATTCGTCATTTCTATACAAATGACATTCGTTTCTTAAAGCAGTTTTCAGTACCGGAATATTAAGGTTGGAGGAGAATAATAATGTTAGTATCCTATAAATGGTTAAAAGATTATGTAGATTTAAGTGATATCGATCCACAAGAGTTGGCTGATAAAATTACAAAAAGCGGGATTGAAGTAGAAGGCGTTGACGTTTTAAATGACGGCATCAAAAATGTCGTAATCGGTTATGTAGTAGAAAGAGAACAGCATCCGAATGCTGACAAACTGAACAAATGTTTAGTAGATGTTGGTGAAGAAGCACCTATTCAAATTATTTGCGGCGCAGCCAATGTCGATAAAGGACAAAAAGTAGCAGTAGCAAAAGTTGGTGCGGTACTTCCTGGTAATTTTAAAATCAAAAAGGCGAAACTTCGCGGCGAAGAATCAAATGGAATGATTTGTTCATTGCAAGAGCTAGGCATCGAAAGCAAACTAACAGCGAAAGAGTATGCAGAAGGTATTTTTGTTTTCCAAAGTGATGTCGAAGTTGGCCAAGATGCGCTAGAATATTTACAGCGTGACGATGCGGTATTGGAATTAGGATTAACACCTAACCGTGCTGATTGTTTGAGCATGTTAGGGGTTGCGTATGAAGTGGCAGCTGTTCTAGGAAAAGAAGTAAAGCTTCCAACAGTTGAATATCCGACAGCAAATGAGAAAGCATCCGATTATGTACAAGTGAGCGTGGAAAATAAGGAAGATGCTCCATTATATACAGCAAAAATCATCAAAAACGTAAAGATTGCTCCATCTCCTTTATGGATGCAAGGTCGATTAATGGCAGCAGGCATTCGCCCGCATAATAATGTCGTGGATATTACGAATTACATTTTATTAGAATATGGCCAGCCTCTTCATGCATTTGATTATGACCGTCTAGCATCAAAAGAGATTCTTGTCAGAAGAGCGAAAAAAGACGAAACGATTGTAACGCTGGATGAAGCAAAACGAGTACTGTCAGAAGATAATTTAGTTATTACAAATGGCGAAACAGCAGTAGCAGTCGCTGGTGTAATGGGTGGAGCAAACTCTGAAGTGCAATCTGATACAACAACTGTATTATTAGAAGCTGCTTATTTTGACAGCGGCGTAATCCGCAAGTCATCGAAAGTATTAAGCTTAAGAAGTGAAGCGAGTGCACGATATGAAAAAGGCATTGATCCAAATCGTGTTCGTTTAGCGGCAGAAAGAGCAGCACAGCTTCTGCATTTATATGCAGGAGGCGAAGTTTTGGAAGGCGAAGCGGTTGTTGATACATTAACAGCAGAACCAAAAACGGTGTCTATCTCATTAGAAAAAATTAATAAAGTATTAGGTACTGCTTTAGAAGTAAATGAAGTAAAAGACATCTTTGCACGACTTCAGTTTGAAACAAAAGAAGAAGATACTGTATTTACAGTAACTGTACCAACAAGAAGAAATGATATTTCCATTGAAGAAGATTTAACAGAAGAAGTGGCACGTCTGTATGGTTATGATCATATTCCAACAACATTGCCAGTTGGTGCATCGATTCCTGGTGTGTTATCTCCATACCAGAAAAAACACCGCACTGTTCGTAAATATTTAGAAGGTGCCGGTCTTTATCAAGCGATTACTTATGCGCTGACAAGTGAAAAGAAGGTGCAGCAATTTGCTTTAGAAAAACGTAATCCTGTTCGTTTAAGCATGCCGATGAGTGAAGAACGCAGTCTTCTTCGACAAAGCATCATTCCACAATTATTAGAAGTGGTAAAATACAACAGTGCTCGTCAAAATGAAAGCCTTGCTGTATATGAAACAGGTGTTGTTTTCTTAGCAAACGAAGGTGCAGCCAATGAGCTTCCAGAAGAAAGAGAACATTTAGCAGGGGCGATTACTGGCTTATGGAGTGCGAACCTTTGGCAAGGAGAGAAAAAAGCAGTTGATTTCTTTGTGATCAAAGGGGTATTAGAAGGGTTATTCCAAAAACTAGGTGTTATGGATAAAATTGCTTTTGTAAGAGGAGCAATCGACGGCATGCATCCAGGAAGAACGGCAGATGTATTATTCAACGGCGAAGTAATAGGATTTGTTGGCCAAGTGCATCCGCAAGTACAAAATGATTTGGATATAAAAGAAACATATTGCTTTGAATTAAATTTAAGCAAGCTTTTAGCAGCAGACGTAGAAGATCTTCACTATACAACGATTCCTCGTTTCCCTTCTGTAACGAGAGATATTGCTTTAGTTGTCGATACAACGATTTTAGCAGGCGATATTCAAAATATCATTGTAGAAGCTGGCGGCTCCTTATTAAAAGAAGTTCAAGTATTTGACTTGTACGAAGGAGATAAAATGGAAGAAGGCAAAAAGTCGATTGCCTACACATTAAAGTATTTTGATCCAGAACAAACATTAACAGAAGAAATGATTACAAAAGCACATGATAAAGTATTAGCAGCAGTAAAAGAAAAAGCTGGTGCGGTACTAAGAGGATAAAAGAAACCGATTTGTTTAAGGGGTTGTCTCTAATAGAGATGGCCCTATTTTTTTATTGGCTGTTTTTCAAAGTTAGTTGTTTTTTACGTAAAAAATGGAAAAAGAAGTACTCAGCAGACTGAATACACGTAGACTCCTGTGGGAATGCGAGAAAGACGAGACCCCACAGGAGCGTATGTGACGAGGAGGCTCGACGCTCGCCCACGGAAAGCGAAGTGTATTCGGGCTGCGAGTTTAAAAGCAACAATCTATACGAAAACAGCCTTGTTTTTTGAAGAACTGTTAAAGAAGAGGGTTGTTTGAATAAGGTGTGTGAAAAGAAAAAAATGAATAGAATGAGTGGTAAAATAAAGAAAAAATGTTTTGGGAATTGGTATAGGTTAAATTCTTTGAAGAGGGGATACACATGATAGAAAACGTAAAAGAACTATTAAAAAACAAGGAATTTGAAGAAGCTAAAAAATTGCTTATCAGCCTACTTGAAAAAAATCCTGATGATGCTGAACTCAATTTTTATTGTGGTTCCATTCATGATTCTTTAGGTTTTGAAATAGAAGCTATTAAATATTATGAGAAAGCACTGTCAAATAATGTTGAAGGTGAATTAAGAGAAATGCTATTCATACAATTGGGAAGTAGTTACCGATGTATTGGTGAGTATCAATTATCTAAATCAATACTAACGCAAGGGTTGAGTGAGTTTCCAACTAACTTAGCCATCCAAACTTTTTTAGCTATTACACTTTATAACTTACAAGAAAATAAAGAGGCCGTATCTTCTTTATTAAACGTATTACTTGTTTCTTCTGATGATAAGTGGATAAAAAAATATAATAAGGCGTTTCAATTCTATTCTAATAATTTAGATGAAATATGGTAAATAATTTGTTAAACTAACAGGTGATTTAGCTAACGGAAAATCATGTAAATGGGCCCTTTTTTATGGTCTTTTTTTATGTGACATCACCATTACTATTTACTATAACTTTTTGCAAAAAAATAATAAATTGTAAAAGCATGACGTAATTTGACAGGGTATGACTTTCCTCTCTTGAACGGTTCATGTTATGATAGAGATTAGGATTCTTATGATTGGAGGCATAATTGTGACAGACACACCAAAAAACCGTACAACTGTAGAAATATATGGTACACCATATGTAATAATAGGTGAAGAACCGTCAAGCCATGTACGCTTGGTTGCCTCTATAGTAGATAAAAAAATGCGAGAACTCTATGCGAAGAATCCATCCCTTGATTTAAATAAATTAGCCGTGTTGACGACTGTTAATATAGTAAACGATTATGTTAAATTATTAGACCGAGTCGAACAGCTGGAAAATGAATTAAAAAGAGAAAAGGACTGAAAAAGTCATGTTGGATTTTATTGTTATTGTGTTATTGTTATTTGGACTGTTAAGAGGCTTAAAAAGAGGTTTTATTTTACAAATAGTCCATTTAACCGGGTTTATTGCTGCCTTTATTGTGGCAAATAAATATTACATACCTTTATCTGAAAAGTTAACCCTTTGGGTGCCATATCCTAATGTAGGTGAAAATAGTTTCATTACAACCCTTTTTAGCAATGCAAATGTGGAAGATGTATTTTATCGGGCAATTGCATTTGTGCTGATTTTTTTTGCTGTGAAAATCGTATGGCAAATAATTGGCAGCATGATAGACTTTGTTGCTAGTTTACCAGTTTTAAAACAGCTGAATACATGGGCGGGAGCGATATTAGGATTTATTGAAGTGTACTTAGTTATTTTTATTCTATTATATATCGCAGCACTTATGCCAATCGAATTTATTGAAAATAATTTAAATAAGTCGATAATAGCAGCTGGTATTATTGAAAACACCCCTTATTTTTCCGAAAAAATTAAAACGCTTTGGTTTGACTATATGGCTTCTTAAAAAGGGTATAAGACTCTTCTAGAAAATAGAGGAGTCTTTGCTTTGCACTTTCAACTAATTATTGAAACAGAAAAGAACATGATATGATAAAAGCAGGTGATAAAAATGAACATAACAAAAAAAGAAGTAATGCGTTTATTAGAACAAATTGCCGTCTATATGGAGTTAAAAGGAGAAAATACCTTTAAAGTTTCAGCCTTTCGGAAAGCTGCGGCAAGTTTAGAAAATAATGAAAAAAGCTTATCTGAAATTACTGATTATACAGCACTTCCTGGAATCGGCAAAGGAACGGCTGCTGTTATTGAAGAATATGTTACAACAGGAACATCCACAGCGTTACAACAGTTGAAAGAAGAAGTACCAAAAGGATTAATTCCACTATTACAGCTTCCTGGTCTAGGAGGAAAAAAAATCGCCAAGCTATATAAGGAGCTTGCTGTTACGAATGCAGAAGATTTACAGACTGCTTGTGTCGAAGGAAAAGTGCAAGCACTTAGTGGTTTTGGAAAAAAAACAGAAGAAAAAATCCTCGAAGCATTACAAAATGTAGGTTCGAGACCAGAAAGACTACCGATTGCTTATATGCTGTCAGTAGCTGTCTCTATTGAAAAAGACCTAAAGGAAATAGAAGAAATTAGTCAATTTTCTCGAGCTGGCAGTTTAAGAAGAATGCGCGAAACAATAAAAGATCTAGATTTTATTATTGCAACAGACAATCCTTCAGCAGTAAAAAATAAATTAACGAAGCTACCTTCTATTAAAGAAATAACGGGTGCAGGAAATACAAAAGTAAGCATCGTATTAGATTTAAAGTATGATGTTTCCGTAGACTTCCGCATCGTAACTCAAGCTGAATTTGCGACAACACTCCATCATTTTACCGGTTCTAAAGAACATAATGTAAAAATGAGGCAGTTGGCAAAAGAGCGGGGAGAAAAAATTAGTGAATACGGCGTGGAAAATGTAGAAACAGGAGAAATAAAAACATTCGCTGCAGAAGAAGATTTTTATCATTATTTTCAGCTTCCGTTTATTCCACCAGAATTAAGAGAGGATGGTAAAGAAGTAGAAGCATTTAGGGAAGACAATACGATTATTTCTTTGGAAGATATAAAAGGCGATTTACATATGCATTCTACATGGAGTGATGGTGCTTTTTCTATTGAAGAAATGGTAGAAGCAAACAGAGCCCTTGGTTATCAATATATGGCGATTACCGATCATTCTCAATATTTAAAAGTGGCCAATGGACTAACGCCCGAACGTTTGCGCGAACAAATTCAAGAGATAAAAAGGTTAAATGAAAAATATGACGATATCACGATCCTTGCTGGTGTAGAAATGGATATTCTGCCAGATGGCTCATTAGATTATGAAGATAGTTTATTAGCGGAATTAGATATCGTTATTGCATCCATTCATTCTTCTTTTTCCCAACCGAAAGACAAAATAATGGAAAGATTAAAAAACGCGATGCAAAATAAATATGTTGATATCATCGCCCATCCAACAGGCCGGAAAATCGGCATAAGAGACGGTTATGATGTCGATATGGAACAATTAATTCTTTTAGCAAAAGAAACAAATACAGTATTGGAACTGAATAGCAATCCAAATCGTTTGGATTTGCATGCAGAGTACGTGAAAATGGCCCAAGATAAAGGGGGTTACATTATCATTAATACAGATGCACATCATACAAAAGAGTTAAATAATATGAGCATTGGCGTATCAACAGCAAAAAAAGGCTGGATACAAAAAGAAACAGTAATAAATACGATGGATAAACAAGACTTGCTGAACTTTTTGCAAAAAAAGAAGCAGTAATATAAATAGAAGAAAAGCAAAGGAGAAAACTCCATGCACGAAAGAGTATTAAAAACATTAGAGTTTGACAAAATTAAAAGCCAATTATTAGAACATGTATCTTCATCTTTAGGACAGTGGAAAGCAGAACAACTAGTTCCTTCTACAGAGTTTGAAGAAGTGGTTCGCTGGCAGGAAGAAACAGATGAAGCAGCTAAAGTATTCCGCATGCGCGGGAATATTCCATTAAGCGGAATATACGATATTCGTCCACATGTAAAGCGTTCCTCAATCGGCGGAATGCTGAGTCCTGCAGAGCTGAATCAAATCGCGAATACGGTGCATGCAAGCAGACAAATCAAAAGATTTATCGAAGAATTTAATGACGAAGAAAGAGTGCCGATTTTAGCTGAACTCGTAAACCAAATTATTGTTTTAGCTGAAGTAGAAGAAGAAATTAAAATGGCAATAGATGAGCAAGGCGTTGTCATGGATAGTGCGAGTGAAGCGTTGCGAAGCATTCGCCATCAGCTTCGGAGAAATGAATCGAAAGTAAGAGAAAAGCTCGAAAGCATGATCCGTTCCTCCAATGCAGCAAAGATGCTTTCAGATGCCATTATTACGATCCGCAATGATCGCTTTGTTATTCCGGTAAAACAAGAATATAGAGGGAATTATGGCGGCATTATTCATGATCAAAGTGCTTCAGGGCAAACCTTATTCATTGAGCCGCAGTCGGTTGTGACGCTTAACAATGAGCTGCAGGCAATCCGTGTAAAAGAACAGCAAGAAATCGATCGGATTTTAACGCAATTAACGGCACTTGTTTCTGGATACAGCACAGAGCTTTTAGATATTGTTGGTGTGTTATCAGAAATTGATTTTATGTTTGCAAAAGCAAAATATGGACATCGATTAAAAGGAACGAAGCCGAATATAAATAAGGAAGGCAAGATTTCTCTTTTTAAAGCAAGGCATCCATTAATTCCTGTTGATGTAGTCGTCGCAAATGATGTGACATTAGGAGATGATTTTTCCACGATTGTCATAACAGGACCAAATACAGGCGGAAAAACCGTTACGTTAAAAACAGTCGGGTTATGTACGCTGATGGCTCAGGCCGGCTTGCAAATTCCAGCGTTGGATGGTTCAGAAATGAGCGTATTCGATGCAGTGTATGCAGATATTGGCGATGAACAGTCGATTGAGCAATCATTAAGTACGTTTTCTTCCCATATGGTCAACATTGTCAGCATATTAGAGGAAGTTGACCATAACAGCCTTGTATTATTTGATGAATTAGGTGCAGGAACCGATCCGCAAGAAGGGGCGGCACTGGCCATTTCGATATTGGATGAAGTGAATCGCCGCGGCGCGCGTGTTATTGCTACGACCCATTATCCTGAATTAAAAGCCTATGGCTACAACCGAGAAGGGGTTATGAATGCAAGTGTTGAATTTGACGTGGAAACATTAAGTCCAACCTATAAATTATTAATTGGTGTGCCAGGGAGAAGTAATGCTTTTGAAATAAGCAAACGTCTAGGGTTGCAGGACCAAGTAATTGCTGCAGCACGAGCTCATGTTAGTGATGAAAGCAGTAAAATAGAAAATATGATTGCATCATTAGAAGAAAGTCGAAAACATGCAGAAGAAGAGTACAAGGACGCACAAGAATTACGAAAGCAAGCAGAAATGCTCCACCGTGATTTACAAAAGCAAGTAATGGATTATTATGATAAAAAAGAAACACTTCAAGAAAAAGCAAAAAAACAAGCTGCTGACATCATTGAACAGGCGAAACAAGAGGCAGAACAAGTTATTTCTGATTTGCGGAAAATGCAGCTTGAAAAACGAGCAGAAATAAAAGAGCATGAATTAATTGAAGCAAGAAAAAGATTAAGTGATGCAACGCCAAAAACAACTGTAAAAAGAAAAGAAGCAATTAAAACGACTACCCATGATTTCCAATCAGGGGATGAAGTGAAAGTATTAACATTTGGTCAAAAAGGACAGTTGTTGGAAAAAATTTCTGATAAAGAATGGCAAGTCCAAATTGGCATTATGAAAATGAAGGTGAAAACAAAAGATTTGGAATTTATTAAAACACCGAAAGTAGTCGAAACAAAACCACTTGCATCGATTAAAGGCAAAGATTATCATGTGAGTTTAGAGTTGGATTTACGCGGCGAAAGATTTGAAAATGCTTTAGTAAGAGTAGAAAAATACATTGATGATAGTTTGCTTGCCGGATACCCTAGAGTTTCGATTATCCATGGAAAAGGTACAGGTGCGTTAAGAACTGGCGTACAAGAGTATTTAAAAAATCATCGATCGGTAAAAAGTATTCGATTTGGAGAAGCAGGAGAAGGCGGCAGTGGTGTTACCGTCGTAGAATTAAAATAAAGGCGGCGCGAGCGGAGCCACTCTGTCCTTAATAAGGATAAACAACAAATATAGAGTGCAATCAAAAGTTTACTTCTATAAAAATTGGCGAAGCTCCGACCCCTTTTCCATAGGAGTGTATATATAGAAAACAAATAGAGGAGATAGTGCATGAATCAATTTTGGACTAACGAGTATATAAAAACTGCAGGTGATTATAGTGTTGTCATTTTAAGCATGGTCGTATTTTTGGCTATTTTTGAATTGGTAACTAAGTATAATAATTGGGAAGAAATAAAAAGAGGAAATCTTGCCGTTGCAATGGCAACAGGCGGGAAAATGTTTGGAATAGCCAATATATTTAGGCATTCCATTATGCAAAACGATTCTTTATTAACGATGATTGTTTGGGGCGTGTATGGATTCTTTTTATTGTTGGTAGGGTATTTTATTTTTGAGTTTTTAACACCAAAATTTAGAATAGACGAAGAAATCCAAAACGATAACAGAGCAGTTGGATTCATCTCCATGATTATCTCGATTGGTTTATCTTTTGTAATCGGCGCTGGCATTTCATAAAATAGATTGGGGATGTTTTATTGCTTGGCAGTTTTCTCAAAGTTTGTTGTTTTTTACATAAAAAAATGGGAGAAGCAGTACTCAGCAGACTGAGACTCCTGTGGGAATGCGAGAAAGACGAGACCCCACAGGAGCGTATGCGACGAGGAGGCTCGACGCTCGCTAAACGGACGAAGTGTATTCAGGCTGCGAGTTTAAAGCAACAATCTATACGAAAACAGCCTATTGTTTCTATCACTGTATTGAAAAAACACGTGTTTTCTATAAAGAGGACGCGTGTTTTTTTTTATAGTATCAGAATTTATAAGTTTCAACTTAGATTAGTGTCTAGCTCCGGCGCCTAACCCCTGTGAAAAATAACCCTTTGCCTCTAAAAGTAAAAAGCACTTTTCGAGTCAAATGAACATTTTTCTTCGGGGCTGAGCAAGGCGCCTGCGCTTTTCTGATCTTCAGCTTGGCTTAGCCCTTTTTTAATATGGGCGGATTTTAAATAACTGAACGGATCCTTGCGCCATATAATAAACTAGTACAAGAGACAAGCAGGAGGAATGAGTTTATGTATCGTGAAAAACCGTGGCTGGATCTTTATCCACCGGAAATACCGAAAGATGTTTATTATCGACCCTATACGTTGCAGCAATCATTAATATATGCTGCAAAAGAATATCCAGATCATAAAGCGATTCATTTTATGGGAAAGGAGTGGACATTTCAGGAAGTATACAAAAAATCAATGACGCTGGCAGGTTATTTACAGAAAATAGGATTGGAAAAAGGCGATAGAGTAGCCGTTATGCTGCCAAATACTCCGCAAACGGTTATTGGCTTTTATGCGATTCTTTTAGCAGGCGGCATCGTAGTCCCTACAAATCCTTTATATCAAGAAAGAGAAGTTCATTTTATATTAAAAGATTCAGGAGCTAAAATGATCATTACATTGGATCTTTTATATAATCGAATCCAGCAGGCAAAAAAAGATACAGAGCTTAAACAAATTATTGTTACAAAGATACAAGATTTTCTCCCATTCCCTAAAAACATCCTCTATTCTATCGTGCAAAAAAAACAACAACGAAAAAATACCCCAATTTATGAAAGCCATTCTACCCATATGTTATTTGACATATTAAAAAAACCATTCATAGAAGTAAAGGAATATCAAACTGATTTTGAAGAAGACGTTGCCATTCTTCAATACACAGGTGGAACAACAGGTTTTCCAAAAGGGGTAATGCTGACTCACCGTAATTTAATCGCAAATACCGCGATGGTACGTCAATGGTTATACCGCATGAAAAAAGGAGAAGAAATAATACTTGGCATTATGCCTTTATTTCACGTATACGGCATGACGACCTTAATGATTCTATCTGTGATGGAAATTTATAAAATGATCTTAATTCCTAAATTTGATGCAGCTGCCACTTTAAAAACCATCCAAAAGCAAAAACCAACGATTTTCCCTGGAGCTCCTACCATTTATATTGGACTTTTAAACCATCCACAAATCGAAAAATATGATCTTACTTCCATTAAAAGTTCCATAAGCGGATCAGCGCCATTGCCTGTTGAAATCATCGAAAGGTTTGAGGAAAAAACAGGCGGAAAATTAGTCGAAGGATATGGATTAACGGAGACTTCTCCGGTAACGCATGCTAATTTTCTCTGGGATCATGAAATTGTGAAAGGGAGCATTGGAGTGCCGTGGCCAGGAACAGATGCAGCTATTTTTTCACTTGAGACAGGACAGAAACTTCCTCCTGGAGAAATTGGCGAATTAGGAATCAACGGTCCACAGGTGATGAAGGGGTACTGGAATAATCCAGAAGAAACCGCAAAAGTATTAAAAAACGGCTGGCTGTTAACAGGTGATATTTGTTATATGGATGAAAAAGGCTATTTTTATGTTGTAGACCGGAAAAAAGATCTTATTATTGCTAGTGGATTTAATATTTATCCAAGAGAAGTAGAAGAAGTGTTATATGAGCATCCAGATGTAGAAGAAGCAGCAGTGGTTGGCGTTGGAGATCCTTATCGAGGAGAAACAGTCAAAGCATTTATCGTGTTGAAAAAAGGAGCAACATTAACCGCAGAAGATTTAAATCATTTTATGAGGAAACGAATTGCATCCTTTAAAGTACCTCGCTTGTATGAGTTTAGAGCAGAGCTGCCCAAAACAGCAATAGGAAAAGTTTTACGGAGAGAATTAAAGGAAGAACATCAACGAAATACGGATATGTAAAGGAGGGAACACCTAGTGAATATTATCGTATTGTTATCCAGAACATTTGATTCCGAACAGCAAATTACAGTTCAAGATAATAAGGTGCAAATAGTTGATGTCAATTATATGATCAATCCGCTTGATGAAAGGGCATTAGAAGAAGCCATTCGCTTAAAAGAAAAGCATGGAGGAACGGTATTGGTTGTAACAGCAGGAGAAGAAAATGCAGAAAAGCAGCTTCGGCTCGCATTAGCAATCGGAGCAGATAAAGGCGTATTGTTGTTATTAGATGATGCAAAAGAAGAACCTGTCGTTATTGCCAATGCATTATCCTCGTATTTACAAACGGTTCCATTTGATATTATTTTAGCCGGTGCATTTGCTATGGATGGCGGCAGCGGGCAAGTTGGACCTCGTGTAGCAGCCGCACTTAACATTCCGTATATAACCAATATAGCAAAGTTGACTATAGAAAATGGAAAAGCAATTGTTGAAAAAGACACAGGTGAAGAGGTGGCAACGTATGGCGGTCCATTGCCATTATTAGTGACTGTTCCACAAGGATTAAATGAACCAAGACTGCCTGCTTTAGCCGGTATTATGAAAGCAAAAAGAAAATCTTTAGATAAAATTACTCCGCAACTCAATAATTCCTTATCGATAACCACCGAACAATATCAATTTCCTATTGTTGAAAGACAAAATGTTTTTATACAAGGAGACAGCGAAAAACAAGCTGGTCAACTTTCAGAGATCATCAAAAAAATGAGGTAGCTAAGGAGGGGTAATTTTGAGAGAGAAAATCCTTATTATAGGTGAAATGAAGCAAGAAAAAATACGTACTGTCACATTTGAATGTTTATCGGCTGCTAACGGAATCGCTGCTGATGCGGAAATCGTCGTTCTATTATATGGGAAAGATAAAACAACATCGGATGTAGATGATCTTTTGCAGTATAAAATGGACAAAATACTATGGATCAGTACGAAAGAAACACCATTTTCTGATGAAGCATATAGAAAGCATGTAGAAGCTATATTAAAAAAAGAAAAACCAGCAAAGGTATTTATTCCTCATACTGATTTTGGAAAAAGCATCGCAGCCTATTTAAGTAAAGTATTAGCCATTCCTCTCCTTTCTAATGTAAACGGCATGAGACGTGAAAAAGATTCGATAGTATTTACACGATCAATTTTTTCGGGAAAACTAAATGAAACGGTTCGATTAGATGAAGATACTTTTATCGCTGCCATAAAGCCAAATAGCTGGGTAGTACCTAATGAACACGGGAAACAAGCAGTCGTTATAGAAGAACAGGTAATGGATAAAACAACACCAGTTTTTCCTTTATTAAAAGTGGAAAAAAAGAACGGCAACAGCATCGATTTATTGGATGCAAAAGTAATCGTTGCAGCTGGAAGAGGCATAAAAAATACAGAAGGAATGGAATTAATAAAAAAATTAGCATCGTTGCTTGGAGGCACAGTCGGCGTTTCCAGAGGGGCGGTTGAATTAGGCCTTAGCGATTCATCGCTGCAAGTTGGGCAAACGGGCAAGACGGTGGGACCTGATCTTTATATCGCTTGCGGAATTTCAGGAGCGATTCAACATATCGTCGGAATGAATGGTGCAAAAGTGGTCGTAGCGATTAATAATGATCCCGATGCACCTATTTTTAAAGAAGCAGACTATTGTATTGTAGGAGATATATTTGAAGTAGTGCCATTGTTAATTCAACAGTTGGAAGGTGCAGAATATGGAGAAAGTGCTGATTAATTGAAGTGCTAAATATATCGAATAGAAGCAATAAGTGTAGGGAAAATTATCGACGAAACAAATTATTAGCATCCTAACAAAAACGATGGTATACTTTCGATATTAAAAGTTAACCACTTAGAGGAGGCAGTTGTAATGGCAATATCACATGCAACAGATCAAAATTTTCAAACAGAAACAGGTTCAGGAGTAGTACTAGTAGATTTTTGGGCACCTTGGTGCGGACCTTGTAAAATGATTGCTCCAGTATTAGAAGAATTAGACGCTGAAATCGGAGAAAAAGCAAAAATTGTTAAAGTTGACGTGGATGAAAACCAAGAATCTGCAGCTAAATTCGGCGTAATGAGCATTCCGACATTATTAGTTTTCAAAGATGGCGAAGTAGTGGATAAAGTAGTTGGATTCCAACCAAAAGAAGCTCTTTCTGAATTATTATCTAAACATGTTTAAAAGAGTTAGTGAAGGACAAATTGTTCTTCACTAATTTTTTGTCTTCTATCCTATTTCCTTCCACGACTTTTTCCTTGCTGAAAGCATTCTCCAACAAGTATCATATATAATAGAGTGTAGTAGATTAGTGTAGATTCAAGCATTCAGGGAGGAAAGACGATGAATAGTACAATAAAAAATAAACTGATGCTCTTACCTGATCAGCCTGGATGTTATTTAATGAAAGACCGACAAGGCACAGTGATTTATGTAGGAAAAGCAAAGGTATTAAAAAATCGAGTCCGCTCTTATTTTACTGGTTCCCATGATGGAAAAACATTAAGACTCGTTAACGAAATTGAGGATTTTGAATATATTATTACTTCTTCTAATATGGAAGCATTATTATTAGAGATTAATTTAATAAAAAAGTATGATCCAAAATACAATATTATGTTAAAAGATGATAAAACGTATCCTTTTATTAAGCTGACTGCAGAAAAACATCCACGCTTAATTACAACAAGAAAAGTTAAAAAGGATAAAGGCAAGTATTTCGGACCATATCCCCATGTCCAAGCAGCAAATGAAACAAAAAAACTGCTTGATCGCATATATCCATTAAGAAAATGTACGACACTGCCTGACAGGGTCTGCCTCTATTATCATATGGGCCAATGCCTGGCTCCATGTGTAAAAGATATTCAAGAAGCAGAATATCGTCAAATCGTGGATGAAATTACAAAATTCCTTAACGGTGGCTACAAAGAGATTAAAAAAGAGCTTACGGTGAAAATGACTGCTGCAGCAGAAGAATTAGACTTTGAGCGGGCAAAAGAATATCGTGATCAAATCGCTCATATTGAAGCAACAATGGAAAAACAAAAAATGACAATGGCCGATCTAGTGGATAGAGATGTTTTTGGCTATTCTTTTGATAAAGGCTGGATGTGTGTTCAAGTATTTTTTATTAGACAAGGGAAATTAATTGAACGAGATGTAAGCATGTTTCCTATTTATCAAGAACCAGAGGAAGAAATGCTCACGTTTTTTGGACAGTTTTATGAAAAAGAAAACCATTTTAAACCGAAAGAAATCTTAATTCCTAGTAGCATTCAGGGAGAGATGGTGGAAGAACTTCTCGGAGTAAAAGTATTAAAACCGCAAAAAGGACAAAAAAAAGAACTTGTGCTGTTAGCAAAAAAAAATGCCGAAAATGCGTTAAAAGAAAAATTTGCGTTAATTGAGCGTGATGAAGAAAGAACGATTAAAGCTGTAGAGAATTTAGGGAAGCAGATGGGGATTTATACGCCGCATCGAATCGAGGCATTTGACAACAGTAATATTCAAGGTACAGATCCGGTTTCTGCGATGATTGTTTTTGTGGATGGAAAACCAGCAAGAAAAGAATACCGGAAATATAAAATAAGAACGGTGCAGGGACCGGATGACTATGAGTCGATGCGAGAAGTAGTGAGACGGAGATATCAGCGTGTGCTAAAAGAGGGATTGCCACTGCCGGATTTAATAGTAATTGATGGCGGAAAAGGGCATTTGGAAGCAGTCAAAGAAATTCTTTTATTTGAATTAGGCTTGGATATTCCCGTGGCAGGCTTGGCAAAAGATGAAAAACACCGAACCTCGCAATTATTATACGGTGATCCGTTGGAAATCATTCCATTAGCTAGAAACAGTCAGGAATTTTATTTGCTGCAACGAATTCAAGATGAAGTACACCGATTTGCGATTACCTTTCATCGCCAAGTCCGTGGGAAAAATGCCTTTCAATCTTTATTAGATGACATACCTGGAATTGGGGAAAAGCGTCGAAAGCTGTTATTAAAAACATTTGGCTCTGTAAAAAAAATGAAAGAAGCAACAATCGAAGAATTCCGTACGATCGGCATACCGGCAAATGTAGCGGAAGAGCTATTGAACAAACTGCAAGAATAATTCATTAATCAACTATTGTATAAAAAAAAACTCTATGCTATAATGATGGCAACTTATTCTTAATAAGTGAAGGTAGAGGTGCGAACTTCAATAGTAATAATCCAGAGAAGAATGAGCTTCAAAGAAGGATTATGAAAGGGACAGTTCGCCGAAGTAAAGAAGAACTCATTATTTTCTTTGCTGGTTTTGTATTGAACAAATGCAAGACTGTCAAAACAAGGAATTGTTTTGGAGGGCTATCTCACTGTTTGTGCACATTTTAATGGAGTTTTTCTGCACAGCAATGAGACGTTCTCATTGCTTTTTTTATTGTCTTAAAAAGCAATGAAAAAAGTATTTATCGAAGTAATAGTGAGAGTTCAAAAAGGCAGCAAATTAGAAGCAAGAAGGTCGAGGCGGTGTAGCTTTGAGCAACGGAACGTATGCAATTAAATACGTGAGTAGCGGAAAAGCAAGCCAACGAAGAGATTCGCCGCTGATCATTTGATGACTTTTTGAATATCCTCTACACTTCTAAGAGAAAAAAAGAAAGTAGGGAATGCTGTGGGTTTAGTAGTACAAAAGTTCGGTGGAACATCAGTAGGCAGTGCAGAAAGAATCAAAAATGTTGCCGAGCGCGTAATCGAGGAGAAAAATAGAGGAAATGATGTTGTCGTTGTCGTTTCTGCAATGGGTAAAACAACGGATGAATTAGTAAGACTAGCTGGAGAGTTGTCAGATCGTCCTTCAAAAAGAGAAATGGATGTATTGCTTTCAACAGGAGAACAAATAACGATCAGCTTATTATCAATGGCTTTAAATGCTAAACAAGTAGATGCGATTTCTTATACTGGCTGGCAAGCAGGAATTCAAACAGAATCGGTACATGGAAATGCACGCATTTTAAATATTGAAACAGAAAAAATGCACGCTCAACTAAAAGAAGGAAAAGTTGTCATTGTAGCAGGCTTCCAAGGCGTGGCAGAAGATGGTTCGATTACGACATTGGGAAGAGGCGGCTCCGATACAACTGCAGTAGCGTTAGCTGCAGCGCTTAAAGCGGATAAATGCGATATTTACACAGATGTAACAGGTGTATATACAACAGATCCTCGATATATTAAAAATGCAAGAAAATTATTATCCGTATCTTATGATGAAATGCTCGAGTTGGCAAATTTAGGAGCAGGTGTACTGCATCCTCGAGCAGTTGAATACGCAAAAAATTATCAAGTACCACTTGTAGTACGCTCAAGCATGGAAAGAGAAGAAGGAACAATCATCGAGGAGGAAGTATCAATGGAGCAAAACTTAGTTGTAAGAGGGGTAGCGTTTGAAGATAATATTACTAGTGTAACGGTGTTTGGATTAAAAAATCCTTTAACAAGCCTATCTACGATTTTTACTACATTAGCATCCCAACATATTAATGTAGATATTATTATTCAAAGCTTAACCGACCAACAAACAATGAATGTATCTTTTTCGATTAAAGACAGTGATCTGGAAGAGACAGTGAAAGTACTGGAAGAGGTTAAAGCAGAATTATCTTATGAGAAAATAACTTCTGAACAAGGACTTGCCAAAGTATCGATTGTAGGATCAGGCATGATTTCCAACCCTGGTGTTGCAGCTGATATGTTTAAAGTGTTGGCAACAAAAGATATTGTCATCAAAATGGTAAGCACTTCAGAAATTAAAGTATCAACAGTTATTGAAAAAGACAAAATGGTTCAAGCGGTTGAGGCTTTGCATGATGCATTTGAACTTAGTGCGATTCCTGTAAACGCGTAAGCAAGATTAAACTGAAAAAAGCTGCCTAGATTGGCAGCTTTTCTTATGCAAAAGAAAATTATACGGGGTCTTTACTGTCCCAACGCACGGTTATCGTTATTTTTTTGTCTCTTCTTTTTGGATCTTCAAACGCTTCGGCAATGACTTTTTTTAGATGTTCATGTTGCTGGGCTAAGTAGCCTGTCTCGAGTTGAAAGGTGCATTTTCCTTTTTCTCTTAATCTTTTTTCAATCAAAGGACTAGTTAAAGTATACTCCATTTCATATTTGGACTGCTTGCTGACTTCAAGCGTTCCCCAGCCTGCTTTTTCAAAAAAATTTCTCGCCTCTTCTATGTGTTCAAGCGGAAACATTCTGGCAATTCTTTTTCCAGCCCAATACAAAAGTTCCGGTGTATCTCTTCCTAATAAATCTGGTATTAATATTTCACGAATTAATTCATAACCATAAGCAGGAACAGTAAGAGGTTCTTCATCCACTCTTGATCTTCCTTCTACAGATGTTAACTCACTCAATAGTCTCTCCTCTTTCTATCATTCTAGTGTATCTATTTGTCATAATTGTAAGATGATCGTAATAATGTTGGAAAAAATAGATTGCTTTAATAGTATACTGTAAATCTAGAAAAAAAACAGCTATCATCTGTAAGCAAAAAGCCAGTCTAAATGTATTCAGACTAGCTTCCTTTATAAGTGGATGTTAATTCTTTTTTATATTGCAAGGCGGAAATCAAATGTAATCCTTTTAATGTGGGAATTTGTTTATTCAGCATTTCCAGTGCTTCTGCTTTTTGGCCTTCTTTTACTTTATGCTCCATTTCCAGCCAGGCAAGCATGACTTTATCGTTTATGCGATCTTTATTTGTTTCATAATTAGATAGATCGCCTTCTTTAAGGGAAATCATTGCTGTATAATACCATTTGGCTTTCGTTTCCTTCATTAAAGGGAGCAGTTCTTTAACTAAATGAAACTTTTTTTGTTTAGCCAGTAAAATAATCTCAGAAACGATTTTAACTTGCTTGTAGCGAATTTTATCTAGCTGTTTCCTTGCTTCTTCCTCTTCATCATGAAAGAGCAAAAAAAGAAAATGATAATGAGGGTGCTTTGATTTTTGTAAAAACTGCAAAATTTTCTTTTCGTCTTTTTCAAATAGGATCGGGTATAAGGATAGATAAAGCATAAAAAAGAAGAAAAGAATGGAGACTATGATAATTAGCGAAATATGCAGCTTAAAGAAAAACATGACTAAAACAGTTATAAAAAGAAAAATATAAGGCAAGATCAAATGAGTTCCTCCGATAATAAGTATGTAAAAAGGGAATCTTGCAAGAGGATATTTCAATATGTTTCGCAAGAATTCCCTGCAAAAACAGAAAATTTTACAACTTAGCTGTTTTCTAATTGCATTTTTTTATACACTTTGACATTCTGATAAACAACTTGCAATAATGGCGCAGGGACAGAAGTGTTTTTTGCCAACTCCAATAAGTATCCTTGTAAATGATCACCTTCAATAAGGGAACCTTTCTCCATATCGCGCTGCATCGATGATTTCATATCGTATCCAATCGCATCAATTGTCTTCATATGCTCGTCCACAATATTTTCATGAATAGGCGCACCGTATGCTCGCATAATCTGAGCCGCTTCCTCAAACATTTGACGGATGAAGTCTTTGCCGCCATCACTTTCGCGAATAGGTCCAATCGGCGCGCGCAATAGCGAAGTGACACCCGACATAACAGAGATAAAAAGATATTTATGCCACATCGCTTGTTCGATATGATCACTTAAAATAAAATCTGCTTTCGCACCGCTAAAGGAATCTGTAATTTTATGTATTCGTTCCGTATCTTGGTTTCCAAATTCACCGTAAACAACCCGGGCAGCTGCACTTGTCTGAACAACATCGCCTTCTTTATTTAAAGTTGTTTCGATAAAGCATAAACCGCCAATAACCTTATCTGCGCCAAAAGCTTCTTTTAACGTATCTAAATGGGAAATACCATTTAATAGAGGCAACACGACCGTTTTTTCTCCAATAAAAGGTTTAAGATCGTTTATAGCTGCTTCTAAATGATAGGATTTTGTAGAGAATAAAACTAAATCAAATGGTTCTGCAGCATCCGTTGTAGTAACTAATTTAGGTTGAAAAGAAAAGTCTCCATTTACACTGCGTATGACAAGACCATTTTTCTCCAGCTGCTTCTTTCGGCCACTGCGAACAAGAAATGTCACATCCTCACCTTTTTCAACTAAGCGTCCGCCGAAATATCCACCAACGCCGCCAGCTCCTAATACTAAAATACGCATATAAACCTTCCTTTCAAAAAAACATGCATTTTGCTCCATTGTAGCATATTTGTACCATTTATTTATTGTTTCAACTATTGAAAAAACAAAATAAATACGGTAGGATAATTAGCCGTCAAAATTTCAACCTATGATAATCACCCATTTTTTAATCTTTCATACAATGGTCTTGTATCAAATTTTTAAATAATAGGGGGATATTCTGTCGTGTCAACATCTTATATGGATTATACGAAATCAAATGTACAGTATTTTTTTGATATCAATAAAAATCGGTTGAAAACCCGTAATGCACAAAATTATATCAACGAATTAGGAAGAAACAATTTAAATACACTGGGAGATGTTTCCTTGCTTGATATATATTTAAGCAAAGGTCGTGTGGTGGAACCGCATTATCATCAAAATGCAGCTGAACTTGTTTATTGTATTTCAGGATCAGCCGTTGTTTCCCTTATTAACCCTTTTAATAATACATTGACAAATATTCCAATAAAGCCTGGGCAAGTAGCAAATATTCCGCAAGGCTGGTGGCATTGGGAAATAGCTAATGAGGATAAAACCCATTTACTTGCCATTTTTGATGCACCATATCCACAATATATTTTTGGATCGGACATTCTGACAAAAACACCAATAGAAGTGCTTGCTCATACGTATTGTTTAAATCCAGAACAATTAAAGAAAACACTTGCTCCGTTAAAAAATCAAACCATTGTCATTGGACCTACTGATGAATGTGTCAGCCAAACCGAGCAAAGGAAGCAAACATATATAAATACTTCTAATTCTCAACCGCTACATTATCAAAATAACAAATCATATATGCCTCAAAATCGATATTATTCTCCTCAACCTAGGTATAATCAAGGCTATTATTATGGATAACTTGCCATTCTTTTAAGTAAATACAAAAAGGATGGAATGTGTTTACACTCATCCTTTTTAGAAATATGTAGTTTTTTGTCGAGTATAATTTGTAAATAAAAGTATGTACTTATGTTATAATTCAATTTTTGGTAGGGGAAACAAATAAGTCAAAAAGTTGTAAGGAGTTTTGGAATGCAAAGAAAAAAGAGTTTAATCGTTTTATTTTTGGTACTAGCAGTAGGTTTGGCTTTTTTTCTTTATCAAATGGATGATAACAAGGAGATAAAAAGCAAAAAAAATGATGAAGTTGTAATAACTAGATCTATAGAAAAAAACTCTGCTGAAAGGGTTATTTTGGGTGAAAAGGATGAAGAATACGTTGTTGGGAAGGATCTTCAACCTGGTTTTTATGATATAAAGCCATTAAACAGTAAAGAAGTAAATTTTTTCGGGTGGAAACTAAGTGAAAACGAAGAGCTGCATGCAATTGCTTTTAGGAAAAATAATAAATTTCACGTGTTTGAAGGTCAAGTCGAAATGACGCCCTCAAAGTTTCAGAAATTAAAAAAGGTGAAAGATTACTATATTATTTCCAATTCAGGATATTATGAAGTAGGTAATGAATTCCCTGAAGGCAGATATGAATTTATATTAGATGATAACTCTGTCTCATTAGATACCTATATTAATGTTCGAACGAGAGAAGATAAACCGAAAGTGACTATTCAATGGGATAATAAAAAAAGTGCTCGTTCTAATAGTGTCATTTTAAAAAAGGGTGATAGCATTTATATTGATAAGACAGATTCAAAAGAAAAACAAAGAGACGAAGTAATGTTGAAAGTAAAAGAAGCGGAAAAAGATACATATTATGATTAACTGATTTGATGAACTTATTATTTTTAACAAGAATCCTTCACCCACTAACTAGGAAGTTGAAGAAAAATAATGAACTATTTAGAAAAGTACTATTTAGGGAGTAGATAAATAATTGAAATCTAAAGAAAACGTATTGTGGAGTATATTTAAGTTATACGGTATTTTGTATGTTTTATTATATATTGGTTACATCTTTATCATAAACATTCTGGATTCTTCTTACAGTATCGTGAGTATTCCTGCTATTCTAGTACCTTATGTTTTTTTACTATTCTTTCTATTTGTTTTATGGAAATATACGAATTGGAGAACAGAAAGAAAAGCAAAGACTAAATTTATAACCAGGACAACTATTGGTATTATCCCGCCTCTATTTTGTGCAATTATTTTAGGAGTAAACGAATATAAATCTAATTTCTCTGTGAAAAAATGGTTGATTAACGAGAGCGAAAGAGTGTATATGGTAGATGACTTATTAAATGAATATGAATTAATAGGTATGACAAAAAAAGAAGTAAGTACGCTATTGGGACCGACTGAAGCAGATGATTATTTTAAAGAAGAGAATAATATTGTTTATTACCTTGGAAATGAAAGAAGCCTAATTAGTATAGACAGTGAATGGTTAGTTATTACTTTTGATGAAAATAAGAAAGTTGTGAAGTATGAGGTGGTAACAGATTAAATTTTTTCTTTTTTACATAAGAATTGTTAAAGGTGAATTTTTGAAGAATATCTCGATTTTTGAGATGTATTGATTTTCAGGACTTAAATGAATTAGCAGACAGTCATTAACTAGAAAGGGGAAACAGCATGAATTTTTTCTTTAAGCCTACAGTGGTATGGCTGCTTTTAAGTATTGTTTTCCTGTATTTAGTGGGCTTATTTACTATAAGGCCGGAAGTTACATCAGGCAATGGCAATCTTGGCCTTATTTTTGTTTTGCTCGCCGTAATCATTTTTCTGCGATTCGCCAAGAACTTATGGAAAAGCCTAGGTACGCTTGTTTTGCAGCCGCGAACCTGGAAGTTCGTAAGCCTTGGATCGCTATTTGTTCTACTGTTGGCTAGTTTCTTGGAATATCGGTATACGTTGAATTTGATCGATCAATTAGGGGGCACTCCCGCACAGAAGTCCTCAAGAATTTACCGCTATTCATGGGTTAATCAATATACAAATACTTTATTCATCAATGTTTATACCTTTATTATGTTAATTTCAGGTGTCGTATTCTTACATGCGATATTGAGGAGAAATCGTAAGAACAGTAAAAAAAGTGCCTGACAATTATTTTTCTAGACGTTGAAAATGCAAAAAGCTTATGAGACACCCTTTAAAAGGGAGGTTGTTCTTTTTTAGTACAAAAGATAAAAGATAAGCCATTTTTTCCTGAAAAACCTATATAATAAATTGAGTTTTTGTTTAATCTTAAACAGAGCTATTAGGGCAAATTAATCTTACCTCTTGAAGTAGTGGGACCTACAAGTATTATAAATATTTCATGCTTAAACCTAAGTAAATGAAAGTGGAAACTAAAATAAACCCAGAGAAAAAAAGAACTTTATTTCGATTAGACAAATTTTTCATCCAACCCCATCTTTTTCGGTCTGTATCAAACCAGTAACAGTCAATGATAACCGTTAATACAATAATTAGTAAGATTACGAAAGAACTCATTAGTTACCCTCCATTTCTTTATATCCAGTATATGTTAATTTTATTGTAACATATTCCATTAAATAAGTCTGCTTGCTCCACCTTTTGCTATTAAAGAACAATATTTATAAACATTCATAAAAAAATAAATTATCACATCATTTAAACTTTACCGAAAGAAGTAAAAACAATTTTAAACCACAATAAAAGAAAAAAGTCGTCCAAATTTCCCAAAATGTAGTCACTCCAAGGCTTCTCCCTACATAAGATATTCAGACTATGATAATACCCACCCCAGAGTTCATAGCTGGCGTAGGCAAGGAGGGTTATACTATTTGAAGGAGAACGAATTTACTCACAAGCCATTATTAACAAAAAGAGAAAGAGAAGTGTTTGA
Source organism: Niallia yueguangensis (assembly GCF_052663115.1). Taxonomy (NCBI): domain Bacteria; kingdom Bacillati; phylum Bacillota; class Bacilli; order Caryophanales; family Bacillaceae; genus Niallia; species Niallia yueguangensis. The sequence continues at coordinate 54,614 of NZ_JBQTCX010000007.1, forward strand.
GCTGTTAGTATAAGACAAAACAACGAAAGAAATAGCAAGTGATTTAAAAAACAGTTCGAAATCATATTTTAATTGTAATGGTAGCTTTCATGTATTCTTCCTCCATTTTATTGTGTTCGTAAAAGTTAATCATTTTTGCAAGATGTAAATATATGAAATTATATAGCATACTACTAAATAAATAACTACAAAAAAGCACTATCCTGAAGATAGTGCAAGAAGTGTCATGACATTCGTAAGTCTCTTTTCATTTCTTCATATTCACGTTTAGAATTATTACCATGTAAACTAAGAATATGTTTTTCTAATTCTTCTAGTTTTGAAACAAAAATAGGATGAAGCTCTGTTGTATTTGCTTTTCCATACATACAATTTGTATAAAAAATTAATTGAGAAGCGATAAAATCGTCATTTGTTTCAAGTATAGCATCTATCATATGAGGGATATACTCAAAAGCTTCAACACTACTTTTATTATCTATGATTCTATCAAAAGAATGAGCTAGATAGAACTCATCTTCATTTATTTTCTCAACCCAGTTTTCTAAAATGCTTTCAATGTCTTTATGCATAAATAAAACCCCTTGTTTATTATTTAAACTTAAAATCGTCAAATTTTTTAGTTTTTTTGTTATATACAAAGTGTATTACAACGTTTTGGCCTTCCTTTGTTTTTAATTTTCTCTCCATTTTAACCCAACCATCTTTATGGTGCCATCTGCTGTCATTCAATTTAATACTTGTAAATTCAGTAGCTCCATCTAATGGGTTATTTAATACATGATCCATAAAGATTTCCTCAACTAAATCTTTCGGATTTTGCCTTCCTGTAGAACCTTTTCCTAGTGATTTTTTTGCTATTTTTTTACTGATATCTTTGACGGCACTTTTAATAGCAGCTTTTCCGAATTGTTTGATAACCCAACTGATTCCAATTCTTACTATAAAACCTACTAAAACAGCTACAACAGGAACTATAGATGCTTGTAATTCAGTTGAATCTACATTAATAACTTCTCCGGTATCTACATTAATAAGTGTAGCATTAAAGTCCTCATCAGATACACTATTAAGCAATATTTTGTAAGTGTGTTCAACTAGTTCACCATTTTCAGCCTCTGAAGAAAAGTCAAAAGACATCTCGTTTGTCTCATTATTAATTGATAGAGCGCCATTTGCTGATAGTTCTTCTGCATCTATCTTCGTTTCTATAACAGTTTCTGTTTTTTCAACTTCTACTGTTGTTTCTAAAACATCTGACACATTGCCTTCAATTGTATCCTCAACAAAGGAAGCGGCATCATCAGAGGCAACTACTATACCTTCTTCTGTTGGATCAATCTTAGTTATTATGCTTTCTTCATTTAATACGTTTTCTTGGGTTTCATTTGACTCTTGTGCTTTTGCTACTCCCGGTGTTATGTAAGCAAATAAAAATACACTGGTAATAATATAAATAAATAAATTTTTCATTCTACATCTCCTCTAGGGAATATATAAAAATCCCTTGCCTGTATATTTTTTATTATCTAATTCTTTAATTTTTAATAGATTAGAAGAAAGTATATTTGTTTTGGGGGAACCGTTTGAAAGATTGAATGCTATTATTCCTGTAGCATATGCAGTAGCAAAAGATGTCCCACTTACTATATTTTTTCCTCGTATCCTTCCTATTATTGGTATATCTACTCCTGGTGCTACCAAGTTTATTTTCCCAGTTGCTGCTAATGAATAATGGTTAAATTCTTTATCAACTGCTGAAATTGAAATTACGCCGGGATATTTTGCGGGATAATCAGTATACAAACCAAAAGTATTACCAGCTGCTGCTACTATAATTATTCCTTTTTCTAAAGCATCGTTAATAGCTTTCTCTAACACTTCTGAGTTTTTTTGAAAACCAAAACTTATATTAATAATGTCTACCTTTTGTTCAATGCTCCATCTAATACCTTTAACAACATCTTCAATTTTTCCACTTCCATTTTTATCGAGTACTTGTACATCGTATAAATGCGCAGAAGGGAAAATACCGATGACATTTTCTTTGTTCGGTTTTGCTGCAATAATCCCTGCAATCGCAGTACCGTGTCCAAAAGAATCATAAGTTTTCTTTTGCCCATTGGTAGCGTTATAAGTTTTTTTTACCTGTGCTTTAATAGCTTCATGGTTACGGTTAATTCCACTATCTAGTATGGCAATTTTAATATTTGCTTTATCGGGCATTTTTATCTTTTTGGATTCTAGTACATTACAAACAGCCCAATTTCTTTCACAGTCTTTACTATTTAAAACTATTTCAGAATTTTTTTGTGTACAAGAAGTGAAAACAGCAATAAAAACTATTAATAAAAATGGAGTGGAAAATCTTCTCATTATGTACTTAACATCCTTTTATATAATTTATTAGGAGTATATTTTTATCCAGTAATTGTCACCTTCTTCCTATGAAAATGTTAAATAACAATTATGTAAAATGGTAACATAATATAGAAAATGTGACAATATTGTGAATAGTAATTAGAAAATTTTCTAAATTTTATTAAGATTAGGTTGACTTTGGGAGTTGATTCGAATTTGTTTTAATTGATGATAAAAATCCAAATTAACAAGAATTATGTGTTAGTTCAAATAAGTAGAAAAGGCGGGGATAGGTATTTTGTAAGTTCTTATTCTGAAATAGAGGTGATAATTCAAGCAAAGGGTTTTAAAGCAACTTTATGTTATGAGGTTCTTTTGCTTGTTAATGTAGATGTGATGTTTGTAGCTAATTTACTATGAGGAAACAATTAGAGAATGCATCTAATCGCCAATTCTTCATTAGACTTGATTTGGCGACAATAATTATTATCTTATCTACATGGTTCTTTTCACTTTTGTAGTTGAATTTGTTAAAAGTAGTTCAGCGTATTTCAGAAAAATATAAGAAAATTATTCAATATTCAATCTCCTGCAGAAAGAATATATCCAATCCAAACCACAATAAAAGAAAAAAGTCGTCCAAATTCCCCAAAATGTAGTCACTCCAAGGCTTCTCCCTACATAAGATATTCAGACTATGATAATACCCATCCCAAAGTTCATAGCTGGCGTAGGCAAGGAGGGTTATACTATTTGAAGGAGAACGAATTTACTCACAAGCCATTATTAACAAAAAGAGAAAGAGAAGTGTTTGAGCTGTTAGTACAAGACAAAACAACGAAAGAAATAGCAAGTGATTTATTCATTAGCGAAAAAACAGTTCGAAACCATATTTCAAATGCTATGCAAAAGCTGGGCGTTAAGGGGCGTTCACAGGCTGTTGTAGAGCTCCTTAGAATGGGAGAACTAGAACTTTAAACAAGGAAGATGATTCAAAAAGAGGAGTGTTCCATACAATATTGTTGTGGGATTCAGAATCTTATGTTGGATCATCTTCTTTTTACATATGGAGGGTTTTTTTTAAGTTAGTTTTATGAGTTTTTAAAGTAATTTAAATGGAATGGATTAACCCTTATATTAATCTTAGGGAGTTGCGATTTATGAAGAGAGGGATTAGCTTTGAAATTCCAAATGAATACGGAACATTTCTTGGAGAAGTACTAAAGCCGATTGACACCACTGCATTCAGTTGGAGAATTGGTAACGGTGAGTCATATACAGTAGTTGATGATGGATTAGATAAAGAGCTTTTCCCCGTAGATAAAAAAGTAATAGAAGGTGCAGAACTCAAAAATTTATTAGAAAACAATAAATATTATATTATTTTCGCTGACTTACAAGCATTTCCAAAAGGTGAATTTTCTAAAATTGAGACATATGAAGAATTTATTGTAAGCAAGTGTAAACTTGTTCTATTAGTTGTGGATTGCTGTAATGTTACTATTTATTGTAAAAATAAGGAAGTAATCAAATTGCTATACAACAATGCAAAAAAATATGGATTTGAAGATGTTGAATATATTACCGATGAAAACGATACAAGAACTAGGCTATCTGTCTGGTAACCTCAAAAAGACATTCATGAATAAAGGTCTTTAAAATCAACGTTATTATTTACCTTAATGTTGTTTAAATAAATTGAAAACTTGTTCTTATAAGACAAAAAATTAAGATGAAGAAGAGAACCTCTTCCTCATCTTAATTTTTTACCATCCATTCTTTCACGTCTACAGTAGAAGAACCACTTTTAATTAGCGGGTCTGATTCGCTGATTTTAACCGCTTCATCTAGTGAGTCACATTTAATGACGTAGGCACCGCCAGTACTGTCACTAAAAGGTCCAAAAGCTTCTAATTGATTATTTTCTTTAAGTTTGTCTAAAAAATCATAATGTGGTTGGACATAATTTTGATCGAAGTTTTGTGTTCTTGTAGTAGTTAGCAAGTAAAGATTCATTAGTAGCACTCCTTTTTTAAGTATGTACAGAAATGATTATAACATGTTTGTTATGAAAAATATGGTAATTTATTTTAAAAAATTCCCAAAAAACCATTGTAAAAATGACACAACTGTCACTATAATAAAAGTGACAGTTGTGTCATTTTAATTCAAGAGAAGAAAGTGTAAAAGTTTTAAAGTTAGATAGATGTCTAGCTACAGCGCCTACCCCTTGTGAAAAATAACCCTTTGCCTCTAAAAGTAAAAAGCACTTTTTGAGTCAAATGAACATTTTTCTTCAGGGCTGATCAAGGCGCTTCCGCTTTTCTTATATTTGGAGGGATTTACTTTGTCACCGAAAATTTCTGAAGAGGAAAAAGAGAAACGGCGCATGCAAATTATTCATGCTGCTATTGAAGTGTTTAAACGCAAAGGATACGAAGCTTCTACTATGCAAGATATTGTCGAGGAAACAGGGATGAGCCGGGGGTGGGTGTATCTTTATTTTTCAAGCAAAGAAGACATGATGCAGGCAATCCTTGTTACGAATCAAAAAGAACAAGATACACTGTTCAAAACCTTGTTTACGAGTGAGCATTCCGTTTGGGCAGGGGTGAATAAGATTTTCGACATAATGGAAGCGCAGTTGAACGATGCTTCTGATGATCTAATCATCGCTGTGTATGAATATTTTCTCAGTGGATGGAGGCTGTCGGATCGTCGTTCGTTTCTTGATAGTCATTTTGAAAAAAAGCATGAATCTTTATTTTACTATTTACAAAAGGGAGTCGCAAACGGGGAGTTTAAACCGGAAGTTGATCTAGAAGTAATTATGAAAATGATCACTTCCTATTTCGACGGCCTTTTGCTTCACACAAAATCAGCCGGTTGTAAAAATGTTCGTGTGAAGGAACAGCTAATTCTTTTTAAGTCGATATTAAAAAAGGTTCTACAAGTTCATGATTTGGAAGGGGATTTATAATGGCCATTTTTAAAAATAAGCTATTTACAAAATTATTTTTAGCCTCCTTTGCCTCCCAGCTTGGAACGACGATTGGCAACGTTGCATTTGCATTTTATTTATTAGACCATTTCAGCAAACAGCCATTTTATGCGACTATTGCCGAATTAATGTACTCACTGCCAATTTTAGTTGTATTCTTTTTCGTTGGTGTTGCTGCCGATCGATTAGACAGAAAGAAAATAACGGTATACTCTGACTGGATTCGAGCAGGCTTAACAGTTCTATTATTAGTAACGCTGTACTTCAATGTTTTGTGGCTTGCTTTTGTCATTTTATTCATTCGCAGTGCTGTATCTAAATTTTTTGCGCCAGCAGAAATGTCCATATTACAAGGAGTTCTTGATAAAGAACAGTATATGCAGGCGTCTGGGCTTAATCAAACAGTGCTCGGATTGTTTATGTTATTCGGCATGGGGATTGGGGCAATTTCTTATCACTATATAGGAATGATTGGAACGGTGATCATTGATGGAATCAGCTTTGTTGTTTCTGCCATATTAATCAGCAGCTGCGCTATTCCTCTTGAGGCAAGACTTCCAAATGGGAAAACTAATGTAAAAGAAATGAATATTTCTACTGTTAAAAACGATTTTAAAGAAGGGCTAACCTATATACTTCATTTCAAATTATTAAAATCGATTGTTTCCGGCTTTTTAGTGTTTGGCTTGATTAATGGCTGCTTTGCTGTTCTCCCGCTTTTTACGATGAAATACAAATTGGCGCCTAGTCATTATGAGCAGTATGCTTCCTTGTTTTCGATATTTTTAGGAATTGGTTTTTTGCTTGGGAGTGCAATTGCCAATCAACTTATTAAAAAGTTTAAAGTTCATTCTGTTGTGATTAGTGGCGTCTTTTTGAGTGGTGTTTTTACACTTTTGCTGGGGACGTTTGAAAAGGCTTGGCTTTATTTTATCATCGTAGTGATTATAGGAATTATTTTAGCACCAGTAAATGTGGCACTGTCAGGATGGATGACACAATTAGTTGAACCTACATTTATGGGAAGGGTTTCAGGGTGGATTGATCCATTAATGATGCTATCCCATTCTGTTTCACTCGGAATCATTGCAGTTATTTTCCCGGCCTTAGTCAAGGTGGATACGATTTATTTTGCAATCGGTATTTTATTGGTAGTAGTTGGAGGGTATTATCTTCTTACGTTGCCGAAGTTGGCGAAAAAACATGTGAAAGTAGATATAGTTGCAAATACAGAAATAAAATAAGTGTCAATAAAGAGCATAACTTCATCTATAAATAACAATCCTTTCCTTTCTGTTATCAATTTACGTACAAGGATTTGTAGATTATAATTGTATTAATTGGGCATAAAGGAAATAATGTAGGAAACATCGTGAAATTTTAACTGGATAGATATTAGGAGATGTAATAGATGAATGTAGAAGAAAAAAACTCAAAAGAGTATATTGATATTATTGCAACGGTTGAAAAAGATATGAGGTACATATCAGGGATTATTAAGCAAAAAGGTCGGGAAATTTTAAGTAATTATACGATTACTCCGCCACAATTTGTTGCATTGCAGTGGCTGTTTGAAGATGGAGATATGACAATCGGCGAGCTTTCTAATAAAATGTATCTTGCTTTTAGTACGACAACTGATTTAGTCGATCGAATGGAGAAAAATGTCCTTGTGCAGCGTGTGAAAGATCCGAATGACCGAAGAGTTGTCCGAATACATTTATTAGATGAAGGAAAAAGATTAATTGATGAAGTGATCAAAAAACGACAACAATACTTGGAAGAAGTATTGGGCGATTATTCGTTTAAGGAAGTTGAACAATTAAAGGATACGTTTATGCGATTACATCAAGAAATGCGAGAAAAATGAGGCGGTTTTTTTGGAAAGAGCAATTGGGGTTATAGATTCGGGAGTCGGCGGGCTGACAGTAGCCAAAGAAATTATGCGCCAACTCCCATATGAAAACATTATTTATTTAGGCGATACGGCGAGATGTCCTTATGGCCCAAGAACGGGAGAAGAAGTAAAAACATTTACTTGGGAAATGACCAGATTTTTATTGCAAAGAAATATAAAGATGCTTGTCATCGCTTGCAATACGGCAACTGCAGTCGCATTAGAAGAAATAAAAGAGCAGTTGCCGATACCGGTTATTGGCGTCATTATTCCAGGAGCCCGCACGGCGATAAAAGTGACAAAAAATAATAATATCGGTATGATAGGCACGATTGGAACTGTAAAAAGCAAAGCATATGAAAAAGCGTTAAAGCAAATTAATTATCGGGTGAAAACGGAAAGCCTTGCCTGTCCTAAGTTTGTACCATTAGTGGAAAGTGGAGAATACGGTGGTGCTGTTGCTAAAAAAATTGTAGCAGAGACATTAAAGCCATTAAAAGATACGGAAATTGATACACTTATTTTAGGTTGTACCCATTATCCTTTGCTTGAAAAGGTGATTCGCAAGGAAATGGGAACTTCTGTTAAAGTAATTAGTTCTGGTGCAGAGACGGCAAGGGAAGTAAGTACGATTCTTTCCCATAATAATCAGCTCGCTTCTTATACGAATAAACCAACCCATCTTTTTTTCACGACAGGCTCAAAAGACATATTTGCGAGGATTGCATCCAACTGGCTTAAACAGAAGATTCAAACAGTAGAAACGGTTAAACTGACATAACGAAGCAAATGCTTCGTTTTTTATTTGGCTAATAATGTTGTTTTTGTAAGAAGTAAAGGACCTCTTTAATGGTTTATTTTTGTCTATAGAAAGTAAATTAATCCAGCAACCCCTAAAGAAATTAATCCAACTAAACCAGAAATCATTGCTACTTTTGTCCTGAAATTCCTATCGTCTTTTGTTTCAGTATAAAAATTAGCTCTTTGTTGTTGTCCATCCGTCCAAGCTCCAATAAAAATGCCAGAAATAATCATTCCAATAATACCAACAATAAAAAACAACTTTAACATGTACGTTTCTCCTTTCCATTCATTGATTTATTTACGTTTCAAAGTATAAATTCGTTTCATAAAATTTTACAGTTTTTAAATAACTGGGGCTTTTGTTGAAGATAAGGAAACACAAATTTTGTAAAATAATAGGTTTAGGCTTAGTTCTACTTTAATAGAGACAAGCCTATTTATTTTTTTTGAATTCTATTTAGTAAAAAAGAAATTTTTCACGCCTAAACGGTCTAATTTATAAAATGACTCGTATATATATTAGTACAAACCGTCTTAGGAGTGATGAATGATGTCTAAGCATAAAAAAACAGTCATCGTTTCAGCCGTAGTTATTTCCACAATGATGCTTTCTGGATGTAGTTTATTTGGTGGGGACAATAAAGTGAATGACGATCCGCCGAAGAAGATTACATATAGTGATAATGCAGCGAAGGAAAGTGGTAATACTACTGCTAAAGAAACAAACGCCAAAGCACCAGCTGAAAATTCTATTGCCACTGAATTGTATTTACTAGATAAAGATGGCTATGTTGTACCGCAAACAGTCAACTTGCCAAAAACTAAAAGCATCGCAACAGAAAGCTTACAATATTTAGTGAAGAATGGACCGGTAACGGATTTGCTTCCAAATGGTTTTCAGGCAGTTATTCCACAAGATACAAAAGTAAGCGTCAATATAAAAGACAAAGTGGCTACTGTTGATTTTTCCAAAGAGTTTAAAGAATATAAAAAAGAAGAAGAAGCGAAAATTTTACAATCTATCACATGGACGTTAACACAATTTGATTCCGTTGATTCGGTGAAGCTGCAAATTAATGGAAAAGAATTAACGGAAATGCCGGTGGATGGTACACCAATTCAAGGTCCTTTAACACGCTCGATAGGAATTAATATAGATACTAATGATATAACCGATATTACGAATACAAAGCCATTAACTGTTTATTATATTGGCGGTGAGGCGTCGGCATACTATTATGTGCCTGTAACAAAACGTGTGAGCAATACAGAAGACAATAATATCACAGCAGCAGTAGAGGAACTGGTGAATGGTCCTGGGCAAAATTCTCCATTAGTATCTGGAATGGCGACAGATGTTGCCTTGCTTAATAAACCGACTGTTGAAGATGGCAAAGTAACGTTAAACTTTAATGATTCCATTTATAATAGCTTTAATGACGAGGAAAAAACGGTTTCAGATGATGTTCTAAATTCATTAGTATTATCATTAACAGAGCAAGAAGGAATTGAAAGTGTTACTGTTGAAGTAAATGGTAAAGCAGATTTGCAAAATGAAGAAGGCAAAAATATATCAGAACCTGTATCTCGTCCGCAAAAAGTGAACACAGGTAGTTATTAAAAAAGAATTTTTGCTATAATAAATAGAAACGGAAAAGGGTATGCAAATGATGCTGCCCTCTTCTTTTTGAAAAAAATAAGATGTGTCTTCACTTTATATGAAATGTTGAGCTAATTTGTCCAACTTCAAGAAACCACTTTCAATTTAAAGGTAGTATAATTATGTAAAGCTGTTGGAATAAGATTGACTATACTAATACATATAGGAGAAAAAAATGAAAGAAATTATTATTGCTACTAAAAATGAAGGCAAAGCTAAAGAATTTGTGCAAATGTTTGCACCCCTTGGCTACGCGGTGAAAACATTGCTCGATTATCCAGAAGTACCTGAGGTTGAGGAAACAGGAACTACTTTTGAAGAAAATGCGATTTTAAAAGCAGAAACAGTTTCTAAGCTCATAGGAAAAGTTGTTATTTCCGATGATTCAGGATTAATAGTAGATGCACTAAATGGGGAACCTGGGGTATATTCTGCGAGATATGCAGGTGAACAAAAAGATGATCAAGCGAATATGGATAAAGTGCTCGCTGAACTAGAAGGAGTGCCAACAGACAAAAGAACCGCACGTTTTTGCTGTACGCTAGCTGTAGCAAACCCAACAAAGGAGACGTTAACCTTTACGGGAACTTGTGAAGGGATTATATTAGAAGAAAAACAAGGAGAATTCGGCTTTGGCTATGATCCAATTTTTTATGTAGTGGAAGAAGAAAAAGCAATGGCTGAATTTCCTCCAGAAAAGAAAAATACTATAAGCCACCGAGCAAACGCGTTACAGAAATTAAAAGAACAATTACATTCTGTTTTATAGGGGGAGTAGAATGAAGGTTCTCATTGTTAGCGACAGTCATGGATTAGTAGACGAATTAGGCGAGTTAAAAATAAGACATAAAGAGGAAGTAGATTTGTTCCTCCATTGTGGAGATTCTGAACTTCCGGCAAATGAAAAAGCAATGAATGGCTATGCAACCGTTCGGGGAAACTGTGATTATGAAGAAAAGTATCCAAATGAGCTCGTGAAAGAAAAAGACGGTGTGAAGATTTTTGTAACGCACGGCCATCTTTACGGAGTAAAATCTTCCATTACCAGCCTTTCTTATCGTGCGAAGGAATTGGGCGCCCATATTGCTTGTTTTGGACATTCGCATTTTTTAGGGATGGAAATGATCGATGATATTCTTTTTATTAATCCAGGAAGCTTAAGATTGCCAAGAGGAAGAACAGAAAAAACATATGTCATTTTAACGATCGAAAAAAATCAATATACAACAGAAGTATATGATTTTAACAAAGGGAAGCTAACAGAATTAACGTCAACATTCCCATTATCTTAAAGGTTTTCACTATTTTCCTAACAAGGAAAGAAAAAATTTCTTTGTTAGGAAAAAGTTTTTAAAAACTGTTGACTTTAATATAGATAACACATATAATAAATATTGTCCTCGTGAGGAATAAATAAAAAATAAAATCATGTCCCAGTAGCTCAGCTGGATAGAGCAACGGCCTTCTAAGCCGTCGGTCGGGAGTTCGAATCTCTCCTGGGACGTCATAAGGTTCTTTTTACACAAGATAGAACCAGTACTAAATACTCGTGAATGTTGATATATCAATGTTTACGAGTATTTTTTGTTTTTCGAGAAAAAGGCTGAAAAAGATAGGTTTTTAAATTTTTTTACACAAATTTTACACATTAACTAGCCTATATTTCGGTTGTTCTTTCTGCATCTTCTTCACGTAATTCGTTAACCTCAAAAGAAACCAGCGACCGTACGCATAATAACTGAAAGAAACCCTTCTGTTATTAAGAAGGGTTTACTTCATTAAACATTAGTTTTTTGTGTTTTAAGTTCAAACAATTTATTAATAGCATATGAACTAATTGCAAGGGAAGGAATTCCTATAATAAAATACCAGAGATTTTTCGGCATTAAAATATTGTAAAAATATAAAAATAGTACTGCCCATGCAAATACCGTTAAATATTTTAAAGTCTTTTTCAAAATATTCACCACACTTAATATGATCAATTTAATATATGTTTATCCATCCATTGTTAGGTTTTTTGTCTCTTTTGTCAATCTGTTTTGCAATCATAGTACCAACATCGGTGTAATCCAAAGCGATCGCAACTGCAGCTCCAACTGCCCAAGCCAGTTTGTCGGCTCCCCAAGCTTTTAATCTGCTTGTAACTGTTTTAGTGAAGATTCTTTGAGCTTCTTTTTTTCCTTTGTTAATAATAAATGATTGGATTGCCCCAACTCCACCACCTACGGCAACACCAATAGCTACATTTAATACTGAACCGGCAAAATTTACTCCAATTTTTATATCTCCTTTAATAGAAGCTGAAGCAGTGTTGACACCAACAGTTTGTGTTAGAGCATCATTTAAAAAGGAAACTTGATTGGTAGAATTATCGCCGGGAATTTCTTCTAGTTCAGTTTCTAGTTCTTCTTGTGCTGAACCTAGGTTATTATATGTATCAGAATTTTCATCAAAGAAACTAATTAGTGCATCTTGATATGCTTCTTTTTCTTCTCCCTCTAATCCTAATAAGGTTACTTGCTCTTCTACTACGTTATTAAATTGCTTTTTTTCTTCCTTATTCATTTCCTGAATGGATACATTTTCAACTGCTTCCGCCAGGTCAAAATCTTTAGATAGTACTTCTTTATCTAGTTCAACATCTGTTGTAATTCCTTGCACTTCTTCAGTTGCTAAAACATCTGCTATTGAAGAAACCGGTTCTTGTGTTTCTTCGATAGAAGGATTAGCAAAGCTTGTTAAAGTAGATAGAGAAGTAGCGATTAATGCTACTACCGTTAAACAAGAAATTTTTTGAAATAAATTTAACTTTTTCATAACTTTCCCCTTTATTTCTATAATTTTCAAAATGCAGAATACATTCTAACATAGAAAAGATGAAAATCTACTAATGTTTTTTAAAAAAAGTAGATTTTGTGAGCAAACAGGTAAATCGACTCAATACAAAAAATCTCCTTATAGTAAGAAAGGAGGAATAACAATGTACGATAATAAAATAAGATGCCCAGAATGCGGTGAAAACTTTAGATTGAACGACCACATTCGTATATTTTACGAAGAGAATAATATTGGTAAAAGAAATTAATGGAACGTATATTAAAGCTTATTGCTTAAATGAAGAGACAGCCACGTATTCTTAAGATTGATTCTATCTTTGTTGTTTTCATTGTTCGGATTAAAAAAAGGAGTTCAAATCTATTCCTATAAATTTCGTGATCCCATAATCCCTATTATCCCCTCCCCCACAAACAAAATAATTCTATTGAATTTCCCGTCCTAATTATGTGATAATGATTTCAGATTGATCTTTTTAACTGTTGCTACAATGCTTAATACTAAATATAAAATAATAAAGAGGTATATAGATGGTTCCAAAAAATTTACATTATAAAATGCCGGCAGAATGGACGGAGCATGAGCGTACTTTTGTTGCATGGCCTGTGCAAGATTCTATGTGTTTCCCTGAGGATTACGAACAGGTAGTCAAGGAATATTATGTTGAGCTTGTAAAAGCGATTGCAGAATTTGAACCTGTCACAGTAGTAGTAAATCCTGATGATGTGGAACAGGTAAAAAATTATTTTTCTGAAGAGAATGTTGAATTGCTGGCAATTGCCCATAATGATGCGTGGATTCGTGATAATGGTCCTACTTTTTTGACTAATGAGGAAGGACATATTGCGGGGGTTAATTGGAAATTTAATGCTTGGGGAGGAAAGTATGCTCCTTGGGATTTAGATGATCAAGTGGCGCCAAGCATCCTCGATCATTATGGTGTGAAACGTTTTGATGCACCGCTTGTAATGGAAGGCGGCTCCATCCATGTAGATGGGGAAGGAACGGTTATCACAACAGAGGAATGTTTATTAAATCCGAACCGTAATAAAGAAATGTCCAAAAGTGAAATTGAGGACTATTTAAAGCAATACTTAAATATTGAAAAAGTGATATGGTTAAAACGTGGTTTAAGTGGTGATGAAACGGATGGCCATGTCGATAATATCGCTTGCTTTGCAGCGCCTGGAAAAGTGTTAATTCAAGTTTGTGATGATCCGAATGATGAAAACTATGTGATTACGCAAGAAAATCTTGAAATATTAAGAAATACGACAGATGCAAAAGGAAGAAAGCTGGAGATTATTTCGATCGGGCAGCCGCCAATGGCTGAGTTTGACGGCAGCAGACTGACATTAAGCTATTTAAACTTCTATTTTGTAAACGGAGGAATTATTCTTCCTGTCTTTGGAGGCAATGCGGAAGAAGCGGATCAAATGGCTGAACAAGTATTAGCTTCTGTTTATCCTGAAAGAAAAATTCGCAAAATTAATGGCATGTCCATCATAAAAGAGGGCGGCAATGTTCACTGCACGACCCAACAGATGGTAAAAATATAGTTGGAAAATGAGGGGATAAATGATGAGAAACGTAAAAGTAGCAGCGACACAAATGAGCTGTTCCAATAATATAGAAGAAAATATTCGCAAAGCAGAGTCCCTTGTTAGACAAGCAGCAGAGAAGGGAGCACAAATCATCCTGCTTCAAGAACTTTTTGAAACACCATATTTTTGTCAAAAAGAAAAAGCGGATTATTATGTGTATGCAACAGAATTAGAGCAAAATAAAGCTGTCAATCATTTTCGACAAATTGCTAAGGAGCTTCAAGTAGTGTTGCCAATTAGCTTCTATGAAAAGAAAAATAATGCACGCTACAATTCTTTAGCTGTTATTGATGCAACTGGAGAGGTGCTTGGATTATATCGCAAAAGTCATATTCCAGACGGTCCTGGTTATGAAGAAAAGTTTTACTTTAACCCAGGGGACACTGGATTTAAAGTTTGGAATACACGTTATGGGAAAATTGGGATAGGGGTATGCTGGGATCAGTGGTATCCTGAAGCAGCTAGATGCATGGCATTAATGGGAGCAGAAATCATTTTCTATCCTACTGCAATTGGATCGGAACCACAGGATGGAGACATCGATTCAAAAGACCACTGGCAAACTTGTATGCTTGGACATGCTGCAGCTAATCTAGTTCCGGTTGTTGCGTCCAATCGTATTGGGGTTGAAGAAGATGAAGATTCTAGCATTACTTTCTACGGCTCCTCCTTTATCGCTGGCCCTCAAGGGAACAAAGTAGTTGAATCAAGCCGTGATAACGAAGATGTCATCGTTGCGGAGTTTGATTTGGATCAATTAGAAATTCAGCGTATTGAGTGGGGAATTTTTAGAGACAGACGCCCTGATTTATATAAAACAATTGCCACTTATGATGGAGAGCAAATCATAAAATAGTGGAATGTAAAGATAAGAAAAATAAAGAGGCACTTATGAATGTTGTTAAATCAATGTTCATGAGTGTTTTTTTTATTTACAGAAAACTTGAAAAGTTGATTTTGTTGTATCATTCTAACATTATTTTTTTCAAATTTAAAAATCACATCATTTTAGACACATGATGTTAAAAAAACAAGCAATGATAATGAGATTTTATCATATAAGCGTTGTCATTATGACATTTATTTGAATTTTCCGACAAATATCTAGATGGAATGACACTTCTGGAATAAAATACATATTATTCATATACAGTTATCATTACTTATCATTAAATCATCTTTTTCATGCTTTTAAAGGGGGGATATATTAAATGTTGGAAGGAAGGAGTGGGATGTAGTTAAAAGCAGTATAAAGTAAATATCATCTATATGAAGAAGTGATTAACTGATAAAAAAATGACATGCAACACTACTGTAAGATTGATGAATATTGAAAATAAAAAATAGGTGATATAGTGAACAAATCCAGCAGCAGAAACAATTTTACTATTATGAGCATCCTTGTATTATTAACAATAATAGTATTTTTTAGTTCATTTATTGTAGGGCGGTATTCGGTGCCATTAGATCAGTTGCTTCATATTTTTTATGCTAAATTATTTCATCTTCCTCAGACTTGGCCTGATATAACTGAAACAGTAGTATTTAATGTCCGATTTCCAAGAATTGTAGCAGCCATGATCGTTGGTGCTGTTTTAGCAGTGGCGGGATCGGCCTATCAAGGATTATTTAGAAATCCAATGGTGTCGCCGGATATTTTAGGTGCATCTGCCGGTGCTGGTTTTGGTGCTGCAATTGGTATCTTGTATTCCTTTCATACGATAGGAATACAATTATCATCTTTTCTATTTGGATTAGGTGCAGTGGCACTAACATATTTGCTTAGTCACTTTGTTGACAGCAAAGAAAACGAAGTGCTTATTCTAGTCATTACCGGTATGGTTGTTTCTACCCTTTTTTCATCTTTTATTTCGATTATTAAATACGTAGCGGATCCTTATAGTAAACTCCCAGCAGTCACATTTTGGCTAATGGGCGGGCTTGGATCGATTACGAATAAAGACCTGCTATTTGTATCGATTCCCATTTTTATTGGGGTTGTTCCTTTATTGCTTTTGAGATGGAAACTAAACATACTCTCTTTTGGAGAAGAGGAAGCAAAATCACTGGGGATTAATACAACATTGATTCGAATCATTATCATTACTTGCTCCACACTTATTACTGCAGCTGCTGTCTCCATTAGTGGAATTATTGGCTGGATAGGACTTATCATACCTCATTTAACAAGATTAATTGTTGGTCCTAATTACAAAGTGCTGTTGCCAGCCTGTCTGCTTATTGGAAGTTCCTTTTTATTACTGGTTGATAATATCGCTCGAAGCTTATTTTCTATGGAAATACCTCTTGGAATCGTGACATCCATCATAGGTGCTCCTTTTTTTATTCTTATACTGATAAATGGAAAGAAGAAGATATTATGATATTAGAAATTAACAAAGCGGCTTGTGGTTATGGAAAGCATCCAGTTATAAAAGATATTTCTTTACAGATTAAATCAGGAGAAATATTGAGCTTGCTCGGTCCGAATGGAGTTGGGAAAACGACGTTTTTTAAAACAATTCTTGGATTTTTAAAATTACAAAGTGGAGAGATTTTATTAGATGGTGAAAATATAAAGAATTGGTCCAGAAAACGCTTAGCTCAAGCGGTAGGGTACGTACCTCAAGCTCATAATGTCCCATTTCCGTTCACTGTTCTTGATGTAGTGACGATGGGGAGAACTGCTCATCTAGGTCCATTTTCCTCCCCTTCTTCATCTGATGTAGAAATTGCGGAAGAAATGATAGAAGCATTGCAAATTTCCTTCTTGCGAAATAAGATCTACTCGAAAATTAGCGGAGGTGAAAGGCAACTAGTTCTTATTGCGAGAGCTTTAACGCAGCAGCCAGGCATTCTTATCATGGACGAGCCTACATCAAATTTGGATTTTGGCAATCAAATCAGAGTGCTTCAACAAATTAAACGGCTTTCTGAGCAAGGATTAGCTGTCATTATGACAACCCATTTTCCTGACCATGCTTTTCTTTGTTCTACAAAAGCTGCATTATTACAGAAAAACAGGGAATTTATTATTGGCAAAGTAGATGATGTTGTAACAGAAGAAAATTTAAAATCTGCGTATGGAATCAATGTGGGAATTATGATGAAGGAAACAGAAGAAGAGGAAACAATCAAAACCGTTGTTCCATTGTTAAATTAATTGTAAAGGCTGTTTTCTCAAAGTTAGTTGTTTTTTACGTAAAATAATGAGAGAAGAAGTACTCAGCAGACTGAATACACGTAGACTCCTGTGGGAATGCGAGAAAGACGAGACTTAAGTAGAGCGTATGCGACGAGGAGGCTTGGCGCTCGCCCACGGAAAGCGAAGTGTATTCAGGCT
The DNA here is from genome assembly GCF_052663115.1 of Niallia yueguangensis. Taxonomy (NCBI): domain Bacteria; kingdom Bacillati; phylum Bacillota; class Bacilli; order Caryophanales; family Bacillaceae; genus Niallia; species Niallia yueguangensis. The sequence continues at coordinate 72,122 of NZ_JBQTCX010000007.1, forward strand.
GCGCGTTTAAAAGTAACAATCTATACGAAAACAGTCATTTTAAAAAAATGGGGGTATTCACAATTGAATAAATGGATGAATTATTTGAAAAAAAGTGTATTTATATTAATAAGTATTGCCGTATTGGCTGGTTGCAGCAATCAAAGCTCTACAACTAGCCAAAAATCTCCTCAAGAAGATAAACCTGAAAAAATCACCATTAAAGATGCAAATGGTAAAGAAGTGGAAGTGCCAACAAACATTGAAAAGATAGCGGATGCTTGGCCTGCACATAATGAGGTGCTTTCTATGTTAGGGGCTGGAAATAAAATTGTGTCTACTGTTCATACAAAGGAAAGTCGCCCTTGGTTATATAAAGTAACTCCTCAATTGAACAATGCTAAAACAGTTTTTAAAGCAAATGCAGAAGCAAATATAGAGGAAATGCTAACAACAAGTCCAGATATCTTTTTTACATCCTCAACGGATAAAAACGCTGAAAAAATATCTAGCCTAGGAATCCCAACTGTACAATTAAATTTTACTGATTTTGCAGGATTGAAAAATTGCTTTCAATTAACAGGAGAGATTTTGGGAAAAGATGCAGAACAAAAGGCGGAGAAATTTAATGCCTATTTAGATGATAAAATTAAAATGGTAAAGGATGTTACTTCTCAGATTCCATCAGATCAAAAGTTAAAAGTATTACATTTTAATAATGGGAAGCTTATACTTGTAGACGGAAGCAATACGATTATTGATGCTTGGGTCAATGCCGCTGGAGGAGTAAATGCCGCTGCCGACATTGATGGCAATATGAAAGAAGTAACTATGGAACAAATCTTACAATGGAATCCAGATGTCATTATTTTAGGTGCAAATGCTAAAAATTTGAAACAAACTTTTGAAAAAGATCCTGATTGGCCAAAAGTAAATGCAGTAAAACAAGGGAAAGTATTTCAAAACCCTGATGGAGCATTTTTGTGGGATCGTTACGGTGCAGAAGTAGCGCTGCAAATTCAGTGGGCTGCAAAGCTATTAAATCCAGACAAATTTGCGGATTTGGATATGGTAAAAGAAACAAAGTATTTTTATAAAAACTTCCTAAATTATGAGCTGACAGATGATGAAGCAAACAGAATTATCAGCGGAAATCCACCCGCAAACTAAGAATATGAAATACGGATATATAACAATGAAGTGATAGCTGGTGCTATCTCTTTTCATTATGTAATAATTGTTATATTTATTTTTTGAAGTTAAATTATTGTCGTTAACTCCTGGTGATAAACTGGTAAAATATAAAAATAGTTATTGTATATTGATCGATTACCAGGAGTGAAATGAATGAAGAAAATAGTTGCAATATTTGCCGTTTTAGTTTGCTATACAGTTCTTTTTTTTCTGATTGAATTTATAAACAATAAATTTGAAACGAAGGCGCCAATAGCGAATAATGGAGTTATCAACTTAGAAAATTGGGATTTTATATACGGTGGGAATGTCCCATTAAACGGAGAATGGGAATTTTATAAGAATAAACTATTATCTCCAGAGGAAATTCACGCATATCAAGGAAGTAAACCAATGTACATAAAGACCCCAAGTAATTTGATGAACATTCGTTTTACAAATAAAGAAACAGGGGTAAAAAAAGGAACTTATCGATTAGTGATTCACACCAATGAAAAAGACCAAATCTTTGGAATTAAAGTAACTTCTATTCATATGTCAAACAGTATTTATGTAAATGGTAAGTTGATTGGGAGCAGCGGTGTTCCATCAGATTACAAAAGCTATGAGCCGCAAAATAAACCGTATGTTAGCTATTTTCCAATAGAAAAAGGAAAAAATGAAATTATCGTTCAGTTTGCTAATTTTCATTTTAAACCAAGCGCAGGAATCGTGAAGCCGATCTATTTTGGAGAGCAGAAGCAAATATCGAGATTGAGAGATCTTTCTATTGTGAATGATTGGTTGATGATTACGGCTTTTTTTATGATGGGATTATACTTTTTTGGTTATTATCGACAAAGAAAAAGAGATATTCATTTATTATATTTTTCCGTATTTTGTCTTATGCTAGCAATCAATATATCCACAGCCACCGGAGATAGAGTTATTTATATGATATTTCCTAATATGTCTTATTTTGTGCTGATTTGGCTTCAAGGCTTTTCTACTGTACTGACGAGTGTGACATTTGTTCTTTATCTTTTCTCTGCCTATAAATCGTTAGTGTTAAAATGGATTGTTATCCTTTTCGTAACCCTCGGGGGATTACTATTAATACTTGATTTATTATGGATTGGGCATGTATCCAAAAACTTGGTCATTTCTCATTCTATCATGGCTCTCTCCGCTTTAATTTATGCAACATATATTTTAACATTAGCTGTGATGAATAAAATGGAGGGGAGTATGTATCTCATCATTGGTGTATTGTCTATGGGCATATATATCATTACAACGACGATTAATGGATATGGTTCTGTTCCTATATTATCCTTTTTTTCGCTAACATCTATCGTATTTTTGCTAATGATTTCTTTACTGATGTCGCTACATTTTTCGAATGCTTTTATTGAAATTGAGTCCTTATCAAAGAAATTACTAAAAATCGATCAATTGAAGGATGAGTTCATTGCGAAAACATCACATGAATTTAAAACACCGTTAAACGGAATCATTAATATATGTCAAACGATACTGAAAGATCAAGGGAAAATACTTTCGAGTAAGCAGCGAGAGAAAGTTACACTGATTACGCAAATAACCTTTCGATTAGCCGATCTTGTGAAAGATATACTCGATTTATCTAAAATGAAACAAGGGATGCTTCAAGTCAATCCAATGCCAACAGATGTTCGTCCAATTGTTACTGTTGAAATTGCGATACTTGCCTTGATGGCAGAGAAAAAACAGTTGCAAATCGTCAATCAAGTTCCAACTAATTTACCTAATGTGTTAGTTGATGAAAATCGATTGAGACAAATAGTAAATAATCTATTAGAGAATGCCATTAAATATACTGATCAAGGAAGCGTTACGATTTCAGCTGCGCAAGAGAACGACATAATGAAGATAACAGTAGAGGATACAGGGATTGGCATTCCACAATCAGAATTTGAAACTATTTTTCATGCTTTTCAACAACAAGAATCAAAAGGACAGGACGGTGCAGGATTAGGGTTAAGCATTGTGAAGCAACTAGTGGAGTTGCAGGGAGGAGAAATATGGGTAGAGTCGGTAGTAGGAGAGGGATCTGCTTTTCACTTTACATTACCAATCGCCGAAATGAATGTACCGATTATTTCGCTTCAAGCAAGCGAGGCAGTGCCAGCAACAAAAAGCCCTCCTATTTTGATAAATACACCTTATCGTTTAGTCGATAAAAATGCACCAACAATTCTTATCGTCGATGACAATATAGAAAATTTAAAGATTCTGATCGATATGATTGAATCTATTCCATACAACGTAATTGCGGTGAAGAACGGAGAAGAGGCATTACAAGAAATTGCAGCTAATCCACATATTGATTTAGTTATTTTAGATTTAATGATGCCAGGAATGACAGGTGATGAAGTATGTATGAAAATCCGTGAAATGTATAGCTTAATAGAGCTGCCGGTGTTGATAGTGACGGCAGCGCTTATTGATTCTGATAAACATTTTGCTTTTCAAGTCGGTGCAAATGATGTTCTGCAAAAGCCGTTTAATTATTCGGAATTTGAAGCAAGGATACAAAGTTTAATTATGATGAAAGATGCCACAAGCCAAGCGATTAAGTTAGAAACAGCTTTTTTGCAATCACAAATAAAACCGCACTTTTTATATAATGTTTTAAATTCTATAATGGCTTTAAGCTATATAGATGTAGAAAAATCGCGTGAAACAATTGGTCACTTTGCCAGTTATTTAAGGGGAAGTTTTGATTTTTACAATACATCCAACCTCACGTCTTTTGAAAGAGAAATGTCCATCGTCACATCTTACGTACAAATAGAAAAGACTCGATTTCAAGAAAGAATTCAAGTGGAGATAGATGTGGAACCTTATCTTGATTTTTCCTTGCCGCCTTTAATGATTCAGCCACTTGTTGAAAATGCGATTCAGCATGGCATTGAAAAGAAATCAGAAGGTGGGTGGGTGAAGCTCACCGTAAGAAAAGAACTGGATGGTTATATGATCAAAGTCGAAGATAATGGAGTAGGAATGTCCGAGGAACAATTAAAAGCCGTAATGGCAAAAGAGAGTAATAGAAGTGTCGGGTTAAAAAATATTAATTATCGGCTTCAACATTTTTATGGGGCAGAACTGCAGATTGAAAGTGAACTAAATAAAGGAACAACGATAACGATGATGATTAACCAAGTATTTTTACCGAAAAGTAATAAAAAAATAGGTAGCAAAAACTTATTTAAATAATAAGGAAAGGAGGAGGCAGATGGAAGCGGTTATCATTGATGATGAGCGACTATCAACTTTTTTATTACAAAAAATGTTAGCGGAGTTTAATTGTTTCACAAAAATTTCAACATTTGAAAATGGGGAAGATGTACTTAACTTTATACGAGCAAATCATGTCGATGTTGCTTTTGTTGATATTGAAATGCCGGGAATAAGTGGTGTGAATCTAGCGGTAGAAATGCGGCGAATACATAAAAGTATTAAAATTATTTTTATTACTGCACACACGAACTATGCTGTTCAAGCATTTGAAATAGAGGCGCTTGATTATGTTGTTAAACCATTTACCCCTGAAAGAATTGAAAATACAGTGAAGCGAATTGCAGGAGGTCTATCAGTTCATCGCGAGCAAGGCGAAAAGAAGCAAATGCTTCATTGTTTAGGAGAGTTGAGGGTAACGAAGCAACATGGAAATTCACCTATTTTATTAAATAAGTGGCGTACAAAAAAAGCAAAAGCATTATTTTGTTATTTTATTCATAACCGAAATCAAACGATACATAAAGATGTGTTAATTGAGCTGTTTTGGAATGATGTTTCATTGGAAAAAGCACATACGAATCTTCACACGACGATTTATCAAATTCGTAAAATGATTCAATCCTATGCTATCCCCTTTGAAATCGTGCGTGTAGGGGATGGCTATCGTTCAGAAATGAAAAATATCGTGCTAGATATGGATATATTTGAAGAGAAGATAAGGCAATTGCCAGAATTAACAAGCGAAACATTAACAGCATATGAATCGGTTATAGCTCTGTACGAAAATGATTATTTTTACGATAGTTATTATGCATGGGCTGAGAGTGAGAGAGTCCGGCTGCAAAGTATATGGATGAGATTTGCTTTTTCTCTCATTGCTTTTTACATAGAAATGAATCGTTACGAGCAGGTCATTAATCTTTGTTTTCTTATTCAGAAAATAGACCCATTAGAAGAGAAGTCATATATCAGTTTAATAGAGATATATAGTAAAACCGGAAATACAGCAGGAGCAAAGAAACAAATAGAGAAATTACATGCAATTCAAGAAGAAATAAATTTGCCTTAAAATCAGTGATGGGGTCATTGTTGATTAATTAGTCAATACCAATCGGGTCTTATCAGGTAATGCATTAAAATAAATTAAACTTGTTAGTACAGCAAATAGATTTGTGAGCTATGCTCTTTATTTCATGGCAGTGGAATAAAGGGCATAGCTTTTTTGTTAAAAGATAAGAAAGCATAAAATTTCGAACCTAGTTTAGTGTCTAGCTCCGGCGCCTAGCCCCTGTGAAAGATAACCTCTTGCCTCTAAAAGTAAAAAACACTTTTTGAGTCAAGAGAACATTTTTCTTCGGGGCTGAGCAAGGCGCCTGCGCATTTCTTATTGAAAACCTAAAAGTGTTCAGAATTTGTTCAGAGCAGTTTTATACAATGATAAAAAATTAATTCAACATATATTTAATCGGGATTTTTTTATTTTCTTGTTTTGCTTTTTTTCATTCATCAGTCAGAGTGCAGACTTTTTCTATACCGACACAAATTACAGATCATTTGTTAATAGATGTAAGTTATTCGATCAGAATGGTAATAATTTAATGGAAATGCTAATAAACCAAGTAAAGAGTCACCTGAGTTAATGAAATAAAAAGTTACACGGTAGACAAAGTTAGCATCATTCACGGTTGCAGATTTTAAACAAGGACACTATCGATTTGTGGAAAAAAAGGCAATGAAAAATTATGGCTGATTCAAATGTATGCTTTTTTCTATTCTTAAGTTGATCTTTTTACATGGCTCTTTTCTCAATGTTTGTTGTTTTTTACATAAAAAAATTGGAGAAGAGTACTTAGCAGCCTGCATACACGTAGACTCCTGTGGGAATGCGAGAAAGACGAGACCCCACAGGAGCGTATGCGACGAGGAGGCTTGACGCTCGCCCGCGGAAAGCGAAGGGTATGTAGGCTGCGAGTTTAAAAGCAACAATCTATACAAAAACAGCCTTTTATAAAGTGATTTTGGTATATCGCAATTAAATGGAGGATTTAATCATGACAATCAAATCTAGGAAACAGCGTATTCAAGAACAAAAAGCAGCTGAAGACAAAAAACGTAATCAAAAATTTACGTCAGGTGTTTTAGCTACAGGCATTGGAACAACGGCTTTTTTTGGGAATATGCAAATGGTAGAAGCTTGTGACTGCGTGGAAAATTATACAATTGAAAGTGGTGACACTTTGTATAGTATTGCTAAAAATTACAAAGTAACAGTAGATCAGTTGAAATCTAAAAATGGATTTGAATCTGACCGAATATATGCAGGTCAAGATATAATTGTTCCTTTCCTAGATGAAAAGGGTAATCTTCCTATTGTTGGAGAACCTATGGAAGAAGGTGAAATTGTTCACTATATCCAAAACGGAGATACACTTTGGAGTTTATCTCGTAAATACGGAGTATCGATTGAAAAACTTATGAAGGACAATAACCTTCAAAGCACAATACTTATTGAGGGGCGTTTATTAACAGTTAATACAGGCGTTGAAATTTTTAACCTGTCACTAAATATATTCCTGCAAAAAAAGCAGAAAAAGTGGTGCAAACACCTGCTAACACATATACAGTACAGCCTGGTGATACCCTTTATTCTTTAGCGAAGCGTTTTAATGCTTCAGTAAAAGAGCTTCGAGAGTTAAGTGATTTAAAATCCGATGGCATCTTAATTGGACAAAAATTAGAAATTCCTGCTCGTGATGTTATCACGACAAAAGCAACAATTTTGGGGGTTGTCGATTCTGCTTCCATTGAAATAATCGCACACCATGTAACATGGGTGCTTGAAGTATCTTATGGTTCCTCTCAAAAATTCTCTAATCAAATAGGTAAAAAAGTTACTATTACTTTTACAAAAGGTAATAATAACCAACGCCCTGCATTGATTAGTGTTGACGAAATATTTGACATTTAGGATTTGTTTATTTATATTGTTGGTTGCTATTTTTGAATAATATTATTATGCATTAGGTAGTATTTTCATAAAACACAAAAATATGATGTAGTTATATGTATAATCATCTTGCGCAACGATGTAAGGTTTTTTCTCATATTTATTCTTAAATAGATAAAATATTAAAGAGTTATGTTTAAAAAACATTTTAATTAGAAGAGATGTGAGACACTCCTTGCTTCGATATCAGGTTGAAAGGGAAAACTCATGCTGGTTATAAAGGAGAAAGAATGATAATTATTATAGAAGAAATTTCCTGATTGTTATTAAATATTATAAAAATATGTTTATAAATACATGTGTAGGTTAATTTTAAAAGTTTAAATTGCCTAATCAATCAATTTAATTAAAGGATGTTTTCTCAAAGTTTGTTGTTTTTTACATAAAAAAACATTTGGAAAAGCGTTTCTTAGCAGTCTGCATACACGTAGACTCCTGTGGGAATGCGAGAAAGACGAGACCCCACAGGAGCGTATGCGACGAGGAGGCTCGACGCTCGCTAAACGGACGAAGTGTATTCAGGCTGCGAGTTTAAAAGCAACAATCTATACGAAAACAGCCTATTTTAAAGATGGAGAAAACGTCCTAAACATTCATTTACCTTTAATTCATGATAACAAGTTATAAATGGAGAGATATAAAAAGTGTGTTAGAAAATATAACAAGTAAATATACGATTCGGTCGTTATTGTATTATAATTTAGTTCGAATCATCATCATTCCTAAAATACAAGGATAATAAATATAAGAAGGAAAACGGATTATATAAGGTTTCGTACATAACGGGAGATAATAAAGTGTGTTTTATGCCTTTTAAAGTAAAAAAATAGTGAACTAATTGTAAAAAATACAATTTTTTTAAAAAAAATTTCAAAAAAAATAAAGGGGTAAAATTATTTATATATCAATATTGTAAACGGTTTCTAAGAGTGGGGTATAGCTTTAATTATCTAACAATTCTCAAAAATACTGTTGACTCTTGTTTCATTTCGGCGTAAGATAACTTCATCGAAAGCAATACAGAAAATAACAACGAGATTAGCTTTTGTATATGAATAACAGAATGTTTTTGACGCATAATAAAAAACAGATGAAAACGATGATTTTAAAGATATTGAAAATACGATGATAAGGATAAGTAGTTTCAAATTTGGGATTCCACAGAGAGCCGGTGGTGCTGAGAGCCGGTGAAGTCAATTGAAATGAACTCGCCTTTGAGTGTTAGCTTGAAAGATATTTCGACTAGAGCTAACCGAGTGATACCCACTCGTTACCAAACACTAGAACAGAACTGTTCACTGAGTGCATACATGAATAATGTGTATGAATGAGGGTGGTACCGTGGAAAGAAGCCTTTTCACCCCTTTGTCTACTAAAAAAATTATTAGTAAACAATGGAGGTGAAAAGGCTTTTTTTATGAACAATAGTCTTTAATTTAGTCATACTACAAGATTCCTTAACTAAATTACTTTTTATAAGGGGGTTAAACAAAATGTTACAGGAAACTGCCTTTGACAAAACAAAGGCTAATGCAAAACCGTTAACTGGTTCAGATCTCTTGTTGCAAGCATTGGAAAAGGAAAATGTAGAATTTATTTTTGGTTATCCAGGTGGTGCAGTACTGCCGATCTACGATAAAATTTATGATTCTAAAATATTTCATGTATTGCCGCGTCATGAACAAGGAGGCATACATGCTGCTGAGGGTTATGCAAGAATTTCGGGTAAACCTGGTGTTGTCATAGCGACAAGTGGGCCTGGTGCTACAAATATAGTAACAGGACTTGCAGATGCGATGATGGATTCATTGCCATTGGTTGTTTTTACAGGGCAAGTTGCAACAGGCGTTATTGGAACAGATGCATTTCAAGAAGCAGATATATTAGGGATTACTACGCCGATAACTAAATATAATTGTCAAATTAGAAGCTTGGAAGAAATTCCGAAAATTGTAAAAGAAGCCTTTTATATCGCAACAAGCGGAAGACCTGGTCCAGTATTAATCGATATTCCGAAAGACATTGCGGCAACCATTACAGAAGTGCCGGAAGAGCAGGAAATTGATTTGCCAGGCTACCAACCGACTACACAACCAAATTATTTGCAAATTCGCAAATTAACCGAAGCAGTAAGTGCAGCGAAAAAACCTGTTATTTTAGCAGGTGCAGGTGTAATTTTTGCAAAAGCAAATAAAGAATTAAAACAATATGCAGAACAGCAGCAAATTCCAGTGGTGCATACATTGTTAGGCTTAGGAGGATTCCCAGCTGACAATAATTTATTTGTTGGAATGGGAGGTATGCACGGTATTTATGCAGCTAATATGGCTTTATATGAATGTGATTTGCTAATTAATGTCGGCGCAAGATTTGATGATCGATTAACTGGAAATTTAGCACATTTTGCACCGAATGCAATTAAAGCACATATTGATATTGATCCTGCAGAAATTGGTAAAATTATTCCAACGAAAATTCCAGTTGTAGCAGATGCAAAAGAAGCTTTAGTGGAATTGATTAAACAAGATGGTAAAAAACCAGAACATAATGAATGGTTGGAGAAAATAGAAGGTTGGAAAAAAGAGTATCCTTATTATTATGAAAATTCTGATTTGTTAAAACCGCAAAAAGTGTTAGAACTATTGCATGAAAAAACAGAAGGAAACGCGATTGTCACAACAGACGTTGGCCAGCATCAAATGTGGACAGCACAATATTATCAGTTCAAGGAAGCGAACAGATGGGTTACATCTGGAGGCCTTGGGACAATGGGATTCGGGTTGCCTTCTAGTATTGGAGCTCAATTAGCAGATCCAGATGCAACGGTTTTAGCGATAAGCGGTGATGGTGGATTCCAAATGTGCAGCCAAGAGTTAGGGCTGATTAAAGAATTAAACTTACCTATTAAAATAATCATCCTTAATAATCAGGCCTTAGGAATGGTAAGACAGTGGCAAGAAATCTTTTATGATTCCCGTTTCTCTCATAGTAAAGAATCTGTACAGCCATCCTTTGTTAAACTTGCAGATGCATACGGCATAAAAGGTTATCAAATTACTTCAGAAGAAGAGGCGGAATCGATTCTTGACGAAGTACTCAACGTAAGAGAGCCAGTTTTACTTGAATTCCGCATCGATCCTAATGAAAATGTGTATCCAATGATCGCACCTGGCAAAGGTTTACATGAAATGGTAGGGATGAAGCCATGAAGAAAATAATTAGTTTAACTGTTTTAAATAAATCTGGTGTGCTCAATCGCATTACTAACTTGTTTTCTAAAAGAAATTATAATATTGAAAGCATATCTGTAGGTCATACAGAGAATGAAGGAATTTCCAGAATCACTTGTGTTGTTCATGTAGATAATGAAAGTGTAGTGGAACAAATTACAAAACAATTGAATAAACAAGTGGATATTTTAAAAGTAGTGGATATTACCGATCAGTCCATTGTTGCACGTGAACTGGCATTAATCAAAGTGCTGGCTACACCACAAACTAGACATGAACTGTACTCGTTAATTGAACCTTTTAGAGCATCAGTAATTGATGTCAGCAAAGAAAGCATTGTTATTCAAATTACAGGTGAATCAACAAAAGTGGAAGCATTTATTGAATTGCTTCGACCATACGGTATTAAAGAATTGGCGAGAACGGGCACAACCGCCTTTCCTCGCGGCTCGCAAAAAAGCGTAAATTCTAAAAATACTTTTTCAATCGTTTAAGCAATTTATTAAAATAAAAAAATTAACTTACATTCGAAAGGGAGAATAAAAAATGGCTAAAATGTATTATAACGGAGACGCAAACTTAGGATTCTTAGAAGGAAAAACTGTAGCAGTAATTGGATATGGTTCACAAGGACATGCACATGCTTTAAATATGAAAGACAGCGGCGTAAATGTAATCATTGGTTTAAGACAAGGTAAGTCTTGGGACAAAGCAGTAGAAGATGGCTTTAACGTATATCCTGTTGGAGAAGCAACTGCAAAAGCAGATATCGTAATGATTCTTTTACCAGATGAGCTACAAACAAAAGTTTATAATGAAGAAATTAAACCAAATCTTACAAACCAACCATTAATGTTTGCGCATGGATTCAACATTCACTTTAACCAAATCGTTGCACCAGAAGCTTGTGACGTATTATTAGTAGCTCCAAAAGGTCCAGGACATTTAGTGCGCAGAACATATGAGCAAGAAGCAGGTGTACCAGCATTATTCGCTATCTACCAAGATGTTACAGGTGAAGCAAAAGAATTAGCATTAGCTTATGCAAAAGCAATCGGTTCTTTACGTGCAGGTGCATTAGAAACGACTTTTAAAGAAGAAACAGAAACAGATTTATTTGGTGAACAAGCTGTTCTTTGTGGTGGATTAACTGCACTTGTAAAAGCTGGTTTCGAAACATTAGTAGAAGCTGGATATCAACCAGAGCTTGCATACTTTGAGTGTTTACACGAATTAAAATTAATCGTTGATTTAATGTATGAAGATGGAATGGCTGGAATGAGATATTCTATTTCTGATACTGCACAATGGGGCGACTTTGTTACTGGACCAAGAATCGTAACAGAAGATACGAAAAAAGCAATGAAAGCAGTATTAACAGATATTCAAGAAGGAAAATTTGCTAAAGGCTGGATTTTAGAAAACCAAGCAAATAGACCAGAATTTACTGCAATCAACAACAGAGAAAGTGAACATTTAATTGAAAAAGTTGGTAAAGAACTACGTGCAATGATGCCATTTGTAAGAAGCTCTAAAAAGAAAGAAGTGGTAGGTAGTGTCCAAAATTAAGATTTTTGATACAACATTAAGAGATGGAGAACAATCACCAGGAGTAAATCTAAATCTTGCTGAAAAAATATTAATTGCCGAACAATTAGAAAGATTAAATGTCGATATTATTGAAGCAGGTTTTCCTGCCGCTTCTAAAGGAGACTTTACGTCTGTGCAAAAAATTGCACAGACGGTTAAAAATTGTTCTGTTACAGGGCTTGCAAGAGCAGTGCAATCTGACATTGATGCAGCATGGGAAGCGTTAAAAGATGGAGCAGAACCAAGACTTCATGTGTTTATTGCAACTTCTCCTATCCACCGTCAATATAAATTGAAAATGTCAAAAGAACAAGTAGTGGAAAGAGCGGTAGCAGCTGTTAAATATGCTGGGCAAAAATTTCCGATTATCCAATGGAGTGCGGAAGATGCATGTAGAACAGAGCTTCCATTTTTAGCGGAAATTATTGAAGAAGTAATTCAAGCAGGTGCTAATGTAATTAATATTCCAGATACCGTTGGATACATAAATCCATATGAGTATAGTGAGATTTTTAAGTATTTAAAAGCAAATGTTCCATCTTTTGATAAAGTTTCTTTCTCAACGCATTGTCATGATGACTTAGGAATGGCAACAGCTAATTCATTGGCAGCGATTGAACATGGTGCAACACAAGTGGAATGTACGATTAACGGCATTGGGGAAAGAGCAGGAAATGCGTCCCTTGAAGAAATCGCAGTTGCGCTTCATATTCGCAATGACCACTATAAAAAGAATACTAGAATCAACTTAAAAGAAATCAGCAGAACTAGCAGCCTTGTTAGCGAGCTGACAGGTATGGTTGTTCCAGGCAACAAAGCAATTGTTGGACGCAACGCTTTTGCTCATGAATCAGGAATTCATCAAGATGGTGTGTTAAAGGAAAAATCGACTTATGAAATTATTTCACCTGAATTGGTTGGCTACGAGTCAAATAACAACATGGTATTAGGTAAACACTCAGGCAGTCATGCTTTTAAAACTCGTCTTGCTGAATTAGGATTAAAAGTAGACGATAGTGATGTAAAGGAATTATTTATCGCATTTAAAGAATTGACTGATCACAAAAAAGAAATAACAGATGAAGATATTATCGCCATTGTGTTAGAAAAGAAGCTGTCTAAAGAAGAAAAATATTATGAGCTTGTAGATGTTAAGGTTAATCATGATGAAGAAAATTCAGCAGTAGCTTCTATTAAGCTTTCAGGTGCCAAAAATGAATTAATTGAACAAACTGGCACTGGTTCGGGTAGTGTGGAAGCACTTTATAATACATTGGAAAAGGCGATAAATGGTGATTCTAAGCTGTTGGATTACCGAATCCAATCATTAGGCGGCGGAAGAGACGCATTAGCGCATGTGTTTGTACAAGTTCGTTATGAAAACACAGAATCGAACGGGCGAGGACTTGACCAAGACGTGTTGGTTGCTTCTGCAAAAGCATACTTAAATGCAATTAATAGAGTGATATTAGCAAAAGAACAAACAGTTGAAATTGTAAATAACTAGTTCTTTATCAGATTAACAGGCAGTATCATCATTCGATTGAGGATGGGAAGTTAATTGCCCGTAAACCTGATTTGTACAACTACCCATCTGTGAAGAAAACAGCTTTACAGATGGTAGTTTCACTTTTAGTGGATGTTCAAAAAGTCATCGAAAGATAGCGACGATTCTCTTCGTTGGATTGCTTCTCATTTGTTACCTTTTTGAACACACACTTTTATGGAAAGGGCGAAAAGTAATGAAAAAGAAAATCGCTGTATTACCTGGTGATGGCATTGGACCAGAAATCGTACAAGGTGCCATTGAGATTTTACGAGTGATCGAAGAAAATTTTGAACATCAATTTGACTTTAAATTTGGAAACATCGGTGGAAGTGCTGTTGATATAGATGGAAGTCCGTTGCCGGATGCAACAATTGAACTATGCAAAGAAAGTGATGCGGTTCTTTTAGGAGCGGTTGGTGGACCAAAATGGGAAACACTGCCGGTTCCTCTTCGTCCAGAGCAAGGGCTTTTGAAAATAAGAAAAGAATTAAATCTTTTTGCAAACTTAAGACCTACTACTTATTATGCAAGCTTAGCAGATTCTTCTCCATTACGTAAGGAGATCATTGAAGGTGTCGACTTGCTTATGGTAAGAGAACTTACTGGTGGAATTTACTTCGGAAAACCGAGTGAAAGAACAACGGTTGACGGAAAACCTGGTGCTGTTGATACATTAGTATACAGCAAAGAAGAAATCACAAGAGTAATTGAAAAAGCATTTCAGTTAGCAAGTACACGGGATAAAAGAGTGACATCAGTAGATAAAGCAAATGTACTTGAGTCAAGTAGATTATGGCGCGAATGTGCAAACGAAATCGCAGAAAAATACCCGGATGTTACATTAGAGCATATGTTAGTGGATAATGCAGCGATGCAGCTGATAAGAAATCCAAAACAATTTGATGTCGTTGTGACAGAAAATATGTTTGGAGATATATTAAGTGATGAAGCATCTGTGCTGACTGGTTCATTAGGAATGCTTCCATCTGCTAGCATTTCCGAAGAAGGTCCATTTTTATATGAACCTATTCACGGTTCTGCACCAGATATCGCTGGACAAAATATTGCTAACCCACTTGCAACTATTTTATCTGCTGCGATGCTTTTACGTGTATCGTTCCAATTGGAAGAAGAAGCAGATTTAATTGAACATGCGGTAAATCAAGTATTAAATAATGGATTCCGTACAAAGGATATTATTTCACCAAATACAAAAGTTGTTTCTACAACTGAAATGGTAGAAGAAGTGAAAAAAGTAATCTTATCTCAAGTAGCAGACAAATTAAAAGCTTAATGAGTGCAATAATAAATAGATAAAACCAATATTTTATAATGGCAGAATAAAAGGATTTTATTATATAGTATAGAATATGCAATAAGATAATGAAGAAAGTGAGGGATGATGGTGGGAAAATCAATTATTGAAAAAATATGGGAAAAGAATACTGTCTATAAAGAAGAAGGTAAACCAGATTTGCTATATATTGATCTTCATCTTGTGCATGAAGTAACATCTCCTCAAGCTTTTTCCGGTTTAAGAATGAAAAATCGTAAAGTGAGAAGACCTGATCGTACGTTTGCAACAATGGATCATAATGTTCCTACTCTTAATCGTTTTCAAATAGATGATGAAGTCGCATTAAATCAAATGACGACGTTAGAAAAAAACTGTTTGGAGTTTAATGTGCCGTTAGCAAATCTTGAAAGTCCCGACCAAGGAATTGTTCATGTAATTGGTCCGGAACTTGGTTTAACACAACCTGGAAAAACAATTGTTTGTGGAGACAGTCATACATCAACACATGGAGCGTTTGGAGCACTTGCTTTTGGAATTGGTACTAGTGAGGTGGAGCATGTTCTTGCAACACAAACACTTTGGCAAACAAAACCAAAAACGTTAAAAGTGGATGTAAACGGCAAGCTTGCAAAAGGAGTTACAGCAAAGGATGTTATCCTTTATGTCCTTTCTAAATATGGGGTTAACTTCGGAACAGGCTATGTGATTGAATATACTGGGGAAGTAATTAAAAACCTTTCTATGGAAGAAAGAATGACGATTTGTAATATGTCGATTGAAGGTGGAGCAAGAGCTGGTCTTGTTAATCCGGATGAAACAACTTTCAACTATTTAAAAGGCAGAAAATACGCACCAGAGAACTTTGATGCAGCAGTAAAAGAGTGGCAGGAACTTGTTTCTGACAACGATGCTGAGTATGACAAAGTGATTGAAATTGACGGAAATGATATTGCACCAATGGTTAGCTGGGGAACAAATCCTTCTATGACTGCAAAAGTGGACGAACAGATCCCAGCTTCTTCTGATTATAAAGAAGAAACAGATCGCCGTGCATTGCAAAGCGCCCTGCAATATATGGATTTAAAAGAGGGCCAGTCTATAACAGATATTAAAATTCAACATGTGTTTATCGGGTCTTGTACTAATTCCCGAATAGAAGATTTGCGACAAGCAGCAAGCATCATTAATGGACGTAAAGTTCAAGAAGGCGTTCGTGCATTAGTTGTTCCAGGATCACAAAAAGTAAAAAAACAAGCAGAAGAAGAAGGGTTAAATAAACTCTTTACAGAAGCTGGATTCGAGTGGAGAGATGCAGGCTGCAGCATGTGCCTAAGCATGAATAATGATATTGTTCCAAGCGGAGAACACTGTGCGTCAACATCAAACCGTAATTTTGAAGGCAGACAAGGTGCTGGAGCAAGAACACATTTAGTAAGCCCAGCTATGGCAGCAGCAGCCGCTCTAAATGGCCGCTTTGTTGATGTGAGAAAAGAGCAAGTAATCGAATTAGTATAGATCAAAGGAATAAAATAGCAAGGAGGGGGAAAAATGAGCGGATTTACTAAGTTGGTTGGAAAGGCAGCAGCGATGGATCGTGTCAATGTTGATACGGATCAAATTATTCCAAAACAATTTTTAAAACGTATCGAAAAAACAGGCTTTGGCCGATTTGCTTTTTATGATTGGCGCTATAAAAAGGATGGGGAACCAAATCCTGATTTTGAATTAAATTACCCTGAAAATCAAGGTGCATCTATTCTTATTGCAAATGAAAACTTCGGATGCGGTTCTTCTCGTGAACACGCTCCTTGGGCGTTGCAGGATTATGGATTCCAAGTAGTAATTGCACCATCTTTTGCAGATATCTTTTACCAAAACTGTTTGAAAAACGGCATGCTTCCTATTCGTTTGGATAGCAAAAAGGTCGAATATTTGTTGAATGCAGCAAAAAACCAGCCGTATTCATTACATGTTGATTTAGAAGAAGAGACAATTGAAGATGAAAAAGGGTTTAAAGAAAATTTTTCTATCCATCCTTATTGGAAAAAAATGCTTGTCAATGGCTGGGATGAGATTGAAATAACATTACAGTATGACGACGCAATTAGCGCATACGAAAATCGTTCATCTAAAGTTTCCGTATAAGTGAGATAAGAGTTTGTCCTTTGGGCAGACTCTTTTTCGTTCAGCTCATTTATAAACTAGAACGATTTGCGATTGTATGGTTTCTTGCATGAAAGGGAAAAAAAATGCTAAACTAGCTAAAAATGAGTGTTTAAAAAAAGACAATCAATTAGAAGCTTTAATTTGCTGTCTTTTTGATAAGGTAAGAAAGTATAAAAGTTTCACATTAGACGAGTGTCTAGCTCCGACGCCTAGCCCCTGTGAAAGATAACCTCTTGTCTCTAAAAATAAAAAACACTTTTTGAGCCAAGAGAACATTTATCTTCGGGGCTGGACAAGGCGCCTGCGCTTTTCTAAAAAAATGGCTCTGATTGTTGATTTTGGCACTATGTTGATCTTCGTTCTAGGCGTGAGACTCCTGCGGGAAAAGCGAGTCAGATGGAGACCCCACAGGCGCACAGCGCTGAGGAGGCTCCCGGACCGCCCGCGGAAAGCGAACGCCTCTCGCTGCAATCAACAGGCAAGTTTAACAGAGCCTAAAAAATAGAAACATTAGGCGGTAAGTAAATGAAAAAGCGGGATTTGAAAAAGAAAGATAATATCGTATTTTTCCCCGATTTAGATCAGCGGTTATTAGAAAAAGGTTTGGAAGCAATTCAAGAAAAAAATTATCATAAAGCTATTTCTTTCTTAAAAGAAGCATTGGAGCTAAATGCTGAAAATAGCGAAATACAAATTGGTTTAATTGTTTCTTATTATGAATTAGGGTCGTTGCATGAAGCAAAAGCTATGGCCAAAAATATGCTGGATCAGGGTTTAGGTGATTATATCCATGTACTTGATTTATATTTGATGATTCTTGTTCAACTGCATGAATATGCAGAGATTGTGACAACGATTGAAGTGTTGTTGGAAGATCATCAAATTCCAGCAAATAAAATAGAGCATTTTTCAAAAATGCTTGATTTTAGCAGACGGATGGCATTGAGTGAGAACGATCAAGCAAATGAACATGTAACAAGAAGCAAACATGCAATAGAAGAAAAATTAGACTTATCATCCATAAAAGACGAAAATGAACAAATGATGCTTATTGCAAAATTGGCCAATCAAAATATCCGTTCCTATATGGATGAGATAAAAGTGTATCTTTTATCAGAAGACGGAAGTCCATTTTTAAAAACGTTGCTGTTAAACATATTAAAAGAACAGGAATATGATAAAGAATTAACGGTTCATAAATTTAATAGAACAATAAACGTTATTCCAATCATGCTCGAAGATTTGCAGTCACAACCCCAATTTGAAGAAATTAATCATATATTAAAAGGAAATTTAGAGCATGAAGACCCTGTGCTGCTAGAAAATATTAAAGCGCTGCTAGAACGTCAATTTTTCCAATTATATCCTTTTAAGTTAGAGCGATTTTCAAATAAGGCATGGGCTGCTGCTTACCATTTTGTTATGGAAGAGTACTATGGACAAGAAAAGGGAATAGCTTCATATAGCAGTCTTTATGGTGTAAATGAAGCGGATATAGAAGAAGCAAAAACCTTTATAAAGAGCTTAGAGGAAATTTCTTACCCTAATATTTAGGCTAGAATGTTGAAACAACTAGAACCTATGATATAATGTAATGGTTGCATTTAGAAAATGCTAAAAATATTTTGACTGATAGATGGCTGCTTTTTCTATTATTTATGATGATAATAGGCATATCACTAAACATGTAGGTATGATTTTTACAAAATAATATAAAGCAGAATCTAAACAAAAGTTGGAAGTAATTAAAAGTAGAATAGATTGTTGGAGGGAAACATAGTATGTCAGCTAAATGGGAAGTTTTAGAAGGGAACCGTGGTGTCTTAACAATTGAAGTAGATGCTGAAAAGGTAAACGAAGGTTTAAATGAAGCGTTCAAAAAAGTAGTAAAACAAGTAAATATTCCTGGATTCCGTAAAGGGAAAATTCCGCGTGGAATGTTCGAACAACGTTTTGGGGTAGAATCTCTTTACCAAGATGCTATCGATATCTTATTACCAGAAGCATATGCTGGTGCAGTTGAAGAAACTGGCATTGAACCAGTAGATCATCCTGAAATCGATGTTGAGCAAATTGAAAAAGGAAAAGCGCTTATTTTCAAAGCTACTGTTGTTGTAAAACCAGAAGTAACTTTAGGCGAGTACAAAGGTCTTGAAGTTGAAGCAGTAAACACAGAAGTAACAGAAGAGGATGTAGATGCTGAAATTAAAGCACTACAAGAAAAACAAGCAGAATTAGTAGTGAAGGAAGAAGGAGCTGCTGAATTAGGCGATACAGTAGTAATGGATTTTGAAGGATTCCAAGACGGAGTTGCTTTCGAAGGCGGAACTGCTGAAAACTTCTCTCTTGAATTAGGTTCTGGCCAATTTATTCCAGGATTTGAAGATCAAGTAGTTGGTATGGCTACTGGTGATGTGAAAGAAATCGAAGTTTCATTCCCAGAAGAATATCATGCAGCTGAATTAGCTGGAAAACCAGCTACATTTAAAGTAACAATTCATGAAATTAAAGGAAAAGAACTTCCTGAATTAGATGATGAATTTGCTAAAGATGTAGATGAAGAAGCAGAAACTTTAGACGCATTAAAAGAAAAAATTAAAACACGTCTAGAAAATGAGAAAAAACATCAAGCAGAACATGCAGTACGTGATACAGTAGTAGAAAAAGCTGCTGAAAATGCTACAGTTGACATTCCTGAAGCAATGGTTAAAACAGAAATTGACCGCATGATGAACGAGTTTGAACAACGTCTTCAAATGCAAGGAATGAACCTTGAGTTATACTTCCAATTCTCAGGTCAAGATAAAGAAGCGCTTCAAGAGCAAATGAAAGAAGATGCTCAAAAACGTGTTCGTGTGAACTTAACATTAGAAGCAATCGTTCAAGCTGAAAACTTTGAAGTATCAGAAGAAGAAGTGATAGCTGAGCTAGACAAAATGGCAGAAATGTACAAAATGTCTGTAGATGCGATTACACAAGCACTTGGCGGCACTGAAAACTTAAAAACAGATTTAAAAGTGAGAAAAGCAATCGATTTTCTTGTGGAAAACAGTAAAACTGTTGCATAATAGAAGTAAGTAAAAAAAACTAAGGCGCGAATCAATCGTGCCTTAGTTTTATATTAGTAAGATGGAACATAGTATAAGTAATACCCATATTCTTTTTATCCTATTATGTACAGGAACCATCTATACTTCTAATTTTTCCAGGCTTAAATATTAGTAAATCTGGATATGCTTATAAGAAGTACATACTTTTATTTACTCGGATTTATTCGTTCGTTATTCCCAAGCTGTATCATTTCCTGTACATAGGCCATTGTGTTAAAATGCAATACATAACTGTTGTAAGATTTGTTTAATAAGAAGGTTAGAACGATTAATCCGAGGGATAAACATATACAAAGAAGTTTTTTTAAGGGGTGAAGACATGTTTAAGTTTAATGATGAAAAGGGACAACTAAAATGTTCCTTCTGTGGCAAAACACAAGATCAAGTTCGTAAGTTAGTTGCTGGACCTGGTGTTTACATTTGTGATGAGTGTATTGAATTATGCACAGAAATTGTAGAAGAAGAGCTTGGTACAGAAGAAGAAGTAGAATTTAAAGATGTTCCAAAACCTAACGAAATTCGCGATATTCTAGATGAATATGTAATAGGGCAAGATCAAGCGAAAAAAGCTCTTTCTGTCGCGGTATATAATCACTATAAACGCATTAATTCTAATAGTAAAATTGATGATGTTGAGCTTTCAAAAAGTAATATTGCTATGATTGGACCAACAGGAAGCGGGAAAACACTTCTTGCTCAAACGCTTGCAAGAATATTAAATGTACCGTTTGCGATTGCAGATGCAACTTCTTTAACGGAAGCGGGATATGTTGGGGAAGATGTTGAAAACATTCTTCTGAAACTGATCCAATCAGCAGATTATGATGTTGAAAAGGCCGAAAAAGGTATTATTTATATTGATGAAATTGATAAAGTAGCTCGTAAATCGGAAAACCCATCCATTACAAGAGATGTCTCTGGTGAAGGAGTGCAGCAAGCTCTCTTAAAAATCTTAGAAGGTACTGTTGCAAGTGTTCCGCCACAAGGTGGAAGAAAACATCCTCATCAAGAATTCATTCAAATTGATACAACAAATATTTTATTTATTTGTGGTGGAGCATTTGATGGAATTGAACCGATTATTAAAAGACGTCTTGGTCAAAAGGTAATCGGATTTGGTTCAGAAACAAAAGAGCCTGAAATCGAAGATAAAGATCTTTTATCAAAAGTATTGCCAGAAGACTTGCTTCGTTTTGGTCTAATTCCAGAATTTATTGGTCGTCTTCCGGTTATTGCGAGCCTTGGACAATTAGATGAAGAGGCACTGATTGAAATTCTAACAAAACCGAAAAATGCTTTAGTAAAGCAATACAAAAAAATGCTTGAATTAGATAATGTGGAGTTGGATTTTGAAGAGGGAGCTCTTAAAGAAATCGCTAAAAAAGCGATTGAACGTAAAACGGGAGCACGTGGTTTAAGATCTATTATTGAAGGCATTATGCTCGATGTAATGTTTGATCTCCCTTCCCGCGACGATATTGTGAAGTGTATTATTACTGAAGAAACAGTAGCAAATAACGCTGCTCCAAAACTTGTAATGGAAGACGGCACGATCGTCGAAAAAGAAACAAAAACATCTGCATAACAACAGTTATCGAAGGATACGGGGCTGTCCAATAAGGTCATGTTTATGACTTATTGGACAGCCTTTTTTTGGAAGTGGGGATAGGCGGCTCACACCTCCTTTATTTTGTATAGTTTCTATCTGTACAAAGCATTTCGGCTTTAAGTGAAAAAAATGATTAGAGAACGCTTCTTTTTTTCTTGGCTCTGTTAAACGATAATCTACGAGACTCCTGCCGAAAAATGGACTGACAAGACCCCACAGTGAGGTACGAACGGCACTGAAAAAGTGTTTTATTAGAATTTTTACACGGCATGAAACGGGAATCAATGCAATCTTCCATATTTTTTGCAAGAAAACTTGTTTATTCCAACTCATGGAAGGAGATACTACCATTTATCAGCATGATATTATTCAGGAGGTATGAAGATGAGTTGGACGGAGATTGCTTTATTTGTCCAATTATTTTTTGGCATAATAATTGGACTTTACTTTTGGAATTTACTTAAAAGTCAACGAACACAAAAAGTATCGATTGATCGCGAATCAAAAAAGGAAATGGATCAATTGCGAAAAATGCGCTCCATCTCGTTAACAGAGCCTTTATCGGAAAAGGTTCGTCCTACTAGCTTTGCAGATATTGTCGGCCAGGAAGATGGAATTAAATCTCTGAAGGCTGCGCTTTGCGGTCCCAACCCTCAACATGTGATTATATACGGACCACCTGGAGTAGGGAAAACAGCAGCTGCTAGACTTGTGTTAGAAGAAGCAAAAAAAGCTCAGAAGTCTCCTTTTCGAATGAACTCTGTATTTGTTGAGTTGGATGCAACGACAGCAAGATTTGATGAAAGAGGAATAGCAGATCCTTTAATTGGTTCGGTTCATGACCCGATTTATCAAGGTGCTGGCGCGATGGGACAAGCAGGGATACCACAGCCAAAGCAAGGCGCGGTTACGAATGCACATGGAGGCGTATTGTTTATTGATGAGATAGGCGAGCTGCATCCGACCCAAATGAATAAGTTATTAAAAGTGTTGGAAGATCGTAAAGTATTTCTTGAAAGTGCGTACTACAATGAAGAAAATACGCAAATACCTTCCCATATTCATGATATTTTTAAAAATGGTCTGCCTGCTGATTTTCGGTTAATTGGGGCAACAACGAGAACTCCTAATGAAATACCGCCGGCTATTCGTTCCCGCTGTATGGAAGTATTTTTTCGAGAATTAACGAAAGAGGAAGTAGTGAAGATTGGTCAAAAAGCTGCTGATAAAGTCAAGCTGACGATTAGTGATCATTCATTGGAAATATTAGCTGAATATGCAAGAAATGGAAGAGAAGCTGTTAATATTATTCAAATCTCTGCTGGACTGGCTATAGGTGAAGACAGAAGCTTTATTAAAGAGGAAGAATTAGAGTGGGTTATTAATTCTAGTCAGCTTGTGCCGCGAATGGAAAGAAAAATTAACAAAGAATCATCTGTTGGCTCTGTAAATGGTTTAGCCGTATATGGAACGAATATCGGAGCGCTGTTGGAAATAGAGGTTACCGTTATTCCAGCTAAGGAGAAAGGTTCTATTAATATTACAGGCATTGTAGAAGAAGAAAGCATCGGAGGACAAGGAAAATCAATTAGAAGAAAAAGTATGGCAAGAGGGTCTATTGAAAATGTAATTACTGTTCTTCGTTCGATGAATGTACCGGCAGATCAATATGATATTCATGTAAACTTTCCGGGTGGTGTACCAATTGATGGTCCATCTGCAGGTATATCAATGGCAGCAGGAATTTATTCTGCCATTTATAAATTTCCAATTGATCGTAAAGTAGCTATGACAGGTGAAATAAGTATACATGGTAAGGTGAAGCCTGTTGGTGGTGTGCTTGCAAAAGTGAAAGCTGCCAAAAAAGCAGGAGTGCAAAAAGTAATTATTCCAAAAGAAAATATGCAATCCGTACTGCAGGAAGTCCAAGGAATTACGCTCATTCCAGTTACGACAATAACAGAAGTATTGGATCATGCTTTAATTAAAGAATCGTTAAAAGAAGAAGCAATACAAGCAACAATAGACATAACAAAGAAAAAAAGTATGTAATGAAGAAAAATGTTCATTTTCCTCAGAAAGTGTTATTTACTTTCAGAGGAAAAGGGTTTTATTATTCATAAGGGCTAGGAGCTGTAGCTGGACAAAGCGAAAGCGCCTTGATCAGCCTTGTAAAAAAGCTTTAATTTTCCTCACAATAGGGAAAATTAAAGCTTTTTTAAGTAATGTGTTATTCAGTATTTTGAAAAATGAATAGGAAAGTTTTCCTAACTATAAAAATTGATTTATAATAGAGGAATATCCTTTAGAAATATATTTTTTTATGACATATTAAATGCAGTTTGTTAAGATACTAACACTATCTTCTATTTTTAGTGAATATGGAAAAATACTAGGAATTTAATATTGAGAAAGAAAAAGTATTATGCTGCATATCATCATTATAACCCTAGTTAATAGACACTTTTTCATAAATAAGATAGAATTGTACAAAGTATTAGAAATGTAAAGGAATTTTTTATAGCTGGAGGTGCAACGTGATGGAGGAAATCAAGAATACAATTGTCCCCCTCCTGCCGCTTCGAGGTTTGCTTGTTTATCCAACGATGGTGCTACATTTAGATGTAGGCCGTGATAAATCGGTGCAGGCACTTGAAAAAGCAATGGTAGATGACCATTTAATTTTTTTAACCATGCAAAAAGATATGGATATGGATGATCCTTCTGAAGAGGATTTATACAAAATAGGTACATTAACAAAAGTAAAACAAATGTTAAAGCTGCCAAACGGTACGATAAGGGTATTAGTAGAAGGGCTTAAAAGAGCTGAATTTCAGGAATTAATAGAAGAAGATGGGTATTTTGCTGCAAGCTTGCAAATATATGAAGAAGATACTTCCAAGAACGTGGAAGATGAAGCATTAATGCGCACGATGCTGCAATATTTTGAGCAATACATAAAAATTTCAAAGAAAATATCAAATGAAACATATTCTGCTGTATCAGATATGGAAGAGCCAGGAAGAATGGCCGATATTATTGCTTCCCATTTACCAATTAAATTAAAAGAAAAACAACATATTCTCGAAACGTTTGAAAATAAAAAAAGAATCAATTATGTGATTGATATTATTCACAATGAAAAAGAAGTCCTAAATTTAGAAAAGAAAATAGGACAGCGTGTAAAAAAATCAATGGAAAGAACGCAAAAAGAATATTATTTGCGAGAACAAATGAAAGCTATTCAAAAGGAACTTGGCGATAAAGACGGCAAGAGTGGAGAAGTAAGTTCACTCACAGAAAAAATTGAAGCAGCCGGTATGCCAGAACATGTAAAAACAACGGCTTTAAAAGAGCTGGACCGATATGAAAAAATACCTTCTACTTCTGCTGAAAGCTCTGTTATTCGCAATTATATTGAGTGGTTAATTGCATTGCCTTGGTCAAAAGCGACAGAAGATGATTTAAATATTGTCAAAGCAGAAAAAATCTTAAATAAAGATCATCATGGACTTGAAAAGGTTAAAGAAAGAGTGTTAGAGTATTTAGCGGTGCAAAACTTAACCAATTCTTTAAAAGGACCTATTTTATGTTTAGCAGGACCTCCGGGAGTCGGGAAAACAAGCTTAGCTCGTTCTATTGCTAAATCTCTGAATCGTCATTTTGTGCGCATTTCTTTAGGGGGCGTTCGGGATGAATCAGAAATAAGAGGACATCGCAGAACATATGTAGGAGCAATGCCTGGCAGAATCATTCAAGGAATGAAAAAAGCTGGAACAATCAACCCGGTATTTTTATTAGATGAAATTGATAAAATGTCAAACGATTTTCGCGGAGATCCTTCGGCAGCGATGCTGGAAGTATTGGATCCAGAACAAAATCACAACTTTAGCGATCATTATATTGAAGAAACATATGATCTTTCAAACGTGATGTTTATCGCAACTGCGAATAACTTAGCAACGATTCCAGCTCCACTAAGGGATAGGATGGAAATTATTTCGATCGCTGGCTATACAGAGCTTGAAAAAATACACATCATAAAAGACCATTTATTAGCAAAACAAATTAAAGATCATGGTTTAACTAAAGGTCAGCTTCAAATAAGAGAAGATGCAATTCAACAAATTGTCCGCTTATATACGCGGGAAGCAGGCGTACGTGGTCTAGAAAGACAAATAGCAACCATTTGCCGGAAAACAGCGAAAATAATCGTATCTGGTGAAAAGAAAAAAATTATTTTAACAAGCAAAAATGTAGAAGAGTTTCTCGGCAAACCGAAATTTAGATTTGGGAAGGCTGAAGAGGAAGATCAAGTTGGAGTGGCAACAGGTCTTGCTTATACAACGGTCGGCGGTGATACGCTGCAGATAGAAGTATCATTAGCACCTGGAAAAGGGAAGTTAGTGTTAACAGGTAAATTAGGCGATGTAATGAAAGAGTCCGCTCAAGCAGCATTCAGTTATATCCGCTCTAAATCTGAGGAACTTGGGATTGATCCAAAGTTTCATGAAAAAAATGATATTCATATCCATGTTCCAGAAGGTGCTGTACCAAAAGATGGTCCTTCTGCGGGAATTACAATGGTTACTGCTCTTGTTTCTGCTCTTTCTGGCAAGCCAATCAGAAAAGAAGTCGGGATGACAGGGGAAGTAACATTAAGAGGTAGAGTGTTGCCGATTGGTGGATTAAAGGAAAAATCATTGGGCGCCCATCGTGCTGGTTTAACCACCATTATTTTACCAAAAGACAATGAGAAAGACTTGGAAGATATTCCAGAAAGTATACGTGAGGATCTTGAATTTATTCTTGTATCCCATGTAGACGAAGTATTAAAACATGCTCTGAACGGAAGTGTACATTCTTGAAAGTAAATAGTGCAGAAATAGTTATTAGTGCTGTAAGGCCAAACCAATATCCTGATGCAGATATACCAGAATTTGCATTAGCAGGTAGATCAAATGTAGGGAAATCCTCGTTTATTAATAAAATGCTTGGAAGAAAAGCGCTAGCTCGCATTTCCTCCAAGCCTGGTAAAACACAAACATTAAATTTTTATTTAATTAATGAAATGCTTCATTTTGTAGACGTTCCTGGATACGGATACGCAAAAGTTTCGAAAAAGGAACGGGAAGCATGGGGGAAAATGCTTGAAACGTATTTCACATCAAGAGATCAGCTGAGAGCGGTTATTTTAATTACTGATCTTCGCCATCCCCCAACAAAAGACGATATATTAATGTATGATTTTTTAAAGCATTATAATATCCCTTGTGTCATTATCGCGACAAAAGCGGATAAAATATCCAAGTCACAATGGCAGAAGCATTTAAAAGTAACAAAAGAAACATTCGATTTAAGCGAAGACGATTATTTGATTCTTTTCTCTTCTGAAACAGGCGAAGGAAAAGATAAAGTATGGTCGCTGCTGCAGTATTTGGCGAAATAAGCGCCAGCGGTTTTGGTTGATAAGGAATCAAAATAGATAAAGTTTTAATTAATGGTGAGTACTTAATCGGTGCTCATCATTTTTTTATATAGTAGAGGAAAAGCTTTGAGCAGCAAAAAAAGAAAAAGCAGTCACTAAAAAGAAATTTTTAGTGGCTGCTTACATCTGTAATGAAAAATAGTTACTTCTTCCTTGTAAGCAAATAATACGCTCCTAGAAGCAGGAAAAGAATAGGTATAATTTTATTCATTGTATTTGTACTTATTTTTAAAAATCCTAGTGATTTTAATATGTCTTGGTTAAATAATAAAAAGATGGCTAACAACAAAAATAATAGTCCATTCATCATGCCTTGTCCCGATTTTTGTTGTTGCAGTATAAATCCTAATGCAATAATTAATAAGAATGTGCCAGTATGATCTGGCCAAATGGCAAGTTTATTCACTAAATGAAAATGAAGTCCGAAACCAGTCAACACCACACCAGGTAAAATCGAACCGTGATCTTTTCCCCAATATCCTTGAAATAAAAAAGCGATTCCGACAATCAATAATAATGTTGGCCAAACAAAAAGTGATGAAAGAGATGGAATTGGATATTCTTTTAAAAGAATATATAATCCAAAGCCGATTAATATCATGCCAGAGAATAGTTTTTGCGTTTTCATTTTTTCCTCCGCTTCCAGTAACTTAAACTGAATCCGAAAGATATTGTTACTATACAAGGAGTAAACATAAATCTTCCTGTTAATCAGAATTACTTGTTTTTTTGTCTCGTTTGATAGGTATAAGGAGTCAGCGTATCTTTGCTCCCTTAGTTCATTTCGACACGAAGGGGAAGGAATCCTTTTTTTGTTGCTCCGCCTCATGTCCTTTGTTTTTTCATTTTTATTTTATTCCTCCTTGAATTTATTAATAGAAAGAACATAAGGGTATTTGTAAATTTATTCAGTAATACTGTTAGGTACGGTGCAAATGAAGAGCTAAAAATCGATATGAATGGGTATATAAAAGGGGAGTATGCCTTTTTTGTCATCGAAGATAATGGGATAGGTGTTCCAGATCACGATCTTGATTTCCTTTTTCAGCGTTTTTTCTCAGTCGATAAATCGCGTCAAAGCAAGGCGGGAGGAATGGGGCTTGGTTTGGCAATAAGATTCTCGATTCCTATTGATAGAGGAAGTTTCTCTTGGAAAAAACAAAACAAGCGTTTGGTTCACTTGCTTTACCTCGCTTGTTTTGTCTTTACGTTCAATTAAAGTTTACTTTGTTGCCATTTGATTTAATGATTCCTTACGTTCGTCAACAACCCTTTTCTTTCTAAATGGCATCCACCAGTTCCGTTTTCCAAGTAAAGCCATTGAAGCTGGAACCATGATAAATCGAATAATGGTGGAATCTACCAAGATGGCGACGGCCATTCCAAAACCAAGTGTTTGGATGGGAAGCATATTTGAGAAGGCAAACCCACCGAAAACGGCAATCATTAATAGTGCTGCACCTGAAATCAGCGGTCCTGTTTTATTAAGCCCTAGTGCCACGCTATCTGTATTGTTCCCTGTTTTTTCATACAGTTCTTTTACGTTGCTAAGAAGTAATACTTCATAATCTGTACTAAGTCCAAATAACAGAGAAACAAGTAGAATAGGAACGAAATTCTGTATATAGCCATTTGCATCAACATGGAACAATGATGCACCATGACCATCTGCAAAAACGAACACAAGGATTCCATATGTTGCTCCAATGGACAGCAAGTTCATCATAATGGCTTTAAGTGGCAAAAATACACTTTTGAATGTGAAGAACAAAATGATATAGCCAATGACTAGCATGCTGGCGATAGCAGGAATAAGACCATCAGAAATGACACGATTCGTATCAATCCCTTCAGATGTTGGCCCACCAACAGAAACGGTTAAATCATTAGGTTTATTGGCTTTATCTGTATAGTTATCTTGGATATCTTTTACTAACCGAGCACTTTTTTCTGAAGCGGAATATGTCCCAGTACTAACATCAATCACCATAGTATTTTGTTTATCATTTAAATAACGTTTAATAGCAAGCTGATCTGTTTGCGGTAATTGCTCATATTGCTTACTTAAGATTGTTTTTATTTGATCAGGATCATTCGTGTTTAATACGGTAAATAATGAATAAATATTTTCAACATTTTTTGACTGGCTAATTTTCTTGTTTAATTTATTTATATACTCTAGGTTTTCTTCTGAAGCTATATTTCCTGATTTACTTTGGATCACAATACTAATTGGATTGGTTGCGCCGCGTTCAAATTGTTTTTCAATAAGCTGATAACCTTGTCTCACTAAAGATTCACTTGGCAAAATTCTTACATCAGGGGTGAAGGTTTTTAAATTTTTAGCTGGAAACGCACAAATTGCGATTAGTATAAGAGAAACGAACAAGAAAAAGAGTGGTTTCTTCATAACTCCTTTCGTGAAGCGGTACCAACCCGTTGTTTCAGGTTGAGATTTCTCTTTAAACCAAGGAAGTGTTAAACGATTAATGTTATTTCCAAGAAGATACAAAATAACTGGCATTAATAAAAGATTTGTGATAATGGACATCGCAACAACAACAATTGAACCTATTGCAATAGATTGAATGGCCGACAAGTTTACAAGAAATAGTGATGACATTGAAGCAATAACTGTTAAACCTGAAAAGAAAACGGTTCTACCTGCTGTTTTCAAAGTAGTTTTTATAGCTAAAAGCTTATCTTTTGTCTTTAATTCGTCTTTGAATCGACTAACCATAAATAAGGTATAGTCAATTCCTATTCCCATCCCAAGCATGGTGACCGCATTTGACACGAATGCCGATAACTCCATATGTGATGCGATAAAATAAAGGATGCCTAAACTCATGACTACGGATGCCATTGTTACGAGTAGAGATGTCAGGGCTGAAACAACACTTCTAAAAATAAAAAGCAGCACGATAAAAATTAACGGCATAACAAATATTTCTACTGAGGCTAATCCCTTTTGACTATAAACAGTGGTATCACCCCAAACAGCGGAAATCCCAACCAAATAAGCTTTGGCCTGTTCTTTGTTTGCAGCATGATCAAGCCGCTGTTCCATATCTGGAAGGTTGTTTATTGCATAACCTTCTTTCGTTTTCAAACTAACAAATCCAATGCTTGTATGCTTATCTTTTCCTGTCATACTCGCAAGGGCTTCAGACGGTGCATCGAGTAGTGTATAAATGGATTCGATCCCATCTTCTTTTTCTAAATGTTGAACAATCTTTTTTAGTGTATCATTGTAAGCTTCCGTACCAACTTTGTTGTGTTTATCTTGAACAACGAGTGTAAGTGAGGTCTCTCCACGCCCTGTAAAACCTTCTTTCGTCGCTTGTTTAGCGGTTAGCGATTGGGAGTTGTCGACATCCCATCCTCCCCCGCTTAATAGAGGTGTAACTTTTGTTCCGAACATTCCCCCAGAAACAATCAATATTAAAAATAACATCGCCATAAAAAAACGATATTTTTGCAAAAAAACGCCTAATCTATCTAAGAATTTATTCATTATATACCCACCTTATAAGAGAGTCTTGTTCTTTCTGTAGCTATGCTTATAGCCTCTTCATAACTCATCATACATTTTAAATTTAACCTATCAACTATCTGCTTAAGCCTATTCTCAAGAGATCCATGGACTACTAAATAATCGATGCCAAGTTCTTTTATCGTATCCAATAGTAAATCATTGCAAATTGATCGAAAAGTTTCACTCTGAGGTCGATGACCGTCTCTAACTAAAGGGAATTCAATAGGTAAATGAATGAATATATCATAGTAATCTTTTGCATAGGTTTTAACTATATTACCAAAGCTGTCAATAAAACCATTTAGTACTTTTTTATATGGTAAAATTGCAATTCTTGATATAGCTTTTTTGATGTAATTGTTTCCCATATAAATATCATATTTTAATCTAGCAAGACCATAAATATATTCATGAATGGAAGATCCATCAGTAACATAGCTACCAACTATATTATTTTCATTTATGGCTCGCTCAACAAATCTACGTATTCCAAGTTCATATAATTCAAATATAGTACATTCTTCTAATTCTTTACCCGGTGCATAAACTGGGAGCAATTCTCTCATTGTACGTGCATAAGATCTGTTAATACCAGTTAATGCCGATAAAGCTTCTGTTGTAGTAGTTTTTCCAGAAGAATAGGAGCCTGAAATAGCTACTTTTATAGGTTGATTCATCATTAAATTCCTTCCTTTATTTTTTTATTGGCTCTGTTAAATTCCATTGTTGATTTTCAAAAGGTCAGGGAATCCACTCCCTTTCCGCGGACATTCTTTCAAGCCTCCTCGCTCGTTCCTCGAGGTCACTGAAAAAGTGGACGCTATGAAATATAGATAGTGAAAATCCAAGCATTTCGAGGTTTTCGTTCGGTTTTCCGAGGCTTACCACACGCTTTTCGCGGGGCGAGCGCCGAGCCTCCTCGTCGCTTTGCTCCTGTGGGGTCTCGCCTGTCTCGCTAATCCCGCAGGAGTCGTGTGGACGCCTCTCCTAACCAACATGATGGTCGTTTTCAAACTCTCTATACCATTTTCCTCCTATTAAATATAAGGGTTTTACCTATAATTTATATAATAAAACACTTCTTCAGTGACCTCCGTTCCTCACTGAGGGGTCTTGTCAGCCCGTTTTTCCACAGGAGTCTTGCAGATTTCCTTCCCATAAACAACATTATCGTTTAACAGAGCCTTTTTATTAGGAAGTTGATGTGCAACTTTAACTTTCAATTCAAAACCGCTTAAATTGGGTAATGTAACGCTAAACGTTCCTGTTCTCCACTCACTTCCTCTTAAATTTAAGCGTTTGATATTATTTACAGAAACAAGTTGATAAAAATCCTTAAGCGTTTTATACGGAGAATCATACTTAAGTTTAATTTCTCGCATCCACAAATTATTAGAATGTTGTCTATCAATTTGATCTAATTGGTAAAATAATGCTTGTATCTGTTGAGAAGCACAAACAAATATATCTACTAGTGTGTAACAAGGAAAGAACCCAGAAGACATACCATTATATGTACTAGAATCTAAATCTTTTTGGGTGATTATTTTTATTTTAGAAATGATTTCAAAATTATCTAAATCCACAATAGTCAATCCCACTTGTTGATCAAAGCACTTTAATAAATGGTCGTAACAAAACGAAATATAGTTTTCTAAGCTTTCTTGATAAAGACTGTTTCGGGCAGTTAACTCTTTTATGGGATGACCAATCTCCAATTTAATAGTCATATTACTAACTTTAGTTTCAAAAGTACTAGTAAAATAATTTTCAATCTTTGCTTTTGTCGTACCCATGTATTTAGAATGAATAGATATCTTATCTAAATGATTGGTAGCATTAGCACCAGATTTAATATGTACACCACAAATCCATAGTTTTTCTAAATCCTGTTTGGAGAAATTAAAAAGTTTACAGATAAAATTTTCACTCATGTGCAAAGCAATTAAAAACCCATCTAAAGTAGTTAAATGGGGATGGTCTGCGTTTTCTTTTTGTGACCATTTTCCTGAATAAAAAATGTTGCACAATGCACTTGCTTCATGATTAATTAAATTAAAATGAACATTATGGAAATGATGTTCTGCTAATCTAAAACCATAACTCAGGAATCGTTTTTTTGCATCACCAAGAATTTGATTAATATCTTTATACATGAGTATAGTCATATATCATCCTCCTTATTTAAAAACCTATATAAAACATATAAGGAAACGTTCTTGAAAACATCGGGGCTTTACGTAGGTTAAATTGCGTTATTCCGCATTTGATATTTTTACTTTTTGGAATATAAAATAAGGAATAATATTACAATTCTCAACAAAAGCAGATATAATAGAAAAATCAATAGGAATAAAGTTTTATCTAATAAGGGGGATTTAATGAGATTTGTATTAATACATAAAAATAAAATCGTTCTTTTTTGTTTTCTTTTATTCATTGGCATTTTTTTTGTTTTTTTACAGGGGATAAAAAATTCAAATTATGTGGGGGTAATGCTTAAGCAAGATATTCATCATAAATGGGTGATCAATAAGGTTTATCCAGGAAGTGAAGCGGAAATGCTGAAAATTCCCATCGGTGCAAAAATTATTTCGATTGATCAACAAGACCCTTGGGATCAAGTCAGCGTAAGAAAATGGTTTGTCATTAATAAAGCCCAAGAAATGAAGATAGAGGACAATGGAAAAATAGTAAATATTGTTTTTTCTTCTGAAAATAGTAAAAACATATACAAATATCTATTCATGACAATCATCACACTTGTTGCCATGTTTATAGCCTTGTTTACTTTTTATAAATGGACTGGTTCAAAACAAGTTCTTTATTTGGCGCTTGTCTCGTTAACGAATGGAATCGGTTTTTTAGTAGCAATTCCTTCGAGTGAAGGTCAATTTATTGGCAGGGTTTGTTTATATCTTACCTTACTTTGGCTTCCTACCTTTATTATTCATTTTACCTTTCGTTTCTTAATCAATAAAAGGGTTGCCATTATAAAATATATACCAACACTTTTTTTCTGTTTATCTATTATAGGAACTATTTTCATGGGCATACATATTGTTTATTCCTTACCGTACTTCTTAATAGAATGGCTTAATTCCTTTATCTTTATCCCATTCGCTGTAGGGATTTTTACCAGTATTTTTATTTTGCTTGTACATTTAATGAGTAATATATCAAAAAAAGAAAAATATCAAACGGTTCTTTTTGCATTAGCTTTACTTATAAGCTTTCTACCATTTTATTTATTTTATATTTTTGCGGGACAACACATCTTTCCATTTATCATTACGATTTTATTTTTTCCTTTACATTTGCTTGTTGCTTTTTTTATTTTAATCTTAAACGGCTCCATCCCTTTTTCACAAAGTATTCCTATCTTATTTTTTAGAGGAATGTACTCTGTTATGACCGTAATACTAACTTACAATCTGTTTCTTTTTGTGAATACACAAAACAAATGGATGATCGCTTTTTTTGGTGTTATTTTAACTAGTACTTTGTATTTGTTTTATCAAAAATTGGATAATTGGAATCTGACTCGAAGAAATAAATTTCAAAAGACAGTTTTCCAGACTGATACAATAGATATAAATGATAACTTAATTATTATAGCTAAAGAAATGGAAAGAGAAAAAATAATGATGTTGATACATGATAACATCATCCAAAATGTAGTGGGGATAATCAGAAATTTACGTGAATTAGAAAAACAAAGTGCCAATAAAAAACTAGTGAAAAATGTAATTGATGATAGTGAAGATATATTATATCAACTCAGGGATTTATGCACTGATATATATCCTTCCATGATTGAAGATTTAGGTCTAGCGAAAACAACAATATCATTTGTAAAAGAAACGATGAAAAATCATATTGTAAATATTGTTCTCAATATGGAGCAATGTGATGAAACGCATATAAGTGTCCCTGTTAAGCATGTTATTTTCAGGATGATGAAAGAGTTAGTTACAAATGTTATAAAACATGCGAAGGCAAAGCAAATAGAAATTCTTTTAACTATCAACCAGAATTGGATCACAGTGGTTGTGCAGGATGTGGACAAGGAATAAATAATGAAAATGTTGATAGTAGCAAAAGCATCGGTTTGCATTCTATTAAAAAACAAGCCGACATGTATGGTGGAAGCTTGAAGATCGTGAGTAGAAATGGAGTGGGAACAAGAGCGATGATTAATATTCCATTTTCCCAAAAGGTGGTGAATGTGCATGAAGAATAAAATCAAGATTATTCTTGTAGATGATCACAAGATGTTGCTGTCAAGCTTATCAAATGTTTTGAATAATAGTGAAATGGTGGAAATTGTTGATTCCTTTTCTGATCCTTTAGAAGCCTTAATGAACATTGACCACACGAAATGTGATGTTGTTGTCTCTGATGTTCGTATGAAACAAATGAATGGTCTGATTCTGGCCAAAGAATTAAAGAGAAAGTTTGGCAATAAGATCAAAATCATCTTAATTTCTGGCTTTTATACAGAAGAATATCATAAAAATGCTCTAGATATTGGTGTACATGCTTTTTTGCCTAAAGAATCTTCTGATGAACAGCTTCTATCCGTTATAAAACAAGTTACATTAAATAATGTTCTTATACCCTTTGATTTGCTAAAGGTAAATAACGAAAAAGTGTTGAGTGAGACTGAAGTGAAGGTTCTGTTGTTTATTGCCCAAGAAAAGACGAATGAAGATATTGCTCAAATGTTATACATAAGCAAACGCACAGTTGAACATCACTTGACTTCCATTTTCAGAAAGCTTGATGTGCAAACGAGAGTCGGGGCAGTAGTTAAGGGGATTGAAAAAGGAATTATTTCTACGTAAGGTGGTGCCTTTAATAAAAGTTTTTAAACCAGAACCATATATTTAACGATTTCAAAAAAAACGATAATAATAATAAGGCTATAGATTGTTGCTTTTAAACTCGCAGCCTGAATACACTTCGCTTTCCGTGGGCGAGCGTCGAGCCTCCTCGTCGCATACGCTCCTGCGAGGGGGTCTCGTCTTTCTCGCATTCTCACAGGAGTCTACGTGTATTCAGGCTGCTGAGTACTTTTTCTCCCATTTTTTTACGTAAAAAACAACAAACTTTGAGAAAACAGCCAATAATAAAAAGCTTTGCATTATTTATTGCAAAGCTTTTATAATTACGTACACTATTATAGTAATTTTCGTATTTTTTTTGTACTTAGACCTGTAATTTTGTAATATCCTCTAGCGGAAGATAACCTCTTGTATCTAAAAGTAAAAGACACTTTTGAGCCAATAGAACATTTTTCTTCGGGGCTGTTCAAGGCGCTTCCGCTATTCTAACTATGATGCAGAATAACTTACTTTTTTGCCCAAATCCTCTTTTACAATCTTTCTATATCTGAAGTTTACAAAGGCTGCTGCTGTAAGTCCTATTAAAGAAATTGCAGCATCAAAAATAAAGATAATGGATATATGTCCGGTTTTCGACATTAACCCAGTTGCAATTGGCAATAGTACAGAAGCAAAACCTGCAGCCGTCGCGACTAATCCCGTAACCGTCCCTTTTCTTTCCCAGAATAATTCGGTCATAATGGCTATTGTTAACTGAAAAACACCTGCTGTAGAAAAACCTAAAAAGAAAGAAGCAATGATCGCTATGCTAGGTGATTTTAATGTTAATAAAACCATTACGGACAAAAAGGTAATGATTGGATAGATGACAACGACATGGATTGGTCGGATTGCTTTTTTTAACAAAATGGACAATGCTAAAACAGAAATTAAGGCACCGATGCTATAATAGCTTAATAATTTAACGGAGCTTGTACTAGACAGTCCGAGCACTTTTTGTCCAAAGGTTGGCAGCCAAATTTGCGCAACAGTAAAAAGGGAAGTGGATGTGAACCCCATGATGATAAGAGCAAGTCCCTCTTTCCAAAATTGCGGTTTTGAGTGAAATTTCCTATTTGCAGAATCATCTTCCGAGATGCTGTTGTTTTCCATTTTATGATGAGGAAATGACATCGTAAATAAGAACATCATATTAAGAAAATAAATCGCTGCTGGAATAAAAAAGGAATAGCCATAAAACATATCTTGATTAGCAAAAAATGCAATCATCAATGGGAGTAGAGCTGCTCCTGCAGACATAAATGCCTTTACCAATACACTAGCAGACCCAGTCGATTTCGGAAAAATTTCGATCAGTGCTGGATAAGTCCCTGCATCCATCGCTGAATTAGCAATTCCGGCAAGAATAGCAAACAGAAAAGCGATTTGATAAGACGGCGCTAATGGAATCCCGACAAGAAAAATCCCCATTGCTAACGCTGAAAATAAAATCAGTGGTTTTCTTCCGAATTTGTCAGACAAGATTCCTGAAAGTGAATAAGTAAATAATTTACCAATCCCTATTGCTGAAATAAGGTAACTGATCCCTGCACTGTCTGTATTTAATTGTTTTGTTAAATAAGGCATATTCGATGCAAGCATGATATTCACCATACCGAGAATAAAATAATTAATGTACAGTCCAGAGGCTGTTTTCATATAGTTATTTTTCATTACGTACACTCCTAAATAAGTCATATAACTAACTTAACCATTTTATTTGGATATGATGAAATTTGCAATCTAGTATTAGGAAAATTATATAAAATTTTCATCCATTCACAATGCTTTAAACCAAGGAATTCTTATACACGTCAGTCGACATTTTCCTACGCCCAGCGAATATCTGTTTAACATATTAGTAAAGAATGAAATGGATAAAAAAATAAGATAGCAAGATTTCCAAAGACAGTTTAATACGATTAAATTATCATGAGTAAAATAGTTCCAATTAAGAGATAATAAGCGAGTAAATGAATGATCATAATTAATGGAAAGGCTGTTTTCTAAAAGTTTAATGTTTTTGAATAAAACAATAAACATGATTGAAGCACTGAGCAGCCTGAATACACGTAGACTCCTGTGGGAAAAGCGAGAAAGACGAGACCCCACAGGAGCATAGCGACGAGGAGGCTCGGCACTCGTCCGCGGAAAGCGAAGTGTATTCAGGCTGCGGGTTATATAACAATAATCTGTACGAAAAGAGCAAATGGAAAAAAGTCGATACGGCAGATTGGTGCATGTTATGGTAAAATGATAAATAGCGATTGTTTTTTGAATTTCACATTTTGTTCACAAATAGGCGATTGTTTTTTATACATTTGTGAAGAAAATCTGTTATGATAAATCTATATTTAGAATTATTATAAATAAGCTTCTGTTTATTCGAAATGTTAGGGGTGCTATTTAACTTATGCATATAATTGTTGTTGGTCTTAATTATAAAACTGCCCCAGTAGAAATACGTGAGCGTTTAACTTTTGATTCATTAAGCATCGGGGAAGCAATGAATCAGTTGCAGCATAAAAAAAGTGTATTAGAGAATGTGATTGTTTCAACATGCAATAGAACAGAAATATACGCTGTGGTCGACCAGCTGCATACCGGTCGCTATTATATAAAAGAGTTTTTATCAGAATGGTTTGGAATAGAGCAAAAAGAATTTGTTCCATATTTATTTGTTTATGAGCAAGACGGTGCAATCAACCATTTGTTTGAAGTGGCATGCGGATTAAACTCTATGGTCGTAGGAGAAACACAAATACTTGGCCAAGTACGAGATAGTTTTTTTGAAGCACAGAAAATTAAAGCTGTCGGTACGGTTTTTAATCAACTCTTTAAACAAGCAATTACATTAGCAAAAAAAGCCCATACTGAAACGGAAATCGGCGGAAATGCCGTTTCAATTAGTTATGCGGCTGTGGAACTGGCGAAAAAGATTTTTGGAACAATCGAAAATAAAAATGTCCTTATTTTAGGCGCTGGAAAAATGGGCGAACTAGCAATTCAAAACTTATATAGCAATGGGGCTAAAAATGTTACGGTGATCAATCGTACTTTTGAAAAAGCCCAAGGATTGGCTGATCGATTTGAAGGAAAGGCAAAGCCGTTTAATGAGCTGCAGTGTGCTTTAATGGATGCTGATATTTTAATTAGTTCAACAGGGGCTAAAAATTTTGTTATTACAAAAACGATGATGCAAAATATTGAAAAAGTCCGTAAAGGAATGCCTCTTTTTATGGTGGATATTGCGGTTCCAAGGGACTTAGACCCTGCATTAGCTGAACTGGAAAGTGTTTTTCTTTATGATATAGATGATTTAGAAGGCATCGTGGAAGCTAATCTGCAAGAAAGACAAAAGGAAGCAGCAAAAGCCATGCTGATGATTGAAGAAGAAATAGTAGAATTTAATCAATGGCTGCATTTATTAGGAATTGTCCCTGTTATATCTTCTTTACGCGAAAAAGCAATTTCTATTCAATCTGAAACGA
Source organism: Niallia yueguangensis (assembly GCF_052663115.1). NCBI lineage: Bacteria > Bacillati > Bacillota > Bacilli > Caryophanales > Bacillaceae > Niallia > Niallia yueguangensis. The sequence continues at coordinate 111,517 of NZ_JBQTCX010000007.1, forward strand.
TGAAAAGTATAGAAAGAAAACTGCCGCATCTTAGCGAACGAGATAAGAAAGTATTAAATAAGCATACAAAAAGTATTATTAATCAGCTGTTAAAAGATCCGATTCTGCAAGTGAAGGAATTGGCTTCAACAAAAGATGCAGAAAACTCATTGGAGTTATTTATCAAAATCTTTCAGTTGCAAGATAGGCTGGACAAGCAGCAGCCGACTAAAAAAGAAAAAGAAGTTTACACGACTTCTTATCAAGCAACATTACAACCCTAAAAATTTATAATTATTGTACAAAATAGTTTTCATGTTATTCCGATTTAATAGGAATTGGATTGTTAGAGGGGAAGCATATATGCAGGATATGTACATGACAAGGCTTCATGAATTAATGATTATTTTATATGCATTTTCTGTTTTGTTTTATTTTTTTGATTATATGCATAATAACCAGAAAGCAAATAAAACAGCTTTCTGGTTACTTTCATTTGTTTGGGTGTTACAAACTTCTTTACTGGGATTATACATGATGGAAACGGGAAGATTTCCTGTGCTGACCATTATGGAAGGATTATATTTTTATACGTGGGTATTAATTTCCTTATCACTTGCGATAAACCGCTTATTGAAGGTAGACTTTTTTGTTTTTTTTACGAATTTATTAGGTTTTATTATGATGGCCATCCACTCTTTTGCCCCTATTCGGGAGCAAGGGGAAGGACTTGCGGAACAAGCCGTTTCTGAACTGCTTTTTATTCATATTACTGCCGCTATTTTATCTTATGGAGCTTTTTCACTTTCGTTTATTTTTTCGCTGTTATATTGCCTTCAATATGATCTTCTCAAAAAAAAGCGCTGGGGAAAAAGATTAAAAAGAATTCCTGATTTAGCAAAGCTGGAGCAAATTTCTTATGTGTTAAATGTCATAAGTGTTCCGATCCTTTTAATTGCATTAATTCTTGGCATTCAATGGGCAATCATTCAAAAACCTTATTTTACTTGGTATGATCCGAAAATAATTGGATCATTTATTGTATTATTAACATATAGCACCTATTTGTACTTACGTGTTTCTAACAAAAGAAGAGGGAAAAATATCGCTTTATTAAATATTGCTAGTTTTTTAATCGTCTTGATTAATTTCTTTTTAATTGGAAATTTTTCTTCTTTTCACTTTTAAAAAAATGGCTGTGTTAAAGCTAATTGTTGATTGGAGCGGAAGGCGTGATACTCCTGCGGGATGAAAATAAGAAGTGTATTCAGCGTGAAGGTATGAGGAGTTAGAGTTAAGAATGATGTTGGTTTGGAGAAGCGTTCGCTCGACTCCTGTGGGATTAGCGAGAAAGGCGAGACCCCGCAGGAGCAAAGTGACGAGGAGGCTTGGCGCTCGCCCCGCGGAAAGCGAGCGATAAGCTTCAGAAAACCCTTTTCAACAGAGCTTATTTTCAAGGTAACCCAAAAAATAAATGTTATATAAAAGGGAACGTTCAGCTTTAGAAGGTTTAAACTAATTTTTGGAGGGGTTTTATGAGAAAAATAATTGTTGGTTCAAGAAGAAGCAAGCTCGCAGTAACGCAAACAAATTGGGTGATCGAGCAATTAAAAAAACTAGATTCCTCTTTTAACTTTGAAGTCAAAGAAGTGGTTACAAAAGGAGACGTTATTTTAGATGTAACGCTGTCAAAAGTTGGCGGAAAAGGTCTGTTTGTCAAAGAAATCGAACAAGCAATGCTAAATAAAGAAATTGATATTGCGGTACATAGCATGAAGGATATGCCAGCTGTTTTACCGAGTGGGTTAATCATAGGCTGCATTCCGCAAAGAGAAGATCATCGAGACGCATTAATCAGCAAAAATCATACGCCTTTAAAAGAGTTAAAAAAAGGAGCGATTGTTGGAACAAGCAGTTTAAGAAGGGGAGCTCAACTTCTAGCGGAACGACCGGATTTAGAAATTAAATGGATTCGTGGCAATATTGATACCCGCCTGAAAAAGCTGGAAACAGAAGATTATGATGCCATTATATTGGCTGCTGCCGGATTAGCGAGAATGGGCTGGACAAGTGATGTTGTAACAGAATTTCTTGAACCGGAAGTTTGTCTTCCTGCTGTAGGGCAAGGGGCACTGGCAATTGAGTGCAGGGAAGATGATAAAGAAGTATTAGAATTATTAAGTAAACTATCAAGTGAAGAAACAACAAGAACTGTTTATGCGGAAAGAGCATTTTTAAATAAAATGGATGGTGGATGCCAAGTTCCGATTGCAGGGTTTGCTGAAATACAAGACGATAAAGAAGTTGTTTTAACAGCGCTTGTTACCTCTCCAGATGGAAAAACGGTTTATAAAGAAAAAATAAGTGGAAATAATCCAGTCGAAGTAGGAGAGCGTGCTGCATCCATCTTAACAAAAAAAGGGGCGAAGAAATTAATCGATCAGTTAAAAGAGGAGCATATTATTGATGGCTGATCCGCTCCTTGGGAAAAAAATTCTGATTCCACGGTCAAAAAAACAAGCAGCCTCACTTTCTGAAGAGGTTACTGCACTAGGCGGGATCCCAGTTGAAATTCCTTTATTATCTTTTAGAGAATGTCCGCTTCCTGCAGACATGTTATCAAAGTGTAAAAAGGAAGATTATTATGATTGGATTATATTTACAAGCAGCAACGGAGTGCGGGCTTTTTTTCATCAACTAGATGGCTTTGAGAATAAAGTTCCAAAAATAGCGGTGATCGGAGAAAAAACAACGAAAACGCTGTTAACATTCGGATATCAACCAGAGTTTATTCCAAGTGAATACGTTGCGGAAACATTTGTTGAAGAATTTAAGCCGTTATTACATAATAATGAAAAAATATTGATTGTAAAAGGGAACTTAGCAAGAGATTATCTTAGTACCAATTTAAAAAAATGTAATGCTACAATAGAAGAGGCAATTGTGTACAACACGTATTTTCCAAAAGAAAGTGAAGAGCTGTTGGCAAAAAAGCTATTGGAAAAAGAATTGGACATTCTTTTTTTTACAAGTACGTCAACAGTTGATCATTTTATGTCTGTTGTGGAAAAATATGATTTGCTAAAAAAAATAAGTGATTGCACAGTTGTTTGCATTGGTCCTGTTACAAAAAAAAGGTTAGACTACTATGAGATAAAAGTTGATGTTTTACCGGAAGTGTTTACCGTCGATAGCATGATAGCAGAATTAGTTCAATATTTAAAAATAAGTAGATAGAGGAGAATTCATATGACTTTGGAATTTACACGTCACCGCAGACTAAGACAATCTGCAAGTATGAGAGCACTTGTACGAGAAACATATTTACATATTGATGATTTAATTTATCCAATCTTTGTCGCAGAAGGAGAGAATATTAAACGAGAAATATCTTCGATGCCGGGAATATATAATCTTTCTTTAGACCGTTTAGCAGAAGAGATGGATGAAGTGCAAGCACTTGGAATTAAGTCTGTCTTATTATTTGGCATTCCTTTAGAAAAAGACGAATGCGGTACGCAAGCTTTTCATGATCATGGGATTGTACAAGAAGCTATTCGATTCATAAAGAAGAACTATCCAGAAATCGTAGTCATTGCCGATACTTGTTTATGCGAATACACAAGCCATGGGCATTGCGGCATCGTCGAAGAAGGATACGTATTAAACGATGAATCACTCGAATTGCTTGTAAAATCTGCTGTCAGTCAAGCAGAAGCAGGTGCAGATATTATTGCACCATCTAATATGATGGATGGTTTTGTTGCAGCAATAAGACAAGGATTGGATAAAGCAGGTTTCATCAATATACCAATCATGTCATATGGGGTGAAATATTCTTCTGCTTTTTACGGTCCATTCCGTGAGGCAGCAGACAGTACACCGCAATTTGGGGATCGAAAAGCCTATCAAATGGACCCTGCCAACCGTTTAGAGGCGTTAAGAGAAGCAGAATCGGATGTGGCAGAAGGGGCAGATTTTCTTATTGTAAAACCTGGTATGCCATATTTGGATATTGTTCGCGATATGAAAAATGCACTTCATCTTCCGATTGTTATTTACAACGTAAGCGGTGAATACAGCATGGTAAAAGCTGCAGCACAAAACGGCTGGATTGATGAACAGAAAACAGTAATGGAAATGCTTGTCGGCATGAAACGAGCAGGTGCGGATTTAATTATTACCTACTTTGCGAAAGATGCAGCACGCTGGTTAAAAGAACAATAGGAAATGAGGGGAAAATATGCGTTCATATCAAAAGTCAGAAGAAGCATTTAAAGAAGCGGTCCAGTTAATGCCAGGTGGTGTTAACAGCCCAGTTCGAGCGTTTAAATCGGTTAAAAGAGATCCGGTATTTATACAGTCAGGAAAAGGCTCTAAAATTTACGATTTAGATGGCAATGAATATATTGATTATGTGCTGTCATGGGGACCATTAATTTTAGGACATGCGAATGATCAAGTAGTGGCAGGTATTAAAGAAGTAGCGGAGCTAGGAACAAGCTTTGGTGCGCCTACATTAATTGAAAACAAGCTTGCTACCCTTGTAAAAGAGCGTGTTCCATCGATCGAAATTATTCGCATGGTATCCTCTGGAACAGAAGCAACGATGAGTGCCATTCGTTTAGCACGCGGGTATACAGGTCGAAATAAGATTATTAAATTTGAAGGCTGCTACCATGGACATGGTGATTCCTTATTAATTAAAGCAGGTTCAGGTGTTGCTACATTAGGATTGCCGGACAGTCCTGGTGTGCCAGAAGGAGTTGCCGCAAATACGATTACGGTAGCGTACAATGATTTGGAAAGTATCAGATATGCTTTTGAAACATATGGCGAAGATATTGCAGGTATTATTGTCGAGCCTGTTGCTGGAAATATGGGTGTAGTACCGCCTCAACCAGGATTTCTGCAAGGACTTCGAGATATTACGACACAATATGGTGCCTTGTTAATATTTGATGAAGTAATGACTGGCTTCCGTGTAGATTATGGCTGTGCTCAAAGCTATTTTGGCATTACGCCTGATTTAACTTGCTTAGGAAAAGTAATCGGAGGAGGACTGCCAGTTGGGGCATATGGCGGAAAAGCAGAAATTATGAATCAAATTGCGCCGAGTGGTCCGATCTATCAAGCAGGTACGCTTTCTGGTAATCCGCTGGCTATGACAGCAGGTTATGAAACGTTATCCCAACTAACAAAAGAAACGTATCAAACGTTTATCGAAAAAGCAGACAAGCTAGAAGCAGGCTTATATGAAGCAGCCAAAAAATACGATATTCCATTTACGATTAATCGTGCTGGCTCCATGATTGGCTTCTTTTTCACAAATGAGGAAGTAAAAGATTATGATAGTGCAAAAACGTCCAATTTAGACTATTTCGCTGACTTTTATAATGCAATGCTTGAGCAAGGCGTATTCCTGCCGCCTAGCCAATTTGAAGGATTATTTTTATCGACTACATTAACGGATGAAGATATTGAAAAAACAATTACAGCTGCAGAAACAGCATTTTCTCAGTTGAAAAAATAAAATAAAGTAATGTAAAGATGACTCCAAAGTTTGTAGAAACTTTTGGAGTTATTTTTTTTAGAGAAAAAGGATGGCGTGAACGGGGGGCGGCCGGACGAAGAAGGAAACTCGTCGGACGGAGAGGGAAACTCGCCGGACGAAGGAGTAAATTCGCCGGACGAAAGAGGAAACCCGCCGGACAAAAACAGAAAATGGAAATTAGAAGACAGGCTGTTTCTAGATATCTTTAATTTTGTAAAAGAAACAATTGTTTTGAACCAGATTCTAATCATAAATTGAATATTCTATTCATAAATTGTAATTGACATAGTGATAAACGTGAAAGGAATGAAAGGAGGAGTCGCTTTGTCTCAAGAAAATTCGTCTACTTTGCGGTTTTCATTGGAAGAGTCAGTCTGGTTTCAAAGAGGACAGGAAGTAGCTGATCTGCTTTCCATTTCACTTGACCCAAATATAACAATTCAAGAAAATGATCAGTATATTACGATTCAAGGTTCATTAGAATTAACGGGAGAATACACGCGGTCACAAGAAAATCAACTAGAGGAAGAGGAGGTTTTTAAGGCTCCTAAATTAATTCATTCCGTTATGGAAAGAGAGGAAGGGGTTTGTGAGTTTTTACACCATTTTCCTGTTGATATAACGATTCCGATTTCAAGAATTACTAGTATAGATGATATTGAGGTAGAAATTGAAACATTTGATTATGTATTTCCTGAAAGCAGCTGCTTAAATTTATCAGCCGATTTATCGATTGCAGGATTGACAAATGGTGAGCAGCAAGAGTTTCAAGAGGAGGAGGTGGAAGAGGACGAATTAGACCTTGCTTTTAGAGAGCAAGAAGGGGAAGAAGAATTTGCTTTTCACGAACAAGATAGGGAAGAGCAAGAAGTAGAAGAAGAATTTGCTTTTAGAGGGCTGGAAGATACAGTGGAACTAGAAGATAACCAATATGAAGAAGAACCTGTTGAAATCACGGTAAGCCCTTTTCAAGCAGTGAGTCCTCTTTTAGAAGAAGTTCGAACTTCAAACGAAGAAGCTGAAGATGACAATGAAGTATATGAACCATTTGAAGTGGAAGTACGAAAGTCTCCCGAAATGGAGGTTGGATCGGCAGAAAATAATATTGTCCCATTTGTTTCGGAAGAAAACAAAGAAAAAGAAGATATTCCAACATACAAAGACAATGTAGAGGAACAAGACATGAAAGTGGCTATATTTCGAAATAACAAAGAAACATACCAAGCTGAAGATGTTTTTCAAAAGCCGCCACAAGAATCTTCTGAATCTTCTTATGAGCAAGAACAAGATGTGATGGAAGCAGAAGAAGAGATTGAAGAATCTTCTTCTAGTGATGACAAAGAATTGAAAAAGAAAAAAGGTATTTTCAAAAAAACAAAAACATTAACATTTACCGAATTTTTTGCAAGAAAAGAGGAAGAAACACATACGAAAATAAAGGTTTGCATTGTGCAGCAAGGCGAAACATTAGAGAAATTAAGTGAACGCTATAATATTCAAGTTCATAGTATTTTAAAAGAAAACCGTATGGAAGCAAATCAGGATATATACGAAGGACAGGTGTTATATATCCCTGTTAAATAAGCAGATAGGTAAGAAAAAGGAACAGGCAAGTACGGTCATCATCCCTGCTTGACTGTTTTCTTTTTTCAAAAGATGGAATTTGTTTTTGTTTTAAGAAAGAGTGGGAAAGTATGAGTGAAAAAAACACAATAAAAAAATATACCCCGATTTTAAAGCCTTACGCAGTGGAACCACATTTTGTGGAGGAATTTGGCCATCTTACAAAAATCTACTGCAGTAAAGGAACCTTTGCTTTAAAGGGGATTGATCCACATAAAGGATCTGATTTTATCAGGCATGTCCGAACCCTTTATCAAAAAGGATACAATCGTATTGTTCCGATCTATCCAACGGTCGATGGAAGATATGCGATACTCTATGAGCAAAAGCTGTATTATTTAATGCCCTGGCTCCCGAATGAAGATCGAGAAAATTATTTCAAAAAACATCAGCAAATGTTTCGGGAATTAGCAAGACTTCATATTTTATCATCGAAGGAAGTAACGATTGAAAAGGAAGACAGACAAGAACACTATGAAAATACGTTATTAGAGCTGGAGAAGGAACAGGAATTTTTGGATGGATTTATTGAGCAGTGTGAAAATACGGAATATATGTCCCCTTTTGAGCTCATGTTTTGTATGTATTATCATGATATTAGGCAAGCATTAAAATACTCAGAAAATAAATTAAAAGATTGGTATGAACAAACAAAAGAAGATGAAAAAGCAAGGGTTTCGATTATTCACGGCAAAATCTCTCCAGAGCATTTCCTTTATGATGACCGAGGATATGGCTATTTTGTTAATTTTGAAAATGCTAAATATGGTTCCCCTAGTCATGACTTATTGCCATTTTTAGCCCGCTCATTAAAAACAACTCCAAAACAAAATGAAGACAGTATGGATTGGTTGTATACGTATTTTAACTATTACCCGCTGCGTTCGGATGAAATGTTATTGTTTTTAAGTTATTTAGCCCACCCAGGCCCTGTCATAAAAATATGTGAACGATATATACAAGAAGATTTCATTGCCAACGAACGAAAATTTGTGCAAAAGCTGTTGAAAAATTATTGGCTGTTAAAAAATACAGAATATATTGTGATGAGAATAGAAGAAATCGAGAAGCAAAAAAAAGCGCAGCAAGAGGCGCAGAAAGAGACCCAAGATTAAGATCATCTTGGGTCTCAGAGTATAGAAAAATTATATATGTGCAGGAACTTTAGGCTGATCGAAAACGTTTGTATTTCGAGGCGTGAAGCCTTGGGAGGAGCGGCGGGCAACAGGATGTTGGTCAGAACGACGTTGTCACAGGACGTGACGTACTTAGTCGTTCATCCTCTGTTACCCAGTAATGAGCATCCGAGCAAGGCGAACAACGAAGAAATCGAGCGTTTGTCGACAGCCTGAGATTGAAGCAGCTTGGGTCTTAAATTATGTCTAGGTATATGGATAATGCAAGCACAATTAGAAGAGAAAGAAATAATACGTCAAATGTGGTTGGCAATAGCATCGTGCGGATTGCCTGAAATATACAAAAGGGAATAATAAACTTTGAACAGCCATTCCGAACCGCTCTTAACCATGGCGGCATAGAATAGGGATTAAACTTTCGCTTCATAAAAATGATACCTCCTTAACCCTCTTTACACATAGTATATGTACAGATAGCCCATAAAGTACCTACTAAAACAATGAGTTCCCCATATGGAATGGACATTTTGAAAAACGCAAAATTGTTTCCACGAAATAATTCACACCTTTTAAAAAACAGACATATTATTTTATAAAAAAATACTTGTATAATTTTAAAAAATAATGGGTAACCTTATTGACGAAAATCACTTTTGTTCGGTAGTATATCATATATACATAATGAAAATAGCGATGACAGGGAGTAGTACAATGGTAAGTTGTTTTGCAGAGAGGAAATCAGCTGCTGAAAGATTTCTATTCAACCCATTTGAAGTAGCCCTAGAGCTTCTTTTGCGAACGGTAAACCTTATTAGTGAGAGACGGAGAGAATCCGATATCATCTTTAAAGAGCCAATGATTTTTATTGGAAAAAAGGTGGTACCGCGAAAAAAACTCCATTCGTCCTTTTATGACGTTTGGAGTTTTTTTATTTGCAAAAAATCCCTTTAGAAAAGGAAAAATAGATAGCAGGAGGAAATTAAATGGAAACAAATGATCTTACAATGCCGACAAAATACGACCCGAAGGAAATAGAAAAAGGGCGCTACGATTGGTGGGTAAACGGCAAGTTTTTTGAAGCAAAACCGGATGAAGGGAAAGAGCCTTATACAATTGTAATTCCTCCTCCGAATGTAACAGGAAAACTTCATTTAGGACACGCTTGGGATACGACGCTGCAAGATATTTTAACAAGAATGAAACGTATGCAAGGATACGATGTATTATGGCTGCCTGGCATGGACCATGCTGGAATTGCGACGCAGGCAAAGGTAGAAGAAAAGCTTCGCAGTCAAAATATTAGCCGATATGACCTTGGAAGAGAAAAGTTTGTAGAAGAAACTTGGAAATGGAAAGAAGAATATGCAAGCCATATTCGTGAACAGTGGGCGAAATTAGGATTAGGCTTAGATTATTCTAGAGAGCGTTTTACTTTAGATGAAGGCTTGTCAAAAGCAGTTCGCGAAGTATTTGTTTCTTTATACAAAAAAGGGTTGATCTATCGCGGCGAATATATTATCAACTGGGATCCATCGACAAAAACAGCTCTTTCTGACATCGAAGTAATATATAAAGATGTTCAAGGTGCTTTCTATCATATGAAGTATCCGTTGGCAGACGGATCTGGCTATATTGAAGTAGCAACGACTCGTCCAGAAACGATGCTTGGAGATTCTGGAGTTGCCGTACATCCTAAAGATGAACGCTATCAGCATTTAATCGGCAAAAAGGTAATTTTACCGATTGTGGGAAGAGAAATTCCGATTGTGGCTGATGACTATGTAGAAATGGACTTTGGTTCTGGTGCAGTAAAAATGACGCCTGCACATGATCCAAACGACTTTGAAGTTGGTAACCGCCATAACCTAGAACGAATTCTTGTGATGAATGAAGACGGTACGATGAATGAGCGTGCAGGCAAATACGAAGGAATGGATCGTTTTGAATGTCGCAAACAAATCGTAAAAGACTTACAAGAAGCAGACGTATTATTTAAAATCGAAGAACATATGCATTCTGTTGGACATTCAGAAAGAAGCGGTGCCGTTGTAGAACCATATCTTTCTACCCAATGGTTTGTAAAAATGCAGCCGTTGGCAGATGCATCTGTTGCCCTTCAAGGCAAAGAAGAAGAAAAAGTCAACTTTGTTCCAGAGAGATTTGAAAATACGTATTTGCGCTGGATGGAAAACATCCGCGATTGGTGTATCTCTCGTCAGCTTTGGTGGGGGCATCGAATTCCTGCTTGGTATCATAAAGAAACAGGCGAAGTATATGTTAACCAGGAAGCACCGGAAGATATCGAAAACTGGGAGCAGGACAAAGATGTATTGGATACATGGTTCAGTTCGGCATTATGGCCGTTTTCTACAATGGGCTGGCCACATGCAGAAGCAGCAGATTTCAAACGCTATTATCCAACAGCAGCACTAGTAACTGGTTATGATATTATCTTTTTCTGGGTATCCCGCATGATTTTCCAAGGAATCGAATTTACGGAAGAAAGACCATTTAAAGATGTCTTAATTCATGGTTTAGTTCGTGATGAACAAGGCCGCAAAATGAGTAAATCATTAGGCAATGGTGTTGATCCAATGGATGTAATTGCTCAATATGGCGCCGATTCCCTTCGCTTCTTCTTATCAACAGGAAGCTCTCCAGGTCAGGATTTGCGTTTCAGCATGGAAAAAGTAGAATCTACTTGGAACTTTGCAAATAAAATCTGGAACGCATCTCGTTTTGCTTTAATGAATATGAATGGCTTAAAATATGAAGAAATAGATTTATCTGGAGAAAAATCTGTTGCAGATAAATGGATTTTAACAAGACTAAATGAAACAATCGAAACAGTGACAAGACTTTCCGATCGTTATGAATTTGGAGAAGTTGGCCGTGTGCTTTATAACTTCATCTGGGATGATTTCTGTGACTGGTATATTGAAATGGCGAAGCTTCCTTTATATGGAGAAGATGAAGCAGCGAAATTGACAACTCGCTCCATCCTTGCCTATGTATTAGATAACACGATGCGTTTATTGCATCCGTTTATGCCGTTTATAACAGAAGAAATCTGGCAGAACCTTCCTCATGCTGGTGAAACGATTACAGAAGCAAAATGGCCAGAAGTAAATCCAGACTGGACAGATGAAAAAGCTGCAAACGATATGAAACTATTAGTAGAAATCATCCGCTCTGTACGTAACAGCCGTGCCGAAGTAAATACACCAATGAGCAAAAAAATCAGCATTCTTTTAAAAGCAAAAGATGCAGAGGTTCAAAGCACGTTAGAAGAGAATAAAGCATATATTGAACGTTTCTGTAATCCTGAAACGCTGGAAATTGCGACAGAACTAGCGATTCCTGATAAGGCGATGACTTCTGTTGTAACCGGTGCAGAAATTATTCTTCCATTAGAAGGATTAATTAATATGAAAGAAGAAATCGCACGACTTTCAAAAGAATTGGATAAATGGAATAAAGAAGTAGAACGTGTTCAAAAGAAATTAAGCAACGAAGGCTTTGTGAAAAAAGCTCCTGAAAAAGTAATCAACGAAGAAAAAGCAAAAGAACAAGATTATTTAGAAAAAAGAGCGACAGTGGAAGCGCGCATTAAAGAATTAAAAGGAGAAGCTTAATTATTAGCTTTTTAAGGAGGCGAATCCGATTAGGGTTCGTCTTCGGTTTATGAAAGCAACAATTAATAAGAAAAGCAGGTGAATTAGATGTTCCAAACATATGAGGAAGCATTAAATTGGATCCATTCTCGATTACGATTAGGAATAAAGCCCGGTTTAACAAGAATGAACATCATGATGGAGAAATTGAATTTTCCGGAAAAAAAAATAAAAACAGTCCACATAGGTGGAACAAATGGCAAAGGATCAACAGTCACCTACTTGCGCTGTATATTACAAAGTGCGGGCCTTTCCGTTGGAACGTTTACTTCTCCATATATCGAACAATTTAATGAAAGAATCAGCGTAAATGGCATCCCGATCAGTGACGGAGAAATTAAAGATTTAGCAAATAAGTTGTATCCTATTGTGGCAGAAATGGATCAATCAGACCAAGGCGGACCATCAGAGTTTGAAATTATAACAGCTATGTCTTTGTATTATTTCGCTTATGTTCATCCAGTAGATCTCGTTATTTATGAAGTAGGTTTAGGCGGTCGATTTGATTCAACTAATGTAATTTCACCGCTTTTATCCATTATTACAAGCATCGGGTTAGATCATACTGCTATTTTAGGAAACACATACGCAGAAATCGCCTATGAAAAAGCAGGAATAATAAAAAAGGATACCCCGATTATTACTGCTGTGAAACAAAAGGAAGCTCAAGAAGTTATTTTGAAAAAAGCCGATGAGGAGAAGGCGCCGGTTTATTTATTAACGAAACATTTTATCCTCGAAAATCACCAATCCATTGATAAAGGAGAAAGTTTCTCTTTTAAAACAGCTGTAGAAAATATGCATGATTTATGTATTAATATGATGGGTGTCCATCAAATAGAAAATGCTTCTTTAGCGATAATGGCAGCAATTTTATTAAAAAAGGCAACTTTTCCAGAAATAAAAGAAGAATCGATTCGAACTGGCTTACTGGAGGCAAAATGGCCGGGCCGTTTTGAAATAATTGCCGATCAGCCTCTTATTGTTTTGGATGGTGCTCATAATGAAGAAGGAGTACAAGCATTATCAAAGGAATTAACAAAAAGATTTGCCAATCGAAAAAAGACAATCGTTTTCACAGCACTTTCCGATAAAAAAACAGATAAAATGATTCAAAGCCTAGATGAAATCGCAAATAAAATAGTGTTTGTTTCATTTGATTTTCCACGAGCTGCTTCAAGTTATGACCTTTATCAGGAAAGCAGTCATCCGCAAAAATCTTATCAAGACGATTGGAAGCATGCAATAAACGAGCAAATTGAAAAAATGGAAGATAATGACATGTTAGTAATAACAGGCTCCCTTTACTTTTTATCGGAAGTAAAAGCATTCTTTAAGCAATAAAAAACGAGCATAGGTTTTCACCTATAACTCGATATGGAAATGAGACTTTTTATTATAGAGTCTCATAAGGGGAGAGCGAAGCCATTCCATACAAATATTTATTAAAAAAAACTAAAGACGCATTCTATTTTTAACATCAAAACTAAAACAAGTGGAGCCCATCCCCTTCTCCAAAAGGGCTGATAAAAAGTAGCTCTATCTGTAAAATGGATATGTTATCTAGTGATTTAGGATACAAAAAATAATGGAATTTTGTACAAAAATTACCTAAAAACGAGAAAAAAACGATAGATTATTAGGACAGAAAGGGTTAGTATTATAATAATAGGTGAAAAGTATGGATAATTTGGAATCATTACTTTTGTCATAATAAATGATGAAAATAATGTTTCTGAAAAACTATAGTAATATATCATCGTGGAAATTAGGTGAGATTTGTGGTTAATTCCTCTGTCAAAGTAGTAATTTGGACGATTTGGAGTATTGTTTTTCCTGTTGGATTGTGGTATATCTATCATAATTTTCCGCCTACCCTAGCAGAGCGTAATTGGCATGTTGCAGTATTTTTGTTTTTTATGTCTATTGTTGCATCGATGCCAATGATCATAAATGGGCGTCCTGTTTTCTTTTTGCAATGGGCTAGCCTTTCTGTTTTTTTAATCTTTGGTTTGTTTGTCGAGACAATGCTTGTACAGATTGCTTTAGTTGTTGTACTTTTGCAGACGAAGGTAAGCAAAAAAGGATTATATCTTTTTCCATTGAACTCCATGATGTTCCTCGTTGTTTCAGTATGCAGTGGCTTTATTTATTACGGTTTAGGTGGTAAACATGCTGCTAATATTTTATTAGATATACAGTCACTTTCGTTAGTTATTCTTTATCCGTTTCTTTATTTTGTGCTTAATACTTTGTTGATTTTTATGATTAGTCGTTTTGTTTACCAAAATAAGGAAAAGTTTATGACCCGTGATTTAGTGTGGGAGTTTATTGCAACAGTTATTACGTATCCTGCAGGCATTGCCTTATATATTATGTATGAGGATATTGGTTTAATGGCCCTTATTTTAATAGGAATCCCGTTTATTTGTCTTTCTATTATTTTACGATTATATCACTCTAGCGAATCAATTAATTATTATTTAAAAAAAATTGCCGAGATTGGCCATCAATTATCGCAAAATTTATATGCAAAAGAAGTAGTCGATTTTTTTACTGCAACATTATTTGATCTGCTGAAAGTCGATGTTATTTTTATTCTCGAAGTGACTGGAAATAACGAACTTAAAATGATTGCAAGAGTGGAAGAGAATAAGCAAATGCCATTACGGACATGGAGACTAAAGGAAAATGAAGGAATATGCGGGAACGTATTAGCGTCGAAAGAAATGGTTATTTATCATAAGAAAACGGACTGGCAGCCTATTAATAAAGGCTATACCCCAATCTCAGCTGATATGGAAAGTGTATTATGTATGCCTTTAGTAAAAAACAGCCAGGTAATTGGTACTTTATTATTAGGAAGCAAAAAGAAAAAAGCATTTGCTCATGTAAGATTAATGATTCTAGATCTACTTTGCACTCAGTTTGCCGTAGCTTTTGAAAACGCGAAATTTTTTGAAAAAACGAAAGAACACAGTGAACGCTGTGCACTGACGAAATTGTATAACTACCGTTTTTTTGATCAGATTTTAGCAGAAAAATTTATAGAACTGAATAAGCAGCAAATTAATAATATCGGGTTGATCATGTTAGATATTGACTATTTTAAATCGGTTAACGATACATACGGACACCAAGCTGGGAACGAAATATTAATAGAGTTTTCTGAGAGGCTTCAAAATATAATCGGAGAAAATGGAATTGTTGCTAGATATGACGGGGAAGAATTTATTGTTTTATTAACCAATACAGACGCAAAAGATGCATGGAATTTAGCAGAATTTATTAGAAAAAGTATTGAAGCAAGGTCGTTTACAATAAAACAGAATATGCACGAAAAGCAAAAACAGGTCCACATAACAGCGTCATTAGGACTTGCCATTGCCCCACACGATGCAGATGAGCCATTAGCATTAATTAGACACGCAGACAGAGCCCTTTATGTAGGCGCAAAACGAGAAGGTAGAAATCGGGTTGCGAGTTATATACGGTAAGTAAAATTTTGAACTTCGATATGTGAAGTTCTTTTTTTATGAGGTCTTTAGATTCATAATAAGAGCAGAAAAAACTATCATAGTAAAAAAGTGCTTGATATAATGAAGTTGATAGCAGATTATTTAGGGGATTTGTAATGTAATTGGAGTGAACACAATGAGGAAAAATTCTTTTTCTAGTAAATATATCGTGTTTTTTGTGTTATTAATGGTAATGGTCCCGACGACTACTAGTGCAGCAGCAACTGCTCTTGCTGTAAGTTTTACGGTGACGCCGGCTCAAAGCGTGATTGTTAAACCAAGCGGTTCAACAGACGAGACAAATTATTTTAATGTGAATTATTCCTTAAAACCTACAAATCTTGTAAATGATAAAGAAAGCGGACAGTTGAAGAACTTAGTAATTGAACAGCAGCTTCCGAACGGTGTAAGATTCGCGGGAAATACTTCCAATGCTGTCGAGGAGAAGAGAGACGGTAAATATTATGTGATTATTACACCGCCGAATAATACAATCAATTATGCAAATGGAAGGTTTTCAACTAATGATGTTCCTGTGAAAGTGCCATTGAAAGTCGAGTATGCTGTTTATAATGTAACCATGCCAAGAGCAGAATTAAAGTATACAGATTCACGTTTTCCAGGAACCAATACAACAAGTATACCTGCTTCGACTCAGGCTATAAATATGACTGTTCAATTAAAAGAAGCACAAGTGAATAAATATATAGGTGACTCAACAGGGATGATAGAGAACCGAGATCAAGCAACCAATAAAAAACTTGCGAGTACGGCATTTCCCAATGATTATGGTCTCTCTAATAAAGCTATTAAGGACATGATATTTAAAGAAGGTTCTCACAATCAGGCAATTGAGATACTAATCTTCCTATACGGAATCACCCTTGGCTCTTTCTACAACGTAGTCGGGCTGAGGGTGCCTAATAAGCAATCGATTATAAGGCCTAGATCTCATTGTACAAGCTGTGGGCATACATTGTCGCTGGCAGAATTGATACCAGTTTTAAGCTATATGTTATTAAGGGGGAAATGCAGGTGCTGCAAGGCATCTGTTTCCCCTTTATATCCTATATTCGAGCTTTTGACAGGTGTTCTGTTTGTGTTATGTCCTCTTATTCTCGGCTGGAGATCTGAGCTGTTTGTTGCATGGACACTTATTTCATTATTTATGATTATTACGGTTTCCGATATCACTTATATGATTATCCCTAATAAAGTATTGTTGTTTTTTTCTGGTTTATTGCTTGTGGAAAGAATCTTCATTCCGTTAACCCCGTGGTGGGATTCTTTATTAGGTGCAGCTGTCGGATTTACCCTATTATTGCTTATAGCCATTGTTAGTAAAGGCGGAATGGGCGGCGGTGACATAAAACTATTTGCCGTAATTGGTTTTGCGGTTGGTACAAAGCTTGTGTTAACGGCGTTTTTCTTATCGACATTATTTGGAGCTATTGGTGGACTGATTGGCATGCTGTTTGGAAAAGTGAATAAAAGAAAGCCAATTCCATTTGGTCCTTTTATTGTAATCGGAACATTGGTAAGTTATTTTTATGGCAATGATTTGATAGATTGGTATATGCAATTCTTTTATTGATAATGAACGAGTATTGATCATGGCATTATTTAGCTTTGGAAAAAACAAAGTCATCAACTTAATCATTAAGGACCATGTCATTCGTTTTGTCGAACTTAAACATACAGAAGATCTTCTCGTGCAAAACTGGGGAGAACGCTACCTTTCTGTTGGATTGATTCATGAAAGCACGATTCAAGATGTAGAGACGTTGTCGATGATATTGGATGAATGTATCCAAGATTGCGAAAAAGCAAGTGCGTTTTCTTGTTCCTGATTCTTCCGTCGTCATCGAAAGATGCCAATTCCTGATGATGTAAGCGTCGATGAAATAAAAGGGTATTTGTATATGGAATTCGGCACATCAATCCATGTACCTTTTGAAGACCCTGTCTTTGATTATTATTTATTACAAGAACGGGAGCATAATAAACAGCAAATTTTATTATTTGCAGCACCTGAACATGCGGTTTCAAGCTATACGGACTTGGTAGAAGAGGCAAAAGCTAGTACCGGTTTCTGCGGATATTTCTGCCCTTGCTTTATATCGTTAATATGTAAAAACAGCTATGTAGTCATTCAAAATAATACAGCGACTGCTGTGTGTGTAAAAGGGGTTAAAAGGAATTTGTGCACAAAAGAAGAAGTTGAAACTCCGATTGAATACAGCGACTTGAAACCAAGTCTAATTGTGAAGAAAGCTAACTAAATTTGACGAAATACTTTTATAACAAGACGACAAAAGTCTTGTTATTTTTTTTTGCTAGTATGATAGGATGGGACAAAACTAGTGAAAATGGGGGTAGGAAGAGTGAACGAAAACTCAGGAAGCCGTAGCAAAACGATTACGATCAAAATCAACGGTAAAGAACGTTCATTCCAAAGGAAAGACAAGGAAGAAAATTCAACCTCTTTTGTTGAAGCAAAAAAAGATAGTCAGGATAAAAACTTTACAGAAGAAATTGCTGCCGGAAGTGAGACAATCGGAGAAGAAAGTTTTGATTGGATTCTTCCAAATGATGAACCAGTAGAAGAAATAACAGAGTTGCCAATTCCTGAACAAGAAACAAAAAAGAAGGCAAGTTTTTTTGATAGAAACAAGAGAA
This sequence comes from Niallia yueguangensis, assembly GCF_052663115.1. Lineage (NCBI taxonomy): Bacteria > Bacillati > Bacillota > Bacilli > Caryophanales > Bacillaceae > Niallia > Niallia yueguangensis. Next base: position 129,680 of record NZ_JBQTCX010000007.1, read on the forward strand.
ATACGAATAAAAAAACTTTGCCAAAAGGAATGGTTCAATCGATCTTTTTTACGGTGCTGTTTGCTGTTATTTTAGGGACAGGCTTTGGATTTATTTTATTAAATATCGTCAGCAGCGATCAGAAGGCCTCTGCCCCAACAACCTCAGCTGCCCTTCAGACGAACACAACAGATAAAATAGGCACAACAACTAGGACTACGGTGGCAGTAAAAAAAGAAATTTCTACTTATATGGTCCAGCATATCATTTTATCAAAAGCAGAGGCAGTCAACCAGGAACAATCGCAATTGTTAAAAAAAGGATATGTTAGCCAGAGAATCGACATAGACGGAAAGATGATTATTTATTTAGCGGCAGCAAGCAATATAGATGATGCAAAAAAAATGCAAAAAGAGATACAGGAAAATAATGTCGCTGCTTTTGCAAAAGAAATAACATTTAGCGGCGGGAAAGTAAATGACATTAGCAAAAATGAAAAAAGCTTTATTGAACGCTCTCCAGATATATATGCTGTGCTGACAAGTGCTGTTACAGCTGCTCAATTTGATCAATCGATTCCAAACGATGTCAAAGAAGAACTTAAAAAACAACAAGCATCATTAAATCAATTAAAAGTAAAAGAATTTAAACATCAACAAATAAAATCGATGGCAGCAGAATTATCGACAAGCTTAGCAAATGCAATGTCCTTGTCAGGAAACAGTTCTAAAGAAGAATTACAATCCATTCAAAAAAGTTTATTGGCGTTTTTAGGAGAGTATTCGACACTTTAAAAAAAAATACAACAATTACCTGGGAAATAATATAAAGTTCTTCGGAGAGCGCCAGTCGTTTCTCCTTTTTTGTCGGAAATTTTTGATAAATTTCGACAAGATTACATATCATCTACTATTTCATAAAAAATTTAGGTTCTAAATTGTCTATTAAGACATTCTTTGATACGATTAACTTGTATCTCCCAAATATTATTGAAACTAGGCAGGTGGAAAAAATTGAAGCAAACGCAAACCCTCATATTAGCCTCATCTTCTCCTCGACGAAAAGAACTCCTTGAAGATCTTCGTTTATCTTTTGAAGTTTCCAGTAGTGATGTGGATGAAAGTTTTGATCATGCACTCTCACCAGAAGAAGTTGTCATGGATTTGGCAAAAAGAAAAGCAGAAGCTATATCTAGCAATAAAAATAATACTTTTATTATTGGTGCTGACACGATTGTATTTTATGATGGAAATATATTAGGAAAACCGAAAACACGTGAACAAGCCTTTTCCATGTTAAAACAGCTGTCAGGAAAGACTCATTCTGTTTTTACTGGTGTGGCGATTGTTGCTAATGGAAGCAGTTCACAATTTTACGAAAAAACAAATGTATTATTTTGGGAATTGTCAGATGAAGAAATACACCGTTATCTAGACACCGGGGAGCCATTTGATAAAGCGGGAGCGTATGGAATTCAAGGAGTTGGCAGAATTCTGGTGAAAAAAATAACAGGAGACTATTTTACAGTAGTAGGACTTCCGGTTTCCCGATTGATGCGAGAATTAAAAGCTGTTGGATTTTCCAGCCCTTTCTAACATTTATCATCTCCCCCATCTATTATTCATGAGATAGTAGAAAGAGAGGGATAAAAGAGTAAATGGATTCTTTATTGATTCGTGACTTTCCTGATGATGAACGACCGAGAGAACGTTTTATGAAGCAAGGACCTGAAAGCTTATCGAATCATGAGCTAATCGCACTCCTTATACAGACAGGTTCTAAAAATGAATCTGTATTAACATTAGCAAATAGATTGCTAGTCCATTTTGATGGACTGCGTTTGCTAAAAGATGCTAGCCTTGATGAATTAATGACGTTAAAAGGAATTGGAACTGCTAAAGCCATTCAGCTTTTAGCAGCAATAGAATTAGGAAGAAGAGTATCGAATTTAGCATACAGCGATCGTTATTGTATTCGTTCACCAGAGGATGCAGCAAAATACATGATGAATGAAATGCGTTTTCTGACGCAAGAACATTTTGTATGCTTATACTTAAATACAAAAAATCAAGTCATGCATAAACAAACAGTCTTTATTGGCAGTTTAAATGCATCGATTGTACATCCGAGGGAGGTGTTTAAGGAGGCTTTTAGACGCTCTGCTGCTTCTATTATTTGTCTGCATAATCATCCGTCCGGTGACCCAACTCCAAGCAGGGAAGATATTGAGGTGACAAAAAGATTAGTGGAATGCGGAAAAATTATTGGGATAGATTTATTAGACCATGTGATTATTGGCGAAAATAAATTTGTCAGTTTAAAGGAAAAAGGATATGTATGATACTGTTCATTTTTCTTGTTATAGGATATAATAATGTTTATGATTTTTTGACTGAAAATGTCTTTTTATGACAAAAAAACACACATATATTGAGATATGAGGGAAAATCTATCTGCTAGTAAATAATAGCATTTAGTTTCAAGAAAGGGAGATACAACGATGTTTGGAATTGGAACAAGAGATCTTGGAATTGATTTAGGAACTGCAAATACATTAGTTTATGTAAAAGGAAAAGGAATTGTCGTAAGAGAACCTTCCGTTGTAGCCTTTCAGACAGATACAAAAAGTATTGTCGCTGTTGGAAATGATGCAAAAAATATGATTGGAAGAACTCCTGGAAACGTGGTTGCGCTTCGTCCGATGAAAGATGGAGTAATTGCAGATTATGAGACAACTGCAACGATGATGAAATATTACATTAAACAAGCAATGAAAAATAAAAGCTATTTTTCTGGGAAGCCATATGTAATGGTTTGTGTACCATCCGGAATAACAGCGGTAGAAGAAAGAGCGGTTATTGATGCTACCCGTCAAGCAGGAGCTCGTGATGCCTATACGATTGAAGAACCGTTTGCAGCAGCAATTGGAGCAAATCTTCCTGTATGGGAACCAACTGGAAGTATGGTCGTTGATATTGGTGGAGGTACAACAGAGGTTGCCATCATTTCATTAGGCGGGATTGTCACAAGCCAGTCCATCCGAATTGCTGGTGATGAAATGGATGATGCAATTGTCAATTATATTCGCAAAACGTATAATTTGATGATTGGTGAACGTACATCAGAAAGCATTAAAATGGAAATTGGATCTGCAGGAAATCCCGAAGAAATTGAAAACATGGATATCCGCGGCAGAGATTTATTAACAGGTCTTCCAAAAACGATCACTATCAGTGCAGATGAAATTGCGAAAGCATTAAAAGATACAGTTACTGCGATTGTAGACGCTGTGAAAGTAACGCTTGAAAAAACACCACCAGAATTAGCGGCAGATATTATGGATAGAGGAATTGTATTAACTGGCGGTGGTGCTTTGCTTCGCAATCTTGATAAAATTATTAGTGAAGAAACGAAAATGCCTGTATTAATTGCGGAAGATCCGTTAGACTGTGTGGCAATTGGCACAGGAAAAGCACTAGACCATATTCATCTATTCAAAAATAAGGCAAGAGATTCACGATAATATTGTTAGGTAGATTGAGGGGTAAAGAAGTATGCCACAGTTTTTTATGAATAAAAGATTGATTATTTTGCTCGTCAGTATTATTATTCTCGTGGCATTAATAGGGTTTTCGATTAAAAGCCGTGATAAGCTTACCTGGCCGGAGCAATTCATTAAAGATACAACCGGCTGGGTGCAAACCCTAGTATCAAGACCTACACATTATGTTGCAGGCCTTATTGAAAATGTCCGTGATTTGCAAAATACATATGAAGAAAATAAAGTGTTAAAGTCTAAAGTGCAAAACTTAGGAATGCTTGAAGCGCAAGTGCAAGACTTGCAAAAAGAAAATGACAAGCTAAACGCAATACTAAAAGAAAAAGAAAGTTTAAGTGATTACGAATTGATGAAAGCGACCGTTATTAGAAGGAATCCTGATGGCTGGAATGAGCTGTTAACCATTAATAAAGGGACAAGCAACGGAGTAGAAAAAAATATGCCTATTATTACTGCTGAAGGATTAATTGGAAAAGTGAAATCTGTCAGTTCTGGTACGGCAACTGTTCAGCTGCTAAATTCGGAAGATCCGACAAATCGCATCTCTGCAGTCATTCAAGAAGATAAAAAGAAAAAATTGAGCAGTATTTTTGGATTGATTGTAGATTATGATAAAGAGTCTAAACAGCTTATCATGCAATGGACAGAAGAGCCGAATAAAGCAAAGGTAGGTAAAGGTCAATTGGTTACTACTTCCGGACTGGGTGGAGTGTTTCCAAAAGGTCTGCTGATAGGAAAAGTAGTAAAGGTTGAACCGGATGAAGATGGATTAACGAAAAAAGCCTATTTAGAACCAGCTGCTGATTTTTATGATATTGAGCATCTTATGATTGTGAAAAGACTAATGCAGCAGGTGAAGGAAGAGGACGGTTTATGAGAAAGTATGTAGTAGGTGGCTTATTAGCATTAATGTTCATATTAGAAAGCATTTTTGTAGAGCTGCTTCCAGCAGAGCTTTTTCATAGTAATCGAATATTAATTCCACATTTTCTTATTTTAACAATCCTGTTTCTTTCCATATACGGCAGTCGGAATATCGGGATTGTTTATGCATTTGCTTTTGGGTTATTATTTGATATTGTATATACAGAAATTTTAGGCATTTATTTTTTTATCTTTCCTTTTATTGTATATGTTTGCAGTAAAATCATGAAGGTTTTTCATCCTAATATTGTAGTGGTTTCTGTCGTATCATTGATTGGAATGAGCTTATTAGAAATAGTCGTGTATGAGATGATTTTGATTATTCATCGTACAAGCATGGATTTTAATAGTTTTATTCATTTGCGTCTGATCCCAACATTAATATTGAATACTGCTTTTCTTATTATTGTAGCTCACCCTATTAAACGTTGTTTTGAAAAATATGCTGCTGAAAGAAGAGAGTAGCAGCAAACTGCTAGGAAAATAGTATAGGTGCATAAAAATGTGGCAACAAATAACCCTTTCATTTAAGGTGGCGTGAACGAAGCTAAACCTTTTCACTTTCTAGGAAAACAGAAAGAAAAAGCAACTTAATGATACGGATGCTGTTCCAATATGTGCAGCTCCGTCCCCTTTTCCACAGAAAAGGGGTTTTCTAGTAAGATAAGAAAGTATAAAATTTCGAACGTAGTTTAGTGTCTAGCTCGGGCGCCTAGCCCCTGTGAAAGATAACCTCTTGCCTCTAAAAGTAAAAAACACTTTTTGAGTCAAGAGAACATTTTTCTTCGGGGCTGAGCAAGGCGCCTGCGCTTTTCTTATAACGTTTACATACGTAGAGTTAATTCAATGATTTAAAAAGTAAATGTCGTTTTATATAGAGAGGATTTTACAAAAGTTTTGTCGAATGTAATGATGAATCATTTTATATTTTTAATCATTGTGATTAATCAAATAATAGATGGATAAAAGATATATTTCAAACTTTATATTTGTTGTGAAAACACTTGTGTCATACAGCAGGTTTTAACGTTTGGAATAAGTACAACAAATAAAATATTTGAGAAATGCATTCCTTTTTCCTAGCAGAGGTGAACATCTTGAAATGAATAAAAAGCAGTTAGTAACAATTAAAGGAACAAAAAATGGCTTAAGTCTTCATCTGAATGATAATTGTTCATTTGAAGAACTGAAACAAGAGTTAGATGCAAAGCTGAGTGAAAGTTTAACTATTCAGGAGGATCGGCCAGATATTAAGGTAAATGTGGAACTCGGCAATAGATACTTATCTGAAGATCAACAAGAAGAAATTGCAACCGTCATACAAGCGAAAAAAAACCTTTCTGTTCATGCAATCAACAGCAATATTGTCACAAAGCAAGAGGCGGAAAAATGGGCAAGTGAAAAGGAACTAGTTTCTGTTACCAGCATTGTCCGTTCTGGTCAAATATTAGAGGTGCCAGGAGATTTATTATTAATTGGAGATGTTAATCCTGGCGGAAAGGTAATTGCTGGTGGAAATATATTTATTATGGGGCAGTTAAAAGGGATTGCTCATGCAGGCTACAATGGAAATGATCAAGCCATTGTTGCTGCTTCTGTAATGAGGCCTACTCAGCTGCGAATCAGCAGTTTAATTAATAGAGCACCAGATCATTATCCTGATGATGAGAAGCGTGAAATGGAATGTGCTTATGTCGATAATAGCGTGATTTTAATTGATAGATTACAAGTTTTGACACATTTAAGGCCAAATTTAACAAAATTGGAAGGGGGAATTTAGGATGGGAGAAGCAATCGTTGTAACATCTGGCAAAGGCGGAGTTGGCAAAACAACAACTACTGCAAATATTGGAACTGCACTTGCCTTACAAGGGAAAAAAGTATGTTTAATAGACACAGATATTGGTCTTAGAAATCTAGATGTCGTAATGGGACTTGAGAATAGAATTATTTACGACCTAGTAGATGTAGTTGAAGAACGATGCAAAATACATCAAGCCCTTGTAAAAGATAAACGTTTTGATGATCTATTATACTTATTGCCTGCAGCTCAAACGAGTGATAAAACAGCCGTTCATCCTACCCAAATGAAAGAATTGGTAATGAAATTAAAGCAGGACTATGATTATATTATTATTGATTGTCCTGCTGGGATTGAACAAGGATATAAAAATGCAGTGGCAGGTGCAGATAAAGCAATTGTAGTTACTACTCCGGAAGTATCTTCCGTAAGAGATGCTGACAGAGTAATCGGTTTATTGGAAAAAGAAGAAAATGTTGCCCCGCCTCTGCTTGTAATTAACCGTATTCGCAACCATATGGTGAAAAACGGAGATATGTTGGATATTGACGAAGTAACTACTCATTTGTCGATTGATTTATTAGGAATTGTTGCGGACGACGATGAAGTTATTCGCGCATCTAACAATGGAGAGCCAATTGCTCTTAATCCAAACAGCAAATCATCGATCGCATACCGAAATATTGCCCGCAGAATACTTGGAGAATCTGTTCCACTGCAGCATTTAGAAGAAGAATCTAAAGGCGTATTTGCGAAAATAAAAATGTTTTTTGGCGCGAAATAGTGAACGGATAGAAAAAACGGTTTCCTTTATGGAAATCGTTTTTTCTTTGCAAAAATTATTTCTTTACTAAAAATTCTATTTTTCTTACCAATTTGTCATACTCTTTCCACCACATTCATAAACTTGTACCAACCAAGAACGAACCGTAAGGGAGGGGTGTGTAATGAGTTCTAGAATAGATGATATTCGGAAAAGAATTGAAAAAAGGAAACGAGAACAATCCAGAATGGAAAAAAATGTGGATAGTCGAATAGTATGGACGGATGAAGACAATTCCTCTTTTCCTCGTAATAATGAGCCGTATGATGATGACAGGCATCATGTCCATCCGCTTTTTCGCAAAGAATTATTTCTTTTGAAAATTTTAGGTGCAGCCATCCTATTTTTGGCTGTTGCTATCATCACAAAACAACAGTCTGAGACATTTGCTCCCGCTGAAAACGCAATCAGGCAAGCGATGAATCAAGAATTTAACTTTGCAGGCGTTTCTAAATGGTATGAAAACCAATTTGGCAAACCGCTTGCTTTTTTACCGAGTGATATGGATGGAAAATCCAATAACGAAACGAATCACTTACAACAATACGCTCTTTCTGCTTCTGGAAAAATATTAGAAGACTTTAAAGAAAATGGACAAAGGGTTGCGATTGAAACAGGAAGTGATACAACTGTTCAGGCAATGAATGAAGGAACGGTTGTTTTTGCAGGTGAGAAAGAAGGATTTGGAAACACCGTGGTTATTCAGCATAGTGATAAAAGTGAATCTTGGTATGGAAATTTAAAAGAGATAGATGTAAAAATATACGATACGTTAAAACAAGGTGACAAAGTGGGAGTTGCGTCCAGTTATGAACATAATGATTCGTTGGGATTATTCTACTTTGCCATAAAAAAAGGCAATGATTTTATCGATCCAATTCAGGTGATTGATTTTGAATAAATATGTTCGTGTTTTTCGATATTTATATATCCATCCATTATTATGGGTTGTCATTGCGATTGGGGTCATGACTGCTCATTTTTATGAATTATGTTTACTTTTATTGATTATTACGATACATGAATTAGGACATGGAATGGCAGCATCCTTTTTTTCTTGGAGGATCAAACGGATTGCTTTATTGCCATTCGGTGGTGTTGCAGAGATGGATGAACACGGAAACCGCCCTCTTAAAGAAGAAGCGATTGTGCTGATCGCAGGTCCGTTGCAGCATATTTGGATGTTTGCTGTTGCTTATTTGCTTCATATAAATGGATTTCTTTCTCTTTCTCTTTATGAAGCATTTTGGCAATATAACACGATGATTCTACTGTTCAATTTGCTACCTATATGGCCGTTGGACGGTGGGAAATTCGTTTTTCTTTATTTATCATTAAAAAAATCCTTTCCAGTTGCTCAAAAATTATCTTTAGTCTTCTCGTTAATTTGCGTTTGTTTATTTATTCTCCTAGTAGTGAGTATAATGCCAACGAATCTAAATGCATGGATCATTATATGTTTTTTAGCTTTTTCCCTTTATTTTGAGTGGAAGCAAAGCAAATACATCTTTATCCGCTTTTTATTAGAACGATATTATGGCAATGCAATTGAGTTAAGGCAATTAAAACCGATTGAGGTAGATGAAGGGGAAAAGATTTTTCAAGTATTACAACATTTCCATCGAGGCTGCAAGCACCCGATTATTATTACTTCAAAAGAAAAAGACAAAAGAATGCTGGATGAAAATGAAGTGCTTCACGCCTATTTTACCGATAAATTAGTTTCGGTGAAGATAGGGGATTTAATATATCCAGTATAATTTTTTTTGGAAAAGTGTTGTTTGAAGAAAAATTCAATATATTTAAGATGATCCTAAAAGAAAGTTTCCCTTTTGATAAATTTATTATAATATCGTGTATGAAGATATTATCGTGGAAGATAAAGGGTGAACTAGTTGGATAAAGTACTAATTAATGTAAAAACAACAGAAAAACGTTTTGTTTATATAAAAGAAAATAGGCTGGAGCGGTTGTATGTTCAGCAGCCGCAGCAAGTATCATCGGTTGGCAATATTTATTTAGGACAAGTGACTAAAGTAGTTCCGGGCATGAATGCTGCTTTTGTAGAAATTGGCGAAGGAAAAGGCGGCTATTTATCGAAAGAAAAAATTGCCTCCTATGCTTGCGATAACCGGAATATAGAACAGAAGAAAAATATCAGCATTTCTTCCTTCGTTAAGCAGGGAGAACGTGTGCTAGTACAAGTTGTAAAAGATGCTTCTGGTACTAAGGGACCGAAACTAACAGGTATTTTGGAGTTTTCTGGGGAAAATATCGTGTATATGCCCTTTGGCAGATATACGGCTGTTAGTAAAAAAATAGGCGATGCAGAAAAAACTCGTTTTTTACGTGGATTAGGAAATGAGATGACGACAGAAAATGAAGGTATTATTTTTCGAACATCTGCAGCAAACTTAACAAAAGAACAATTGACTTTAGAACTTGATCATTTGCGAGAACAGTTCCAGGAAGTTGCAAATAAAGCGGCCATGCTAAAAAAGGTCACCGTATTAAAAGAAAAGGACGATTTTGAAAAAGAATTAATCAATGTGTTAGACCAACTGCAAGATGCAGAAGTAATGGTAGATGACTTAGAAGATACAAAAAAATGGGCTCGAAAATATCCTAACTTAATAGTCCAATTTTATCAGCATAATAAAGATATGTTTTCTTATTATGGTATTGAAAAAGAAATCGATAAAGCGTTAAAAAGGATTGTGTGGTTAGAGAACGGTGCTTATATCATTATAGATGAAACAGAAGCGTTAACGATGATTGATGTGAATACAGGTAAATTTTCTGGGAAAAATCGGTTGGAAGATACCGTTTTTCAAACAAATAAACTTGCTGCTAAGGAAGTGGCAAGACAGTTGAAAATCCGCGATATATCAGGGATTGTTTTAGTCGATTTTATTGATATGACAGCGTTTAATCAAAAGCAAATTCAAGAGGAAATGATAAACGCTTTACAACAGGATAGCAGGCAGACAAAAGTGCTTGGGTTTACGTCGCTTGGCATTCTGCAATTAACGAGAAAGAAAACAGTAAAGGCTTTAAAAGAGGTGCTGCATACAAAATGCACCGTATGTGATGGGACAGGTTTTGTATTAAGCCCAGAAAGTGTGGCGTTTCAATTAGAAAGAGAACTCTGGGAGTATCGGTACACAGATTGTGAACGGATTTTAATTGAAGCCACCGCTGATGTGATCCAAGTATTTTCTGGTCCAAAAGACATCCATAAGTCAAGGTTAGAAGAAATCTTAGGCATCAAGCTGGAATTTCAATCCTCCAGCATGGCTAAACCGCATTATTCGATTATCTATACAGGTTAAGAGTGTGGAAAATCATGATAGGTTCTTGTTGACAGTAGGAAAGAATCATGATAGTATTTTACTGTTGTTTGTAGCACCCGTGCTCTACAACCGCTCAGAACAGGTAGATAAGTTTTTGCTGGTTGCAAAACGCCTGTGATTGGCGAGTCTTAGTCTAACAAGGAGGTGCAGTTTAATGTACGCAATTATTGAAACTGGCGGTAAGCAAATTAAAGTTGAAGAAGGTCAAGCTATCTACATTGAGAAATTAAATGCAGAAGCAGGCGAGACTGTTACTTTTGACAAAGTTCTTTTCGTTGGCGGAGAAAATGTAAAAGTAGGAAGCCCAGTTGTTGATGGAGCTACTGTTACAGCTAAAGTTGAAAAACAAGGCCGTCAAAAGAAAATCATCGTTTTCAAATATAAAGCGAAGAAAAATTACCGTAAAAAACAAGGTCATCGTCAACCGTACACAAAAGTTGTTATTGAAAAAATCAACGCGTAAGGTTGTTTTTGGATGATCGATATTACGATTAACAAAACAGATTGTGGTCTTATTGATTCGTTTACAATTAGCGGTCATGCTTTATTTGCAAATAAAGGGAAAGATATTGTTTGTGCAGGAGTTTCAGCTGTTTCGATTGGAACCATTAATGCTGTTATTGCCCTTACTGGTATTACCCCTATTATTAAGCAAGGAAAAGATGGTGGATTTTTAAGCTGCACGATTCCAACAGAAATAGCGGATGAGAGCAGACAAAAAATACAGCTTCTTTTAGAAGGGATGATTGTTTCATTCGAAACGATTGAAAGGGACTATGGAAAATACGTAGCTATCACTTATAATTAAATAGGAGGTGGAACGAATGTTAAGATTAGATCTTCAGTTTTTTGCATCGAAAAAAGGGGTAGGTTCTACAAAGAACGGACGCGACTCTATTTCAAAACGTTTAGGTGCTAAACGTGCAGATGGTCAATTAGTAACTGGTGGAAGTATTCTTTACCGTCAACGCGGTACAAAAATCTATCCAGGAGTAAACGTTGGTCGTGGTGGCGATGATACACTATACGCAAAAGTTGACGGAATCGTTAAATTTGAGCGTCTTGGTCGTGATCGCAAACAAGTTAGCGTATACCCAGCAGCACAAGAAGCTTAAGCTTTTATGATAGGCTGACTCATACTTTGAGTCAGCCTATCAATTTGTATAGAGCAAAATAATTGTTTGTCCTTCAACTCTTAGACAGCAAGTAAGCTAAGCTTCTTTCTGTCTAAGAGTTGAATTTTCTATTAAAGGATGTTCAAAAAGGCACCAAACTAAAACTGTGAAACTCTTCGTTGGCTTGCTTCTAATTTGTTACCTTTTTGAACACACATTATTATGCTGGGTGGAATTTTTCATTTTTTCGTATATAATTTTTACTCCAGGTTTACTTTTTTGTTATACTAATTTCAAGCCGTCTTCTGACACTTAATAATCGTGTAGGAGTACAGAAATGAATAAAGACTGGAATACAATAGATTTCTTAAGACATGTACGTCATGATTGGTTAAATAAGATACAATTAATAAAGGGTAATTTGGCATTAAATAAAGAGGAACGTGTGAAGGAAATTATTGAAATGATTATAATGGAAGCGAAGCATGAGGCAAAGCTTTCTAATTTACATATGCCTCAGTTTGCATTATTGCTGTTAACATGTAATTGGGAAAATAATTGCTTTCAATTAGAATATGAAGTATTAAATGAAGAAAAGTGTCTATTTATAGAAGATGCAGCACTTACGGATTGGACTGTTACATTTTTTGAAGTGTTAAATTCTTGTATTAAAACATACGCAGAAAATCATTTGTCTGTATCGATTGATCCTCAATCGAAAGGCGTTAGTTTGTATTTTGATTTTAGCGGAATAATAGAAGATAAAGTATCTATCGAGCATTTTTTAAAATCAAAAACTTCTGATACTATAAAAGTAACGCTTTATGAGTTAACAGAAGAAGAGTTAACTCTAGAATTATTCGTATACTCAAATCACACGAAATAAGTTGAAGAATATGCATTTCTATAGCTTGGATCGTTTTCGGAAAACAAGAATGTTTTCGACGTTTACAGGAGGAAAAAAGATATGTTTGTCGATCAGGTCAAGATTTATGTAAAAGGTGGAGACGGTGGCAATGGAATGGTTGCTTTCCGTAGAGAAAAATATGTACCAAAGGGTGGTCCCGCTGGAGGCGATGGCGGAAAAGGTGCGAATGTAGTATTTGAAGTGGAAGAAGGGTTACGTACATTAATGGATTTCCGCTATCAACGACATTTTAAGGCGCCTCGTGGGGAGCACGGAATGTCAAAAAATCAACATGGAAAAAATTCGAAAGATATGATCGTGAAAGTACCACCTGGAACGATTGTGTCTGATGCCGAAACGAAGGAAGTTATTGCAGATTTGACTGAGCACGGTCAACAAGCAGTTATAGCCCGAGGCGGAAGAGGAGGACGGGGAAATTCAAGATTTGCAAGTCCTTCTAATCCAGCTCCAGAACTTTCAGAAAATGGAGAGCCGGGACAAGAAAGAGAAGTCGTGCTTGAATTAAAAGTATTAGCGGATGTAGGGTTAGTTGGATTTCCGAGTGTTGGAAAGTCCACTTTGCTTTCTGTTGTATCTGCTGCCAAACCTAAAATTGCGGATTATCACTTTACAACGATTGCGCCAAATTTAGGAATGGTAGAAACAGAAGACGGCAGAAGTTTTGTGATGGCAGATTTGCCTGGGCTAATTGAAGGAGCCCATGCAGGTGTTGGTTTAGGACATCAATTTCTTCGTCATATTGAACGAACAAGAGTAATTGTTCATGTAGTGGACATGGCTGCAATTGAAGGAAGAGATCCTTATGAAGATTATGTAACCATTAATAAAGAGCTGCAAGAATACAATATGCGCCTATTAGAACGTCCACAAATCATTGTTGCAAACAAAATGGACATGCCGGATGCAGAAGAGAACTTGCAAACCTTTAAAGAGCAGTTAACAGAAGATTATCCTATTTTCCCTGTGTCTGCCCTTACTAGGTCTGGGTTAAGAGATCTTTTATTTGCTATTGCGGATAAATTAGAACATACTCCTGAATTCCCATTAGAAGAAGTGGAAGAAGAAGCAGGAATTCACCGCGTTCTTTATAAACATGAAGCAGACGAACGAGAATTTTATATTTCAAGAGATTCTGATGGAAGCTTTATTCTATCTGGTGATGGAATCGAGAAGCTCTTTAAGATGACGGATTTCTCTCGTGATGAATCTGTTCGCAGATTTGCCCGCCAAATGCGCGGTATGGGTGTCGATGAGGAGTTAAGACAACGTGGTGCAAAAGATGGAGATATTGTCAAGCTAATGGATTACGAATTCGAGTTTATCGATTAATGTGGATAATCCTTATGAGGTGAGGAAATGAAACAGTATAAATTCGATCAGAAATTTTTCCTTGTTCGAGAAGATGTGCTTCCAGAAGCAATGAAAAAAACACTTGATGCAAAAGAATTGCTGGAAAGAGGAAAGGCGGAATCTGTTGCTGATGCCGTGCAGCAGGTTGATTTAAGTAGAAGTGCTTTTTATAAATACAGAGACACCCTTTTCCCCTTTCATACCGTTGTAAAAGAACGTTTAATTACTTTGTTCTTTTTTATAGAAGATCGGTCAGGAACGCTTTCCAAATTGCTTGGTGTAGTTGCTTCTGGAGGATGTAATGTTTTAACGATTCATCAAACAATCCCTTTGCAAGGCAGGGCAAACGTAACGCTTTCTTTAAATACTGCTGATATGGAAATATCCATTAATGCATTATTGGAAAGACTGCGAGAGCTTGAGTTTGTAGAAAGAGTAGAAGTATTAAGCTCTGGGGCTTAATGTGTTTAACATAGAGAATGATAAAATAATGGAAGAGATTGATGAAGAAAAATGATCTACTAATTCTTCTGTTCGTTCATTCCTATTATTTTGTCAGTCTCTTTTTTATAAAAGGCTATGTTAAAGCTCATTGTTGATTTTGGCACTATGTTGATTTTCGTTCCAGGCGAGAGACAAATTTAACAGAGCCTTGAATAAAGCAATATATATGGTTGAAGCACTGAGCAGCCTGAATACACGTAGACTCCTGCGGGAAAAGCGAGAAAGACGAGACCCCACAGGAGCATAGCGACGAGGAGGCTCGGCACTCGTCCGCGGAAAGCGAAGTGTATTCAGGCTGCGGGTTAAATAACAACAATCTATACGAAAAAAGCCAAAGTAAAAAACACTTTTTGAGCCAAGAGAATATTTTTCTCCGGGGCTGAGCAAGGCGCTTGCGCTTTTCTTATAAGATTCAGAATATAAATAAGAGTGGAAATACGTGGAGGAGAGAAAAGTGAAAGTAGGTTATTTAGGACCAAAAGCAACCTTTACAAATATAGCAGTAAATAGTATGTTTCCAAACGAAGAAGCCATCCCTTATTTAACCATTCCAAATTGTTTTGATGCTGTCATGCAAAATAAGGTAGATGTTGCGTTCGTACCTATTGAAAATACACTAGAAGGTTCTGTTAATATTACATTAGATTATTTGATACATGAAGTGAATATCCCAATTAAAGGGGAAATAACCGTACCAATCAAACAGCAATTAATGGTTCATCCGATACATAAAGAGAATTGGAAGGAAATAGAGGTTGTTTATAGCCATTCCCATGCTATTGCACAATGTCATAAATTTCTTCATTCAGAATGGAATGGCATTCGATGTGAAAACACAACTTCTACTGCAGCTGCAGCGCAATTTATTAAAGAGCATCCTGAAATAAAAGGTGCTGCAATAGGAAATGAACTGACAGCAGAAGAATACGGATTAACGATAGTAAAAAGAAATATTCATGATTTTGATAATAATCATACTCGCTTCCTTATCCTTGCAAAAGAAGAGATAGAATTTTCCACTCCATATTGTTTACATAAAGGGGATAAAACAAGTTTAATGGTCACATTGCCATCTGACAGGTTTGGAGCTTTGCATCAAGTGCTATCTGCATTTGCTTGGAGAAAGCTTAATTTAGTAAAAATTGAGTCTAGACCAACGAAAACAGGACTGGGAAATTACTTTTTTATCATTGATCTTGATAGAAAAATGGATGATGTATTGATTCCTGGCGCTATTGGAGAACTAGAAGCAATTGGCAGCAAAGTTCAAATATTAGGAAGTTATCCTTTTTATACAATCAAGTAAAACAAAAGGTTAAGGCTATGATGCAGCCTTAACCTTTTATTGATCCTCCATTAAAAAATGTGCCGCTCGTAATGCTTCTTCTGCTTCATCCAAAGCTTCCATGGAAGAAGCAGTTATTGTATGTAGGTGAATGCCCTCTGTCAATTGGGATAAATAAGCAGCATTAGTATTCTTTATTTTTTTCATAAATTGCTTTACTTCTTTTCGGTTGGATACAAGAATGGAGGCTGTTAAATCACCATAAACAGGATGTTCAATTTTCACATCTTTTACGGTTACACCATTGTCGACTAATAAATTTAGCTCTTCTTCTGTTCTTTCCGGACCATGGTTGCATGCGACGATTTTTTCGTAAAGAGCAGGTTTGGATTGCTGCAAGTATAAATATCCTTGACTTGTAGCGATAATTGGTTCATTTTTTGCCTTGAGCAAAGTAATATCCCCTACAATAATTTGTCTGCTCACTTTTGTACGATTAGCGAGTTCAGTACCTGTAAACGGTCGTGCATGATCTTGTAATAAAGAGAGAATATACGCTCTTCTTTCCTCACCGAAAAGTTTTTTTGAATCTGTCATACCATTTTCTCTCCTTTTTCAATTGATTATCTTAAAACATCTTTAAAAGCGAACATAAATGTATCAGAAGGAAAGTTAACGATCTTTATGTGCTCCCGATCCTTATTAATGAGTTAATCCTATAATAGGAAAATAAAAAACACTACTTGTACTATTTTATCAAAAGGTTTCATATTGTTGCTAATAAATTTAGGCTGTTTTCGTATAGATTGTTGCTTTTAAACTCGCAGCCTGAATACACTTCGCTTTCCGTGGACGAGCGTCGAGCCTCCTCGTCGCATGCGCTCTGCTTAAGTCTCGTCTTTCTCGCATTCCCACAGGAGTCTACGTGTATTCTGTCTGCTGAGGACTTCTTCTCCCATTTTTTCACGTAAAAAACAACAAATTTTGAGAAAACAGCCTAATTTTATATTCTAATAATAAGAAGGAGTTATCTCTTTATTTAATCCATGATAAAGGTCCTAAAATATGTGGAACATAATTTTTTGAAAAGCGGCATAGATTTTTGTGTAGAACAATAACAATTTTATCCTTACAACATAGACTATATGGACATATGCATAGGAGGGAATCTATAGTGAAGATCCATATCGTACAGAAGGGGGATACTCTTTGGGAAATCGCGAAAAAATATGGCGTGAACTTTGAAGAGTTAAAGATGTTAAATTCCCAGCTCAGTAATCCAGATATGATTATGCCCGGAATGAAGATTAAAGTTCCAACAACAGGAGGAAGTATAAAAAAAGAAGCTCCTATTACTGGAACAAAAAAAGAAATGCCAAAAGCAGAACATCCTTTTGTAAAAGAAAAACCGAAAACAATGCCAATTAAGGAAGAAATACCGAAAAAAGAAATGCCAATAAAAGAAGTACCAAAAAAAGAGATGCCAATTAAGGAGGTGCCAAAGGAGAAACCATTTACTCCAAAAATGCCAACACCTATTATTCCTGAAATCGATATTAATAATTATTATTCTATGAATATGACGAATGTGGATGTTGATGTAGTTGATATAGATATTGAAAAAACAATACCACAGCCCCCGCCAAAACCTATTGTAAAAAAAGAAGCACCAATTAAACAAGAGGTCTGTCCACCTATTATCCCATATCAACCAATTTGTGTATCACCGATGATGCCTGGATCTGGATTTCCACCAGGAGTTTGTCCTCCGGATCCATGTGCTGCAGAACAAATGCCAACACATTATGAAACACTGCCAGGTGTAGAACATACACACTATCAACATTGGAAAGATGAATCTTCTTCCTCTTCGCATATGCAGTATCACACACACCATAAAGGAGTAGAAGGTTATGCAATGCCAACCTATCATGAGACAGGTAATATACCAAAAGAATATTATCAGCAGCCATTAGTAGCATACGGGCAAATGCCTGCCGAACATGGTCATGTCCTTCCTAAACAGTATAAACAGGAGTCGTCTTCTGATTTTATGGGAAAAATGCATATGCAACCAACGCAAATGCCTTATAGCAGTCCTCCAGCAGCTGATGATTGTGGCTGTGGTGGCCCTTCCATGCCACAACTCGGGTATGCATCTCCTGAAGCAGGCTTTAGTCCGCAAATGGGAGCATATCCATATCCGGAAAGCTTTGGAGGGGGAATGCCACAGATGCAACCAGGAGTTAGTCCGCAAATGGGAGGCTATCCACAACCGGAAAGCTTTGGAGGGGGGATACCGCAGATGCAGCCAGGAGTTAGTCCGCAAATGGGAGGCTATCCACAACCAGAAAGCTTTGGAGGAGGAATGCCGCAGATGCAGCCGGGCTTTAGTCCGCAAATGGGAGGCTATCCACAACCAGAAAGCTTTGGAGGGGGAATGCCGCAGATGCAGCCAGGCTTTAGTCCGCAAATGGGAGGCTATCCACAACCGGAAAGCTTTGGAGGGGGAATGCCGCAGATGCAGCCAGGTTTTAGTCCGCGAATGGGAGGCTATCCATATCCAGAAAGCTTTGGAGGAGGAATTCCACAGATGCAGCCAGGTTTTAGACCAGATATGCTAGCAGCACCACCTTTCCCAGGCGTATACAATCCAATGGGGCCACATGCACCAATGATGCTGCAGAATCCATACCCACCAGGATCTGTTGGCAACACACCAACATCTGAATATGCAATAAATGATGACATTCAAAATGGTCATTTACAACCTGATTCTTTTGGCAATATAAATCAGCAAGAAATGGCACCGCCTGTTTTTGGTCCGGGTGGAACTGCTCCAGTTTATATGCCTCCGTATCATGGTAATTTTGCACAGCCGCCATTAATAAATCCATATGGGGTAGATGCAAGAACTCCATTCGGAATGCCACAATACCATGACGATGAAAGCAGTGACTATGGAAATTAACAACAAAGGGGACGATTATTTCTTCTATCGTCTCCTCTCTTTATTACAAAAACAAATTCCCTATTCAATAAAGGAAATAGCAAGAATTAGAGACGATGTGTATTTAATCAAGACAGATCAAGTATTGTTTATATTAAAAGGGTATAGCAGCTATCAAAAACTCAAAATACAAGAAGCGTTTACACACTCCTTACATAAAGAAGGGTTTACACAAACGTACCGTTTTTATTTATTATCTGAAGAACCGCTCATATTGGATCGAATGCTGTTTGGTTGTATCGAATATATTCAGCCAAGTGATCAAACGTTTTCTTATCAAAGCAAAGTATACAGAAAGGAAGCTCTAGCATTATTAAATACGTATTACGAAACTACTGCAAAATTAGTCGATAGCTATAAGCATATTCTTCCGAAACACCAAATGATCGAAAAATGGATGGAAAGAAGTATTCAATTTAAACGAAATGTACCGATTATTCGTTATTTTTTAGACGAGCAAGTAATCAATACGATTGTTTATTGGGCAGATTGGTCATTAGCAACTTTAGAAACGGAAAAACATTTTTTTGAAAATGGGAAAAAGGTCATTTTACATGGTGATGTTGCTCACCATAATTTTTTGCGAGGGCAAAATGAATTATTATATTTAATTGATTTCGATTTAATAAGTATTGGACCTACAAGTGTCGATTATGTACAATTTGCGAACCGAATTTTACCAATAATTAATTGGTCTTTTTACCAATTAGAAAAAATGGCTGTATTTCAGCCATTGGTTAAAAATAAAGCTTTTTTAATTGCATTAGCTTATCCAACAGATTTATTTCGTGAATGGAATCGTTTAATAAGACAAAATAATTGTAAAGATAAATTTACACTACATCGTCTCGTTCAATTAACGTCAAATCAATTCACAAAAAGAAAAAAATTTATTCATAAGATAATGAAAATAATAGAAAAAATGGAATAATAATACTCTTGTGGACAACTGTTCCTCCCTATTCATTCGAAAAAAACAAAATATTGCGCATAGAAAGAGTAAATTTTCAAATAAATCACGTAGCTCCAGCTCCTTTTCCATAGGCTACCCTGAAATATGGCTTTGTTAAAAGGGGTTTTCCGAAGCTTATCGCTCGCTTTCCGCGGGGCGAGCGCCGAGCCTCCTCGTCGCTTTGCTCCTGCGGGGTCTCGCCTGTCTCGCTAATCCCGCAGGAGTCGAGCGAACGCTTCTCCAAACCAACATCATTTTTAGCTCTAACTCCTTATATCTTCAGCTGAATGAACACTACTTATTTTCATCCCCCATGGTGCGAATTTTATTAGCATGGGTGTCTCTGTTAAATTTCAGTGTTGATTTCCGCTCCAATCAACAATTAGCTGTAACACAGCATTTCCATAAAAGAAAAACTGCCTATACTTAACAGGATGAAAGTTTCCCTTTGTACAGAAAATAAAAAGGGCGAAATAAAGCCCTAAAAAATACAAAGGGGGACAAAGGTATTTTGAAAAATATAAAAAAGGCTGCTTCTATTCTTTTTGGTCTTTCGATTTGTTTAACTGGTTGTGGCATTCAGGATGAAGAGGCAAATAACAAAGAATTAAATAATGCAAAACCGCTCGGTTATTATTCAAATGAACATCATGAAGATACGAATGGTGGAAATGCCAGAGTGTTAGACGGAGAAGATAATGATGGACCACTCACCGAAATGATGGACCATACTTTCGGGGAAGAAGGACAACAGCGGGATCAAGTTGTTCGAAATGTAAACAATGACCGTTCCAAAAATCAGGATAACAATCGAATAAATCAAGATATCAACTATGACATAGACTTATCACAAAAAATTGATGCAGCTGCAGCGAAAGTGGAAAATGTACAAGATGTTAATACGTTTGTTTATGGAGATCAGGTGCTAATTGCGTTACAGGTAAATAACCGAAAAAATATGGATAGAACTGAAAGAAGAACGAAAGAGGAAATTAACCCATATATAAACAATAAAAATGTTTCCATTGTAACAGATCAAGGAATTTTTTCCGGGATTGAAGAAATTAATAAAAAAATTAGAGAAGGTCAGCCAGAAAAAACAATTTCTACTAACATCGAAGATATGTTGGAGAAAGTGGAAACAGATGTTAATAAATAATCATATGGGAGCGAAGTTCTGCTTCGCTCTCAGGCTGTTGAAAAATGTTGGCTTTCTTATTTCCTATCCTTATGATGCATGTTTTGTTCTTTATAAAGAAATAAAAGTTGTTTTTCTCTAATTAAATACTTTATAATAAAATGAATATTCGTTATAAAGAACAGTTTGTGGTGGAGGGGAAATCGTGAAGGTTTTAATAACTGGTGGTGCAAGCAGTTGTATTGGTCCTGAATTGATAAAGGGACTTGCAGAAAAACAAATAGAAGTAGTCGTAGTAGATGAGGTAAGCAGCAACAAAGTATCCTCTCTTTCTTCCATAGTAACGTATTATCAAACAGTGATCGATCAAGACTCTCTAATAAAAATTATCATGAAAGAACAAATTGAATATGTGATTCATTTAAAAACAAACCCTTTACTTGTTAACAGTGTAAAAGATTCTTTTTATGCTTCAGAAGAAAATATTACAGCAACTATCCATGTATTAGAGGCTTGTGCACAAACAAAAGTAAAAAAAATAATTTTCCCTTCCACTGTAGCTGTTTACGGAAAGTCTGATCAAGTGCTAGAAGAAACAGCATTGTTGCAGCCACATTTATTTGCAGGGCTATCAAAAAAAATCGAAGAACAATACATAATAAATTTTCATCGTTTATATGACTTATCCTATAGTATTTTACGATTTTCTACCATATACGGACCGTTATCTGCTTATCAGGGAGAGCCAGAAATTATTGCATCAGCTATTAATCAATATATGAATAAAGAAACACCGAGTATAAAATGGAAGGGAGAAAAGCAAACAGACTTTATTTATGAAAGAGATGCGGCTATGGCTATTTGTGCAAGTTTAGAAGGCGGGGATAATGAAATCATTAATATCGCATCAGGAAAATCTTCTTCCTTCTGTGAGGTGGCTGCAATTATTCAAAAAGAAAGCAATTTAATAGCTGCTCCGCTTTATCAACCTAAAAATCAACCTACTAATAGTCAAATTTCAATTAAAAAGGCACAATATCTTTTACACTGGCAGCCAAAAATGACGTTGGAGGATGGAATAAAAGAAATGATGGCGCATGCTAACAACACGTAAAGTTTGTGGCAGAATTCATTCGTATATTTTGTTGTATGCAAAGTTCATAAAATTTTAGAATGAAAAACAGTATTATGGTGAGAATAATAGCGAATGAAACAAAATGATTAGTAGCTTGAATTCAAAGAAACTAAGTTCATTTTGTCTTGAAAAGACGTAGTATTCGTTTTTTCCAGTAACTAAAGAGGTGGTTATTGATGAAAACCAGATTCCTTTTAATCTCAACTGTTTTTCTTTTCCTTTTATTAACTTCTTTTTTGACATTTGAAAATAAGCCAAGTTATGCGAACAAAATGCATGAAGGCGATGAGCATCCTACAAGAATAGATGTTGTGTTAAAAAGGATCTATTTGGATGGAGAAATAAGTGAAGAGTCTCTCGAGGAAACGGTTTGGTCTATGAAAGACTTCTTGTCAAAATATGATAAATGGCAGATAGAAAAGATGGGAAAGAACAAGCTCGTATTTACAAAGGAAGTAGATGATATTTCTCCATTATTAAAAACGAACGGTTATTTTGGTATTTCAGATGAAGGGATTCTTACTATTTATAATGGAAAACCTGAATACTCCCATATTATTCAATCTTTTTTTCAAATAGATTTAAAAAAATTAGAATCAAACGAGCAAAAAAATTTACAAAAAGGAATTCGGATTAAAACAAAAGACCAGTATGTAGAGGTGCTTGAAACCTTTAAGCAATACACAACAGACAATAAAGCAAATTAATGGACAATAGCTAATAAGAAAAATCGGGCGAGTTATTGCCCGGTTTTTCTTATTAAGACGAAATATTTTGAAAATCATCTTAGATGGCAGATTTTCTTTAATATATGATAAAATAAGCAATAGGTTTTAAAAGGGGAGCGAAAAAATTTTGTATGAATATATTAAAGGTAAGATAGATTATGTAGGACCAGAATACATAGTGCTTGAAAATAATGGGGTTGGCTATCAGATAAAAACGCCAAATCCTTTTTCCTTCTCTGCTTTAATTGGGCAAGACAATACGGTTTTTACCTATCATTATGTGAGAGAAGATATTATTAGTTTATATGGTTTTCGATCAAGAGAAGAAAAAACATTGTTTACGAAGCTGCTGAATGTATCTGGAATTGGTCCAAAAGGTGCGCTGGCGATATTGGCATCAGGTGAGCCAGGGCAAGTGATAACAGCAATTGAGAATGAAGATGAAGCATTTTTAGTGAAATTTCCTGGTGTCGGAAAAAAAACGGCACGACAAATGATTCTCGATTTAAAAGGAAAACTTCCAGATATTATGCCAGATTTCATTCCCAATCTCTTTACTGCAGAGATTGCTGCGAAAAAGCAAGAGGGCTCAGCAGCGTTGGAAGAAGCATTGTTGGCATTATCAGCACTTGGATATTCCGATAGAGAAATTAAAAGGATTACACCAAAGTTAAAGAACGAGCAGTTAACAACCGATCAATATATTAAATTGGCGCTGCAACTACTTTTAAAATAAATCGTAACTCACCCAAAAAAGATCTTATTTTAATTTTGATTTCTTTGAATGAGGGGGGAGAATGATATGGATGAGCGGATTATTTCAGGGGAAGCGGATGTACAAGATGTATCGTTTGAACAGAGCTTACGGCCAGTTCGTTTAAAAGAATATATTGGACAAGAAAAAGTGAAAAGCAATCTAGAAATCTTTATTAAAGCGGCAAGATTGCGAGAAGAGTCCTTGGATCATGTTCTTTTATATGGTCCCCCAGGCCTCGGAAAAACAACATTAGCTACTATCATTGCTAATGAAATGGGCGTAAATATACGGACGACGGCAGGACCAGCAATTGAACGTCCAGGCGATTTGGCTGCAATATTGACGGCATTAGAACCAGGAGATGTCCTTTTTATTGATGAAATTCACCGCTTGCCAAGATCAATTGAAGAAGTGCTTTACCCGGCAATGGAAGATTTTTGTTTAGATATCGTGATTGGCAAAGGAGCGGATGCACGATCTGTCCGCATTGATTTGCCTCCATTTACCCTTGTTGGCGCAACAACACGGGCTGGGTCTATTTCCGCTCCTTTAAGAGATCGTTTCGGTGTATTATGCAGATTAGAGTATTATAAGGAAGAGCAATTAAAAGATATTGTCGAGCGAACGGCAGAAGTGCTGCAAACGGAAATAAATGACGATGCAGCTTGGGAAATTGCCAGACGGTCAAGAGGGACACCGAGAATAGCCAATCGCTTGCTGCGCAGGGTGCGAGACTTCGCCCAAGTAAAAGGGGATGGAAGCATTACGAAAGATATTTCCCATTTATCTTTAGAGCTGTTGCAAGTAGACCGTTTAGGTTTGGATCATATTGACCATAAATTATTAATGGGGATGATTCATAAATTTAAAGGCGGTCCGGTTGGGCTGGAAACGATTGCTGCTACAATTGGAGAAGAAGCACATACAATTGAAGATGTGTATGAGCCTTATTTATTACAGATTGGCTTTATCCAAAGAACGCCAAGAGGAAGAGTAGTTACGCATCTCGTATATGAACATTTTCATATAAAAGATGAAACCGATTAAAAAGAAATGGCTGTTTTCTCAAAGTTTGTTGTTTTTTACATAAAACATTAGAAAAGTTTTTCTTAGCAGCCTGCATACACGTAGACTCCTGTGGGAATGCGAGAAAGACGAGACCCCGCAGGAGCGTATGCGACGAGGAGGCTCGACGCTCGCCCACGGAAAGCGAAGTGTATGCAGGCTGCGCGCTTAAAGCAACAATCTATACGAAAATAGCCAAAGAAATAAGAGAAAACAGGTGACAAGATTGAAAGTAGAATTATTTGATTTTTATCTGCCAGAAGAACTGATTGCCCAAACGCCTTTAGAGGATAGAACGAGCAGCAGACTAATGGTTGTTAATAAAACAACTGGCAGCCTAATCAATCGAAAATTTAAAGATATAATCGACTATATAAATCCGGGAGACTGTCTTGTTTTAAATGATACAAGAGTACTTCCAGCAAGACTATATGGGGAAAAAGAAGGAACTGGCGCTCATATTGAGGTTCTGCTATTAAAGCAGCAAGAAGGCGATCAATGGGAAACACTCGTGAAGCCAGCTAAACGGGTAAAAGCTGGTACGGTTATTTCCTTTGGGAATGGCAAATTAAAGGCGGTATGTGTAGAAGAATTAGAACATGGCGGCAGAATTCTTGATTTTCAATATGACGGCATCTTTTATGAAATATTAGATGAGCTGGGAGAAATGCCTCTTCCTCCGTATATTAAAGAAGTATTAGACGATCAAGACAGATATCAAACAGTCTATGCAAAAGAAAGGGGATCTGCTGCGGCTCCAACGGCAGGACTGCATTTTACAGAAGCGCTATTAGAGGAGTTAAAGGCAAAAGGTGTTCATATTGCTTTTATTACACTTCATGTTGGCTTAGGGACATTCCGGCCAGTAAGTGTTGATGATGTCGATGCCCATGAAATGCATGCGGAATTTTACCAGCTAACAGCGGGAACGGCAACGTTATTAAATAAAGTAAAAGCAGAAGGCGGCAGAATTATTTCTGTAGGCACGACGTCGACGAGAACACTAGAAACGATTGCATCAGCAAATGATGGCGTATTTGTAGAAAAAAGCGGGTGGACGAATATTTTTATTTATCCAGGCTATGAATTTAAAGGAATAGACGGGATGATTACGAACTTTCATCTTCCTAAATCTACGCTTATTATGCTCGTAAGTGCACTTTGCGGCAGGGAAAATATTTTACATGCCTACGAAACAGCTGTAAAAGAAAGATACCGTTTTTTCAGTTTTGGGGATGCGATGTTTATTCAATAGCTTGTATAATTAGGTAAGAAAATTAGAGATGATTAAAGGAGAAAACACATTGACAGCAATACGCTATGAATTAATTAAAACGTGTAAACAAACGGGAGCAAGATTAGGAATCGTCCATACTCCCCACGGATCTTTTGAAACACCTACGTTTATGCCAGTAGGAACATTGGCAACGGTAAAAACAATGGCTCCAGAAGATTTAAAAACAATGGGCGCCAATATTATTTTAAGTAATACGTACCATTTATGGCTGCGCCCAGGTCATGAAATCGTTAAAGAAGCTGGTGGTCTGCATAAATTTATGAACTGGGATAAAGCAATTTTAACAGATTCAGGCGGGTTCCAAGTATTCAGTTTAAGCGATTTTCGCAAAATTGAAGAAGAAGGTGTACACTTCCGCAACCACTTAAATGGAGACAAGTTATTCCTTTCTCCTGAAAAAGCGATGGAAATTCAAAATGCATTAGGCTCTGATATTATGATGGCATTTGATGAGTGCCCTCCGTATCCAGCTGAATATGATTATATGAAGAGATCAGTCGAAAGAACATCCAGATGGGCAGAGCGCTGTTTAAAGGCACATCAGAGATCGCAAGACCAAGGGTTGTTTGGCATTATTCAAGGCGGGGAATACGAAGAATTAAGAAAACAAAGTGCAAGAGATTTAGTTTCTTTAGACTTTCCTGGCTATGCTATTGGCGGGTTATCGGTTGGAGAACCAAAAGATGTGATGAACCGAGTATTAGAGTTTACGGCACCATTAATGCCAGATAATAAACCTCGCTATTTAATGGGAGTAGGCTCGCCGGATTCGTTAATTGACGGCGCTATTCGTGGAATTGATATGTTTGATTGTGTGCTTCCAACAAGAATTGCAAGAAATGGTACGGTGATGACAAGTGAAGGCCGGTTGGTTGTAAAAAATGCAAAATACGCAAGAGACTTTAGTCCATTAGACCCTAATTGTGACTGTTATACTTGTAAAAATTATAGTCGTGCATACATTCGTCACTTGATACGATGTGACGAAACATTCGGAATTCGACTTACATCTTACCATAATCTTTATTTTCTGTTAAACTTAATGGTGAATGTCCGACAAGCGATCCGCGAAGATCGACTAGGTGACTTCAAAGAAGAATTTTTTGAACGTTATGGATTTAATAAACCGAACGCTAAAAACTTCTAAATAGAAAACAAGTTGAAAGGAGGGGAAATAGATGCAACAACTTATTAGCATAGCTCCATTTATTGGAATCTTTGTCCTGTTTTACTTTTTGTTAATTCGTCCACAGCAAAAACGCCAAAAAGCGGTGAGACAAATGCAAAGTGAACTGAAAAAAGGGGACAAGGTGGTAACAATCGGAGGTCTTCATGGTATTGTAGATGCAATTAATGAAGGTACAGTTGTTATCAAATGCGGAGATGGCAGCCGTCTTACATACGATCGTAATGCTGTTCGTGATGTAACACCAGCTTCTAGTCCTGTATTAGATAAGGCTTAATAAAGCACAGAAAGCAGCAGGGACTCCTGCTGCTTTTCTTATATGGAACTGCTTTTTGAGAGGTTTACTCCTAAAATGCCGCCCATCATGCATATTAACGTATAGCATATATGATAGATGAACTGTTCTGCTGTAAATAGCTGATCTAGACCTAAATACGTGAATAAAAACACAATAACAGAATAGATTAATCCTGTTACCCCTCCAAGAAACCAGCCTTTCTGCTTTCCTTTCCCACCAGAAATAAATCCACCAGAAAATAAAGTAATAAATGAGACAGCAGTAATGATGTACTGGAGTGAAGATTCTTGCAGAGATGTAAATCTTAATAGTAAGGAAAATATGATACTGCTTGTAATTAACAGAATAAATATGGAAATCAGCCCATATAAAACGGCGCTTCCAACATGTTTACTTTCTTCGATTGTAACCCTCTCCCTTCCAAACTCTCTTTATGCATTCTAGTACAAGCATATTCACCATTTTGAAAAATAGAATCAAAAAATAATGGCTGTTTTCGTATAGATTGTTGCTTATAAACTCGCAGCCCGAATACACTTCGCTTTCCGGTGGGCGAGCGTCGAGCCTCCTCGTCGTATAAGCTCCTGTGGGGTCTCGTCTTTCTCGCATTCCCACAGGAGTCTACGTGTATTCAGTCTGCTGAGTACTTCTTCTCCCATTTTTTTTCGTAAAAAACAATAATCTTTGAGAAAACAGCCAAAATAATAAAGGAAGCTTTTGCTGAACAAGTA
Source organism: Niallia yueguangensis (assembly GCF_052663115.1). Classification (NCBI taxonomy): domain Bacteria; kingdom Bacillati; phylum Bacillota; class Bacilli; order Caryophanales; family Bacillaceae; genus Niallia; species Niallia yueguangensis. The sequence goes on from NZ_JBQTCX010000007.1 coordinate 157,598, forward strand.
TAGGGACTAGTCCACAGAATAGATGAATTAAGCAAAAAGGGGACCAATCCACGGGAATTTCTTTAAATCTTCTTTTTTTATTAAGTTAAAAATCAATAATAGAAATAAATAAATGATGCTTATGATGCAGGTAATTATGATTACTTTAACCGGCAAGGACATAATGGAAATCATGTTCGTTAACTTTGTCCCAATATAACCGGTAACAAAGATAATCAACATCATTTTTATGTAATCTCTCACATAGATGGAAAAGCTGATTGTTTTTATAATGGTTGCCAAATGAAGCATAGTCACAAGGACAAACCCAACAATTAAAGCAATGGCAACTCCGTATATTCCAAATTCAGGGCGGCTGGCTAAAAATAAAATTACAGCTGTCTTCACAGCAGCCCCGATAAAACTGTTGATCATAGCAGCACGGGCAAAATTAAGTGCTTGAAGTGTTGCCTGAAGAGGGCCTTGATAATAATTTAAAATAAAAAAAGGTGCCATTAGCTGAATAAAAGTTGTTCCTCTTGAACTATGATACATAACGGACATCAGTGGTTCTGCCAGCACAAACAAAACAACGACGGCAAGACCTCCTGTCATAAAAGTGAATAAAAGCGCCTTCTGCAATAAATAATCGATTTTTTCATATTGATTATTTGCTTTCGCTTCACTAATCGCAGGAACAAGGGAAGTGGAAAGCGATTGGGTAAAAAAAGACGGCAGCATTAATAAAGGAAGGGCGAACCCTGTTAAGACACCATATTGTTTTGTTGCATTAACCGCTGTTAAACCTGCTATTGATAAACTATGTGCCACAACAATGGGTTCTAAAAACCAGGCAATGCTTCCGATTAATCTGCTTCCAGTTGTCGGCAGAGCAACTTGCATCAATTCCTGAAAGGTCGATTTTCCGTTTACGACATACTGAAAAAATTTTTTCCGAAAAGGAAATGATTTTTTCCATTTAAAAGATGTTAATAAAAAAAGCAAGGAAGCTAGTTCCCCTAGCACAGATGCTAACATGGCGCCAGCAGCGGCGTATTCAATGCCAAACGGTAAAAATGCTTTTGTGAGAGCTGCTATAAGGGTAATGCGGATGACTTGTTCGATGACTTGTGATGTCGCAGCTGGCCGCATATTTTGGCGCCCTTGAAAATAGCCTCTTAGTATAGATGAAACAGCGATAATAGGTATAATTGGTGAAATTGCTATGAGCGGCTGCAATGTTCTAGGATCTGTAAATAAAGTATGTGATAAATAAGGGGCAAGCAAAAATAAAGCAGGTGTAAACAAAACAGTAAGAGCTAATGTAGTAGCTAATGATACAACTAATATGGATTTGACTTTTCGATTATTTCCTTCTGCCTCAGCCTCGGCAACATTTTTCGAGATTGCAACAGGCAGTCCAAATTGAGTGATGGTTACGACAAGGATAAGCGTAGGATATACCATCATATATAAGCCAACGCCATCTTCCCCGATAAATCTTGCAATCACGATGCGATTAATAAATCCTAGTACCCTTGTGATAAATCCTGCTACTAATAAAATCATGGTTCCTTTTAAAAACTTAGACATTTAATTCCCTGCCTTCTCAAATTGCGATTCATGCTATACAATTAACTATATGCAATAAAGTGGACAAAGCATGACAAGGAATGATGATTTTTTGTTGTTTGTCTTATAGAAAGAGTTGTTATAAGGGCAATGTATATGAATTGGAAAGTAATGAAAAAGTGAACGTGTTTGATCAGACTGATTAAATAAACAGAGGAGCTGTTGTAGTATGTCATCAGCGCATTTATATGATCATTATCGAAAAGAACTGCAACCTGTGTTAAAAAGTAAATTAGAAGAATTTCATTTACTAGGATATGAAACGATAACAGAAGATGAATTATGGTTTTACTTAACAAAGAAAAAGTGGAAAAAACCTTCCGATAGCGGCAGAATGTTTATTTTGGTACAGGATATATTACATGTGAAAATCGGAGAATTTATGAATTTTACTACTATTGAAGCATATAAGATGGAAGATTTCTTTTCTGTATTATCAGAAGAAGAGAAAAAAGAATTGCTAAAGTAAGTAGGTTATTTTCCTGTATATATAGGTAGTAAGACCTCCGTCAATAGAAGGGCCACTTTATGATATTTTTTTGAACAAATTGACAGCTATCTTAATCTGTTTCATAATGGGGGTATTCCATAAACAAAATAGTGATTGATTGAAAACTATATCTTGATTATGATTGACCCGACAATAGCTGCTTAACTTCAAGTTTACATTTTAAAGTGTGTATTCAAAAAGGAAACAAATGAGAAGTTTTAATTTGCTGTCTTTTTTGAGAAACTACTAAAGTTATATCTGTAGCCATCCTGTCATGAAATAGAGGTGATGTTTCCTCTTCAGTAGGATGGCTTGCGTTTGTAATGACAAAAATGTAACTATATTCATATTACATAGTAAAAAATAATAAATTCATGAACATAATAATAGTTAGTTATTGTTAAGTTTAAAAAAAGTCATCTTTTGTTTATCTTTGAGGAGGATCAATACATAATGGTAAAAAGAAGTAGAATTATTGCTTTCTTGTTAATTATCCTACTTTGTGTCGGCTTAATGGGCGGTACAACAAAAAATATTTTAAATCATATTAAATTAGGATTAGACCTTCAAGGGGGATTTGAAGTTCTTTATGAAGTAACGCCAATTGAGGGCGGGCAAAAAATAACGAAAGATGTTCTAACCAGTACTGCACAAGCTCTTAATAAACGGGTAGACGTATTAGGCGTAAGTGAACCAAGCATTCAAGTTGAAGGCGAAGATCGGATACGAGTACAGCTTGCTGGTGTAACAGATCAAAACAAAGCAAGGGAGATTCTTTCAACAGAAGCCAATCTTTCTTTTCGTGATGTCAATGACAAGAAGTTAATGGATGGATCTGATCTTGTCGAAGGTGGAGCTTCTCAAGGTTTTGATCAAAATGGAAAACCTAGTGTGTCGCTTAAGCTAAAAAGTGCAAGCAAGTTTAATGATGTGACGCAAAAAGTTTTAGGAAGTGCACTTGTTATTTGGATGGATTATGAAGAAGGCGATTCCTTTAAGGAGGAATCAACAAAAGAACATCCTAAATACTTATCTGCACCAGGAGTTAGTCAAGTATTTAACCAAGATACCGTTTCTATTACAGGAAACTTTACGGTTCAAGAAGCAAAAAATTTAGCGGATTTATTGAATGCAGGAGCATTGCCTGTAAAGCTTGATGAAAAATATTCAACAAGTGTAGGGGCACAATTTGGTGACCAAGCATTAAAAGATACGGTTTTTGCTGGCATCGTTGGGGTAGGAATTGTCTTTTTATTTATGATTCTATACTACCGTTTGCCAGGACTTATTGCGGTTATTACACTTACGGTTTACGTATATTTGAATCTTCTTGTATTAGATTTAATGAATGGTGTATTAACATTGCCGGGGATAGCAGCATTGATTCTCGGGGTTGGTATGGCAGTCGATGCCAATATCATCACGTATGAACGGATTAAGGATGAACTGCGTGTCGGCAAATCGCTGCGTGCTGCTTTCCAGGCAGGGAATAAAAACTCGCTGTCGACTATTTTTGATGCAAATCTGACAACCATTTTAGCTGCTGTCGTTCTATTTGCATATGGGACAAGCTCTGTTAAAGGGTTTGCTACATTATTAATTGTCAGCATCCTTGTCAGCTTTATTACAGCGGTATACGGGTCAAGGTTATTGCTTGGATTGTTAGTAAACAGCAAAGCTTTTAATAAAAAGCCAACATGGTTCGGTGTGAATCGAAAAGATATAAAAGATATTAATGAAAACTATGACACATTAACATTGCCGACAAAATTTGATCGTATCGATTTTGTTAAATATAAAAACATTTTTTTCGCCATCTCAGGTGTATTGATTGCGGCAGGTATTATCATCCTATTTGTGTTTAAATTAAATTTAGGCATTGATTTTTCAAGCGGATCCCGTTTGGAAATTATGGCAGATAAATCGTTGACGACAGAAGAATTAAAACAAGAGCTGAAAAAAGTAGGTATTACAGCAGATGATGTTGTGGTGTCTGGAGAAAATCAGCAAGTTGGCGCTGTTCGCATTAAAGGAGATCTTAGTAAAGATAAAATTGCCGAATTAAAAACGGAATTAAAGAATACGTACGGACATGAGCCGAATATAAGCACTGTTTCACCTACTATAGGTAAAGAACTTGCTAAAAATGCATTTTATGCACTGTTGTATGCTTCTATTGGCATCATTATCTATGTAACGATTCGTTTTGAAATATATATGGCACTTGCTGCCGTAATCGCTTTGCTGCATGATGCGTTCTTTATAGTCGTTATTTTCAGCTTTACAAGACTAGAAGTAGATATAACATTTATTGCGGCTGTATTAACGATTGTTGGTTATTCGATCAATGATACGATTGTTACATTCGACCGTATTAGAGAAAACTTAGCGAAGCAAAAACGTATTCAAACTGCCCAGGAAATTAAAGACATAATTAATAGAAGTTTAAGGCAAACATTTGCCCGTTCTATCAATACAGTGTTGACGGTTGTTATCTGTGTTACTGCATTATTAATTTTCGGCAGTGATTCAATTAAAAACTTCTCACTTGCATTGTTAATCGGCTTAATCGGAGGCGCCTATTCTTCCATTTTCATCGCATCACAATTATGGTATGTGTGGAAGAAGAAGGAACTGAAGAAAAAAGGTGTCCTTATTACGGTGAAAGAAAAACGCAAAAATACAGATCAGCCTCAAGTTTAATGGGCTTTATAAAGGCAGGACCATATCCTTATCAATAAAAAGAATGTGGTTCTGTTTTTTACAATTAAGGGAGGGAAGAAAGATGAAAAGACAATGGAGTTTATTATTTGGGATATTATTTGCAATTATTGTTGCAGTATTTGCTGTTATAAATGTTGAACCTGTTACCGTAAATTATTTATTTGGGAAAAGTGAGTGGCCTCTAGTATTAGTGATTTTGATTTCTGTATTGCTTGGAGGCTTAATGATTGGATCAACGGGTATTGTAAAAATTTTTTCTTTGCAGCGAAAATTAAAGACCGTTACGAAAGAAAAAGTAGAATTGGAAGAAAAATTAAGCAAATACGAGGAAATGCAGCCAGTAGTCGAAGGAGAAAATTAATAATTCATGGGGCTGACTCCAAAGGTCGATAATGATTGATCTTTGGAGTCAGCTTTTTTGTATGCAGGCTGCGCGTTTAAAAGCAACAATCTATACGAAAACAGCCAATCCCTTTAACGAGTTCTCCATTGATAGGATAAGATACAGCTTGTATAATGATTAGATTGGGGTGATGATATGTTACGTTCAAAAACAAGATGGATTACACAAAATAATCAATCAGAAGCGATTGTCGCTGAATTGGTACAACAATTAAACATTACACCTCTTGTTGCTTCTCTGCTCGTTAATCGCGGGATTAGAACGGTTGCTGAAGCGCAAGAGTTTTTATTTGATCATAATCAAGAATTTCATGATCCTTATTTGCTATTACATATGGAAACGGCAGTAGAAAGAATTCGCACTGCAATTAACAAGGAAGAGCAGATATTAATTTTTGGAGATTATGACTGTGACGGAGTAACAAGCACAACGGTCATGATGAAAGCATTGGAAGATTTAGGAGCGAATGTGCAATTTTATATTCCAAACCGTTTTACAGAAGGTTATGGTCCGAATGAAGCTGCATTTCGTTATGCTGCAAGTATAGGAATAAATTTAATTATTACTGTAGATACAGGGATTGCAGCAGTCCATGAAGCAAATATTGCAAAAGAATTAGGAGTAGATTTGATTATTACGGATCACCATGAACCTGGTCCAGAATTACCAGATGCGTATGCGATTATTCATCCGAAAATTCCTGGCAGCACCTATCCTTTTCACGAGTTGGCTGGTGTCGGGGTATCCTTTAAAGTGGCTCACGCCTTATATGGTGAAGTTCCTGAGCATTTACTGCAGTTTGCAGCAATTGGCACCATAGCGGATTTAGTTTCTCTAACGGGAGAGAACCGGTTAATCGCCAAACGAGGCATCAAAAAACTGCGTCAAACAAGCAATGTTGGATTAAAAGCTTTACTAAAGCAAATGAATGTAGAAGCAAATGCAATAGATGAAGAAACAATCGGTTTTATGATTGCACCTAGAATTAATGCAGTAGGGCGTCTTGATAGTGCAGATCCTGCTGTTGAGCTGCTGTTAACAGATGATGAGGAAATGGCAGGACCCCTTGCGTTAGAAATGGAAGATATCAATAAAGAACGTCAATCCATTGTAAATAAAATAACTGAAGAAGCGGTAGAACAAGTAGAATCACAGTTTCCTTTAGAGGAAAACCGGGTCATCATTGTTGGAAAAGAAGGCTGGAACCCTGGCGTTGTCGGCATCGTCGCATCACGTTTAGTAGAAAAGTTTTACCGACCGACTATTGTTCTTGGATTCGATGAAGAAAAAGGGATTGCAAAAGGATCGGCAAGAAGCATTGCAGGCTTTGATTTATATAAAAACTTGTCTACATGCCGAGATATTCTTCCTCATTTTGGGGGACATCCAATGGCGGCTGGAATGACTTTGCAGTTAGAGAATGTAAACGAATTAAGACAAAGATTAAATAGGCTTGCTTTTGAACAGCTGCAAGAGGAAGATCTCATTCCGTTAACTTCTGTAGACGGCAGCTTTACATTAGGAGAATTAAACCTTGAAGCCATTCAAGAAATGCAGCAATTGGCGCCGTTTGGCGTGGATAATGTAAAACCGAAAGTAGTGTTAAACAATACGGAAATGGAAAGCATTCGAAAAATTGGAGCCAATCAAAATCATTTAAAGATCTTATTAAAACAAGGAGAAGATAAGCTTGATGGTATTGGTTTTGGAATAGGAGATTTGTATGAACATATTTCTCCATCAGCAAAACTAGACATATTAGGACAGCTATCCATTAATGAATGGAATAATATAAAAAAAGCGCAAATTTTTATTCAAGATATCATGGTGAAAACTTGGCAGCTTTTTGATTATCGCGGTGCTTTGCAGGTCGAAAAGATAGTCGATAAAATCCCAAAAAAAGATTCAATATGGATATTTTTTCAACAAGATACGTTAAATGCTGAGATGGAAAAGCAAGTGCCGAATTATCTCCTTGTAGAAACGATGGAACAGGCTGCGGCTTTTTCATGCAAAGAAAAAGTAATGGTGTTAGCTGATTTTCCAAAAAACATAGATATTGTCAAGCAGCTTTTATCTAATGTAGAACTAGAAAGAATTTATGCTGTCTTTTATAAACAGCAAAGTGACTATTTTAGCACGATGCCGACAAGAGAGCATTTTAAATGGTTTTATGGATTTTTAGCCAAACAAGGTAAATTCCATTATGAAAAGTATCGAAATGAACTGGCAAAAAGACAAGGGTGGAGTAATGAAACAATTGTTTTTATGACAAAGGTGTTTTTTGAGTTGAATTTTGTTACAATGGAAAATGGATTTATTTCGTTGAATAAGAATACAGATAGAAAAGATTTGACAGAGTCACCGTCATTTCAACAGAAGCAAGCACAGTTTACGCTTGAAAAAGACTTAATTTACTCATCATATGAGCAATTAAAAAATTGGTTTGATCTTATTCTAAAAAAATCCGTTCATAATGAGGAGGAAGTAAAAAAATGGATTTGAAACAGTTTGTCACAATTGTTGAAGATTGGCCAAAACCAGGAATTAGATTTAAAGATATTACAACATTAATGGATAATGGTGAAGCATATAAATACGCAACAGACCAAATTGTTGCCTATGCAAAGGAAAAAGAAATTGATCTTGTTGTTGGGCCAGAGGCTCGAGGGTTTATTATTGGATGTCCGGTTGCTTATTCTTTAGGAGTTGGTTTTGCTCCAGTAAGGAAAGAAGGAAAGCTTCCCCGTGAAACAGTTAAAGTAGAATATGGGTTAGAGTATGGACAAGATGTGTTGACAATGCATAAAGATGCGATTAAACCAGGTCAAAAAGTGTTGATTACTGATGATCTTCTTGCAACTGGCGGAACAATTGAAGCAACAATTAAACTAGTAGAAAGCCTTGGCGGAGTAGTTGCAGGTATTGCTTTTTTAATTGAATTATCTTATTTGGAAGGCCGTAAAAACCTTCAAGGTTATGATTTATTAACGTTAATGAAATACTAATTTTTTATGTAGTAGAGCGCTGGAAACAGTGCTTTTTTTTAAATGGATAATTTTGTCATTGGATAAAGATAATGACTTTTTTCGACATTGTTTTTATTTACTTAAGAAAATTTCCAGTATTCTCTTTACAAGCCTCTTTATTTTAATAATAATAGAAATAATGATTCTAAAATTATCACTATTCTAGCAAGAGTTGTTATGCTAAGCAAAACTTCCTGGTAGAATAGAAATAATGTAATTTTTATGATAAATTTTAATAATAAACGGAATATGAAAGGTGATTACATGGCGAATGATCAAGTATTAACCGCCGAACAAGTCATCGACAAGACGAAAGGGTATTTAAACGAAGAGCATACAGCATTTATTCAGCAAGCATATGACTATGCTAAAGAAGCTCATCGTGAACAATATAGAAAATCTGGGGAACCATATATTATTCATCCCATTCAAGTTGCAGGAATTCTGGCTGATTTACAGATGGATCCAGCTACAGTTGCTGCAGGTTTTCTCCATGATGTTGTTGAAGACACAGATGTCACATTAGATGATATTAGCAATAGCTTTAACAAAGAAGTGGCCATGCTCGTTGACGGCGTTACAAAGCTCGGAAAAATCAAGTATAAATCTCATGAAGAACAACAAGCGGAAAATCATCGCAAAATGTTTGTTGCAATGGCACAAGACATTCGAGTCATTTTAATAAAACTTGCGGACAGACTCCATAATATGCGTACATTAAAACATTTACCTGCCGAGAAACAGCGTCGCATTTCTAATGAAACATTAGAAATATTTGCTCCATTGGCGCATCGGTTGGGGATATCAACGATTAAATGGGAGTTAGAAGACACTGCATTACGATATATGAATCCACAGCAATATTATCGTATTGTTAATTTAATGAAGAAAAAACGGGAAGAGCGAGAGCAATATTTAGATGAAGTTGTTTCGGAAATACGTCAAGGAACAAATGAAGTCAAGATTGACTCCGATATTTCAGGACGACCGAAGCATATATATAGCATTTATCGAAAAATGATTCTTCAAAATAAACAATTTAATGAAATATACGATTTACTTGCAGTTCGAATCATTGTCAATAGCATTAAAGATTGCTACGCGGTTCTTGGTATTATTCATACACGCTGGAAACCGATGCCAGGACGATTTAAAGATTATATTGCAATGCCAAAAGCAAATATGTATCAATCTTTGCATACAACAGTAATTGGTCCAAAAGGGGACCCTTTAGAAGTGCAAATTCGGACAACGGATATGCATCGAATCGCAGAGTTTGGTATTGCTGCACACTGGGCTTATAAAGAAGGAAAATCTGCTGAAGAAGGAACTTCACTTGATGAAAAATTATCTTGGTTTAGAGAAATTTTAGATTTTCAAGAAGATACAATTAATGCAGAAGAATTTATGGAAAATTTAAAAATTGATTTGTTTTCCGATATGGTGTTTGTTTTTACACCAAAAGGAGATGTGTTTGAACTTCCTTCTGGTTCTGTGCCAATCGATTTTGCCTATAGAGTTCATTCCGAAATTGGCAATAAAACAATTGGAGCAAAAGTAAACGGTAAGATGGTTACCCTTGATTATAAATTAAAAACCGGGGATATTGTTGAAATACACACAAGCAAGCATTCGTATGGTCCAAGTCAAGATTGGATTAAAATAGCACAAACATCCCAAGCAAAAAATAAAATTAGACAATTCTTTAAAAAACAGCGTAAAGAAGAAAATGTGGAAAAAGGGAAAGAGTTAGTAGAAAAAGAAATTCGCAATATGGAGTTTGATTTAAAAGAAATTCTAACCCCTGAAAACATTAAAGCTGTTATGGAAAAATACAACTTTATTTATGAAGAAGATATGTTTGCAGCCGTTGGCTATAATGGAATTACCGCGTTGCAGGTAGCGAATCGTTTAACGGAAAAATGGCGCAAAAAACGGGATGCCGAACAAACTGCGACAATTTCGAATGCGGTTGCAGAACTTAAATCTTTTCCAACAAATAAAAAAAGAGCATCTGGTGTTCGCGTGTCTGGGATCGACAATTTACTTATTCGTCTTTCACGCTGCTGCAATCCTGTTCCAGGAGATGATATTGTTGGTTTTATCACAAAAGGAAGAGGGGTATCTGTACACCGAGCAGATTGCACCAATATTGATACAGAAGATGCAAAAGCCCGATTAATTCCAGTTGAATGGGAAACGAATTTAAATGACCGGAAAGAATATAATGTTGATATTGAAATCAGCGGATATGACCGCAGAGGCTTATTGAATGAAGTATTACAGGCGGTTAATGAATCGAAAACCAATATTTCGGCTGTTTCTGGTAAATCGGACCGCAATAAAATGGCGACTATTACGATGTCAATCTTTATTCTTAATGTGAACCACCTGCAAAAAGTAGTCGATCGTATAAAACAAATTCCAGATGTATATTTTGTACGAAGAATTATGAATTAAGGAGAACAACAATGCGTGTCGTTTTACAAAGAGCAAAAAAAGCAAAAGTTGAAGTGGACGGAACAGTTGTCGGAAGTATCCAAAAAGGGTATGTGCTACTAGTTGGCATCACCCATGAAGATACATTAGAGGATGTTCAGTATTTAGCTGAAAAAATAGCAGGTTTACGTGTTTTTGAAGATGAGACAGGTAAAATGAATACGAGTATTGTAGAAGTAGACGGTTCAATTTTATCGATTTCTCAATTTACCTTATATGGAGATACACGTAAAGGCAGAAGGCCAAACTTTATGAATGCAGCTAAACCTGAATATGCAGAAAATTTATATAATGAATTTAATGTAGCATTAAGAAATAAAGGCTTACTCGTTGAAACCGGCAAGTTCGGCAGTATGATGGATATATCCTTAATTAATGATGGACCAGTGACCTTAATTTTAGAAAGTAAATAAAGAGACAAGGAAAAAAATCGTTTTTTTGGACAAGTTAGCTTCTAGCAGCTAATTTATTAAAAAACGATTTTTTTTTGCAAATAAAAGGTTAAGTCTAATGGTTTTTCTAATCAAAAGGCTCTGTTAAATTCCATTATTAATTTTGGTTGTTTTTTCAAAGTTTGTTGTTTTTTACATAAAACATTTGGAAAAGTGTTTCTTAGCAGCCTGCATACACGTAGACTCCTGTGGGAATGCGAGAAAGACGAGACCCCGCAGGAGCGTATGCGACGAGGAGGCTCGACGCTCGCCCACGGAAAGCGAAGTGTATGCAGGCTGCGGCGTTTAAAAGCAACAATCTATACGAAAACAGCATTAATTTTCAAAAGGTCAGGGAATCTACGCATTTTACGTGGACGAACCAGCAAGTCTTCTCGCTCGTACCTCACTGCGGGGTCTTGCCAGCCCGTTTTTCAGCGAAAGTCTCGCAGATTCCCTTCTCATAAACAACATTATCGTTTATTTGAGCCAATCAAAAGAAAAAACTGTCCCTAATAAAAAGGGACAGCACTCTTTAATGTTTATTGAAAATAATTTGCCAATCCTTGATAAATGGCAGTTGAAACGGTTTCTTGATACTTTTGGGTCGCTACTAACTGCTCTTCTGATGCGTTGCTTAAGTAGCCTAGCTCTAATAACGTGGCAGGCTGAGTATTTTCTCGAAGTACGAAATAATTATTTTGCCTAACACCACGATCGGTTAAGTTTGTCGCTTCAATGATGCTTTCATGCAGTTCATTTGCCAGCTCTTTTTGAGAAGAAGTATAATAATAGCTCGTCATTCCCATGATGGTAGGGTCTTGGACACTATCGTAATGAATGCTGATAAAGGCGTCAGCATGTAAACTGCTGCTTAAATTCACCCTATTTTGCAATGAAAGAAAACTATCATTGGACCTTGTTAAAATGACATTGCTGCCAGCAGCTTTTAATTTATCTGCCAATAAATGAGCAGTACGGATCGTTAAGTCTTTTTCTAATGTGCCAAATATACCAATGGTTCCACTATCTTTGCCCCCGTGTCCGGGGTCAATGACAATTACTTTGTCTTTTAAGTCGCCTTTTTTCGGTTCTGCATTAGCTTCTTTTATTGGATGAGATGCTTCTTTTACAATCCAATTTGCAACATACCCGACATCCCCATCTGATAATTCTATCTTATACCAGTCGCCGATTTCTCCAATTGTTTGAAAAATATCGCCTTTATTAGCAACTAATTTTACATTGGAATGAACAGTGGCATTACTTCTTATATTGGTTCCGTTATAAAGAATCGCTATTTTTGTGTTTGATTTTTTTTCAACAGTATCTTCTTTTTTGTTTTCAAAATCGAGATAATCACTATTTACCCATGCGGAATTTCCAGAATATTGGATGTTCGACCAATTTCCTTGTTGAGAAACAATATGAACAATCGAATCTTTTGCAAGTTTCCCAATAATATCTCCTGTGGTGGATGGGCTGTTCCGAACATTTATTTCTTTTTCTGAGACAGTTGCGGTCTCGGTGTTCGTGCTCACATCCGTTTCCTCAGGTGGGGTGTCCGCATTAACTTCGACAAATTCCTTATGTACCCATCCAGTCCCAACTGCTGTTTCAATTTTTATCCAATCACCATTTTCAGAAAGGATAGTTACAGAAGAATCCTTGCTTAGTGTGTTTATTACAAGGTAGTTTGTTCCGGGACCATTTCGCAGGCGAAGTCCATTTTCTTTCACAAAACCTGTTTGTGATTGAATAGTAGTTGAAGTATCACCAGAATTGCTTTTTGAAACGAGCCAGCTAGCGACCCAGCCTGTTTTTCCTGTATGTAAGTTAATTTCGATCCAATCGGATTGTTCTTGAACAATAGGGTATTCTGTATTTATTTCCATTTGACCGATAATAGCTGCATCGGTATTTGGGCCTTCTCTTATATTAATAATGCTTGCTGAGCTAACCGTTTGGCTGCTTTCCGCCATTCCTTTCATAGTAGGAAAAAATAGAATCATCAATAAAGATAGAAGAAAATAAATGACGTTTTTTCTTGTATTCAATCAATAGAACCTCCTTTCTTTAATAGTAGAAATAAAAATAAAAAAAAACAATGATTTTTTTGTCCTAGTTTTGAACAACCTCATTTACATACCTTTCTAGCCTTAAACTACTTATTCCTTCAAAAACTTTCTTGTATTTATTTTCAAAATTAGACAATAAAAATAAGAAATGAGGCAATTTTTTTCTAAGCTTAGGGAAAAATAGAAGTAACTTTAAGAATAAAGGGTGATTTTCTTGAGATTTGGAGAAAAAAGTTCAGCAGTAAATCAAATTGATGCAAAATTATTAGGCGTTAATCTTCATGACTTTATGGAAAAAGAATCAAATATAACAATTGAATTAGCTTCTGAATTCGGATTATCCCTTGAAGCGGTTAAAAAGCTGAAAAAACAATTAGAAAGAAACTGAAAAGCCTATTGACAATAAAATATATCCTCATTATTATTAAACAATGGATAAGTTATGATGAATTAACCAATGATAGAGAAAAGTAATTAAGAAACACATGAAAAGAGAGGAAATGCCTTAGGCTGCAAGCATTTCTGCATGATGACTTAATGAAAGAACACTCTTTAGGTTTTCTTCTGAACACGCTTTAATAGCCTCAGTAGGAATGAAACGTTAGCAGGCGTTAACTGCAAAGTGGAAGATAAAGATCTTCAATTAGGGTGGTACCACGGGATATAAACTCTCGTCCCTTGTATGGAATGATACAAGGGACGAGAGTTTTTTGTTGTATAAAGGGAAGTCATTAAATGATAAGCGGCGAATCACTACGTTGGTTTGCTTCTAATTTGATGACTTTTTGAACACACATTTAGACAAGTTGGTACTACATTAAAATGAGTGTAATTTGCGGAATAAGGAGGATACATATAAATGCCAATCAATATACCTAGAGGAACGCAGGATATTTTACCTGGTGAAGTAGAAAAATGGCAGTATATCGAAAAAAAGTTAAGAGAAATTTGTGAAAGATTTCAATATAATGAAATTCGCACACCGGTTTTTGAACATACAGAACTATTTTTAAGAAGTGTTGGGGATACAACGGATATTGTGCAAAAAGAGATGTACACATTCCAAGACAGAGGGGAAAGAAGTCTGACATTACGTCCAGAAGGAACTGCTTCAGTTGTTCGCTCATTTGTGGAAAATAAAATGCACGGATATGCTAATCAGCCAATTAAACTTTATTATTGCGGACCAATGTTTCGTTATGAACGTCCGCAGGCAGGACGATTCCGCCAGTTTGTTCAGTTTGGCGTGGAAGCGATCGGAAGCAATGATCCGGCAATTGATGCAGAGGTAATGGCACTGGCGTTTTCCGTATATGAAAGCTTAGGTCTTTCGAAACTAAAGCTAGTAGTAAACAGCCTTGGTGATAAAGACAGTAGAATTGCTCATAGAGAAGCGTTGATTGCTCATTTTAAACCGAGCATCGGTGAATTTTGCCATGATTGTCAAACGCGATTAGAAAAAAATCCAATGAGAATATTAGATTGTAAAAAAGATCGTGAGCATCCATTAATGAACACAGCACCGTCGATTCTTGATTTTTTAAATGAAGCATCTCAGGCATATTTTGAAAAAGTACAGAAATATTTAACGGCTTTAAATATTCCATATGTAGTGGATTCTAATTTAGTTCGTGGATTAGATTATTATAAACATACTGCCTTTGAAATTATGAGTGAAGCAGAAGGATTTGGTGCGATCACGACACTTTGCGGCGGCGGCAGATATGATGGCTTAACAGAAGAATTAGATGGACCAGAAGCACCGGGAATTGGGTTTGCGATGAGTATTGAACGATTGCTTGCATCCCTAAAAGCAGAAAATATTGAATTACCGATCGAAAAAACGATTGATGTTTTTCTTGTTTCATTAGGAGAAGAAGCAAAGGACTATACAGTCGGCCTTCTTAATACTTTGCGACAAGCTGGTTTCTCTGCTGAAAGAGATTATTTAAATCGAAAAATAAAAGGCCAGTTTAAAGCGGCGGATCGTCTTTGTGCCAAGTATGTTGCAGTACTAGGGGAAGATGAATTGCAAAACAATAAAATTAACGTAAAGTCATTAGAAACAGGCGAACAAAAAGAAATAGAATTAAAAAATCTAGTAGATGCTTTAAAAGATTTTTCAGCATATTAATAAAAATAGAGTAGAGTTTTAGGAGGATTCAAGATGTTTGGTAGAACGTATTATTGCGGCGAAGTAACAGAAGCTGCTATTGGAGAAAGTGTTGTCTTAAAAGGTTGGGTGCAGAGAAGACGTGATCTTGGGGGACTTATTTTTATTGATTTAAGAGACCGTACAGGTATCGTACAAATTGTTTTTAATCCAGAAGTGAATAAAGAAGCCATTGAAATTGCAGACAAAGTTCGTAATGAATTTGTGCTTGATATTAAAGGAAAAGTAGTTGCTAGACAAGAAAACACGATTAATGACAAGTTGGAAACTGGCAAAATTGAAATTTTCGTCGAAGGTATTACGATTTTAAATGAATCAAAAACACCGCCGTTTGCTATAGAAGATAAAACGGAAGTAGCAGAAGATGTAAGGTTGAAATACCGTTATTTAGATTTAAGAAGACCAGCTATGTTTGAAACATTTAAAATGCGTCATCAAGTAACGAAAGTGATGAGAGACTTTTTAGATGCAGAAGGCTTTTTAGATATTGAAACACCAATCTTACAGAAAAGCACACCAGAAGGGGCAAGGGATTATCTTGTACCAAGTCGTGTTCATGAAGGTGAGTTTTATGCCCTTCCTCAGTCGCCGCAGCTTTTTAAACAATTATTAATGGTCGGTGGAATTGAACGCTATTATCAAATTGCTCGCTGCTTCCGCGACGAAGATTTGCGCGCAGATCGTCAGCCTGAATTTACTCAGCTCGATATTGAAACAAGCTTTATGAGTCAAGAAGACATTATGAAAATGATGGAAAAGATGATGGCACGAATTATGAAAGAAGTGAAGGGAATAGACGTTGCGCTGCCATTCCCAAGAATGCCTTATGATGAAGCGATGAGCAGATATGGTTCAGATAAACCAGATACTCGTTTTGACATGGAACTAGTGAATCTTTCCGAAATCGTCAAAGATTCAAGTTTTAAAGTGTTTGCAGCTGCAGTTGAAACAGGCGGTCAAGTGAAAGCAATTAATGTGAAGAACGCTAGCGACAAATATTCACGTAAAGATATTGATGCGTTAACTGAATTTGTAAAAGTATACGGTGCAAAAGGGTTAGCATGGTTAAAAGCTGATGAAGAAGGCCTTAAAGGTCCAATCGCTAAATTTATTTCCGAAGAAGAACAAAAGGCAATGGCATCAGCACTTTCGATTGAAAGCGGCGACTTACTATTATTTGTTGCAGATAAAACAAATATTGTTGCGGATAGCTTAGGTACGCTTCGTTTAAAACTTGCAAAAGAATTACAATTAATTGACGAAAGCAAGTTTAATTTCTTATGGGTGACAGACTGGCCATTATTTGAATTCGACGAAGAAGAAGGCCGTTTCTACGCAGCGCATCATCCATTTACAATGCCGCAAAGAGAAGACATCGAATTACTAGATACAAATCCGAAGCAAGTAAAAGCGCAAGCATATGATATTGTCTTAAATGGATATGAGCTTGGCGGAGGATCATTGCGTATTTTTGAAAAGCATATACAAGAAAAAATGTTTAGCCATTTAGGCTTTTCACAAGAAGAAGCATATGAGCAATTTGGTTTCTTATTAGATGCATTCGAATACGGAACACCACCACACGGGGGAATTGCGATTGGTTTAGACCGTTTAATTATGCTATTGTCAGGCAAAACAAATCTTCGTGATACGATTGCCTTCCCAAAAACAGCAAGTGCAAGCTGCTTAATGACAAATGCACCAGGTGAAGTAAGTGAAAATCAATTAAATGAATTGCATCTTGCGTTAAATTTAAGTAAAAAAGATAAGTAATGAAAAGAGGTGGTATTGTAGATTTTTCGACAATACCACCTCTTTTGTGTTATAAAAAATAGGTATAATTAGTAGAAGGTAGTAGCACCATGAAAATTATGATATATTACAAAAGATGTTGCGGGTTTAGATGATATAAAATAAGGATAGTAACTATCTAATCTATACTTAGTATTTATGAGAACAAAAATAGATGGAGTTGAAAAATAAATGTTGCATCAATTTTCAAGGAATGAATTAGCGATAGGAAAAGAAGGCTTGGATCAGTTGAAAAACAGTACAGTAGCTGTATTAGGAATTGGCGGAGTTGGGTCGTTTGCGGCAGAAGCGCTTGCCAGAACTGGAGTTGGGAAAATAATCTTAATCGATAAAGATGATGTCGATATTACGAATGTGAACCGTCAAATCATTGCTTTATTATCTACAGTTGGCCGCCCAAAAGTAGACATTATGAAAGAAAGAATAGCTGATATAAACCCAGAATGCGAAGTAATTGCATTAAAAATGTTTTATACGGAAGAGACATATGAAGAAATTTTTGCATACGGCTTAGACTATGTGGTAGATGCTTCTGATACGATAAGCTACAAAATTCATTTGATGAAAGAGTGTTTACAACGAAATATTCCGATTATCTCCAGTATGGGGGCTGCTAATAAAATGGATCCGACTCGTTTTCAAATAGCAGATATAAGTAAAACACATACGGATCCGATTGCAAAAGTTGTTCGTACACGGTTAAGAAAAGAAGGAATTCGCAAAGGAATCCCAGTTGTTTTTTCCGATGAAAGTCCAATTGTCATTCGCGAAGATATTCGAAAAGTGGTCGGAAAAGAGGATGCCGCCATTCGCAAAGCAAAAATGCCGCCATCTTCCAATGCGTTTGTCCCGTCAGTTGCTGGGCTAATTATGGCAAGCCATGTCGTGAAAGAGCTGTTGGGAGATATTAATATAATTAGAGTAAAAGATGAAAAGTAAATGGAAACCTCCTTGCGTATAAGGAGGTTTTTTTATTGCTTAAGACAATCGAGCATCCATTGTTTCAGTTTTTCTTATTTAGCTATTTTTCTGCAAAAATCTTCAAAATCTCGTTATTTGAAGAGTCTGAACCAGATTAGAGGAAAAAATGGATATTATTACAAATATCTATTGACGATAATTAATGTATTAGTGTACTATTTAAATAGTACACTAATACATTAATTATTGGGGGAAAATAATGAAGGCTTTTAAAGGGTTGTTAAAAAAAGATTTAAAGCTCTCCAAAACGATGTTTTATACGTTTTTAATCATGATGGCAATTATGATTGCGACTGGATTTGGATTTTCTGGATATTATCAAAAATTTGATATTGTAGCAGTTTTTGCTTTTGGTTTAGTTGGAGCACATGTTATTTATCTTCCGTTATCTATTTATAGTAGCTTGCGGGTTGAAGGAAAAACACAATTATGGCTTCATAATCCAAACAGCAGTATACTATTACTTTTGTCTAAAATATTGTCTAGTTTCATTTTCGCAGTTATTTCTCTTACCATTAGTATCCTCTTTGCAACCATCTGTCTAAGGATGTCAGATCAAATGAATCTAATTTTTACTCGTACTGAATTACTGTTTATGGGAATTTTTATTCTTTCTATATCTGACTTTATGAGTATTTGGGGTATTTTTTACTGGGTTATTTATCACTCTTTAGCCAAAATTACTTGGCTGAAAAAAATTAGATGGCTGCTTCTCTTTCTCATGTGGAATGCTTGGGAAGCCGTTACTAATTTTCTAGATAAATTATCGTTTATCAAAGAGCTGAAGCAAATCGGTGTTATTAAGATCGGAAATGCGCTGCAGTTTCAAGGAAGTGAAGGTTCCTTTAGTACCAGCATCGAGTCTACAGAAGTTTCTCTTGTTGTCATCGCAGGCTATCTTTGTATTACAATTATTCTATTTTTTATTTCTTCCTGGTTATTGGACAGAAAAGTGGAGGTGTAACCATATATGGCAGAAGACTATCATGCAGCAAGACCAATATACTTGCAAATTGTCGATAAAATTATGCTGCAAGTTGCCCGAAATGAATTAATATCAGGACAAAAATTGCCTTCTGTTAGGGAGATGGCCATTGAATCAGGTGTTAATCCAAATACAATTCAAAGGACGTACAGTGAATTGGAAAGGATGCAAATCGTTGAAACAAAAAGGGGCCAAGGTACGTTTATTACGGTAGATGAAAGGATACTTGATGAAATGAAAAAGCAGCTTCAATTTGAAATAATTGATCAATTTTTTTCTAAAATGAAGGAGTTGGGAATGACCGAAACCGAAATGATCGATCAGCTAACATTGTATTTGAAAGTAAGAAAGGGGGATAATTAGTGATTATATTTCAGCACGTTTCGAAAAAATACGGGAAAGAAACAGCGTTGGAAAACGTAGAGCTGCAATTGGAAAAAGGAAAAATATACGGACTAGTAGGCGCTAACGGCAGCGGAAAATCAACAACATTAAAAATGATTGCTGGATTAGTCCAGCCGACTTCGGGTCATGTTTTCGTAAACGATAAAAAGGCAACCCGGAAGATTGCAAGCGATGTTTCTTATTTAACTGAATTAGATATGTTTTATGATGGCTTTACTGTAAAGGATATAATGGAGTTCTCCGCTTCGCAGTTTCCTGATTTCCAGCAAGAAAAAGCAAAAGAGCTGTTAACATTTATGCAGCTTGACCCCGCTAAAAAAATTAAAAACTTGTCTAAAGGAAACAGAGGAAGATTAAAGCTAGTCATCAGCTTAAGTCGAAAAGTGCCAGTCCTTTTATTAGATGAACCATTTTCTGGACTAGATCCAATGGTAAGGGAATCGATAGTAAAAGGGATATTAACCTTTATCGATTTTGAAGAGCAGACAGTCATCATTGCAACACATGAAATAGCGGAAATGGAACCAATTCTTGATGAAGTAATCGCAATCAATAATGGCAAAATTGTTGGTCAATTTTCTGTCGATCAGTTAAGAGAAGAGAAAGGCCAAACTGTGGTAGAGTGGTTAAAGGAAAATATAAAGCATTCATTATAGGATGATTGGAAGGTGAATCAAATGACAAGCATAGTAGAATTAAAAAATGTTTCCAAAGTTATTAAAGGAAAAAAGATTATTGACTCGTTAAGTTTTAATGTAGAAGCTGGAGAAGTATTTGGTTTTTTAGGACCGAATGGTGCAGGGAAAACGACAACGATTCGAATGATTGTTGGCTTAATCTGCATGAGTGAAGGCGATATTCTTATTTGTAAAGAAAGTGTTCGCAAAAACTTTGAAAAAGCAGTTCAGCATGTTGGTGCAATCGTTGAGAATCCAGAGATGTATAAGTTTTTAAGCGGCTATCAAAATCTTATTCATTATGCTCGGATGACGAAAGGAATTACAAACGAAAAAATCATGGAAGTCGTCGAGTTAGTTGGATTAAAAGATCGTATTCACGATAAGGTAAAAACGTATTCTCTTGGAATGAGGCAGAGGCTAGGACTTGCTCAAAGTCTTTTGCATGATCCAAAAGTGCTTATACTGGATGAACCGACAAATGGTTTAGATCCAGCGGGAATTCGTGAAATTAGAGATCATTTACGAATGCTGGCAAGAGAACGGAATATGGCCGTCATTGTATCAAGTCACTTATTATCAGAAATGGAAATGATGTGTGACCGCATTGGCATTATTCAAAATGGACAGTTAGTCGATGTCCAATTAGTAAAAGATTTTGTGGATACAAAAGAGAAGATGTATGAAATAGAAGTAGATAATCCGGACCTGGTTGCAGAAATAATCGGTAAAAGCATGCCAGAAGTGAAAGTCGTTGCTACAACTGAAAAAGGAATAGAAGCACCAATAACAAGAGAAGATTTGCCTGAAATGATAAAACAGCTAGCAGTAAATGATGTCAAGATTTACGGCGTAAAAGAAATTTCGAAAACATTAGAAGATCGTTTCTTAGAAGTAACGAGTTTAAGGGAGGGAGAATAGATGATTCAGCTTGTTCGGAATGAATGGATGAAAATTTGGAAACGTCCTGCAACGATTGTGATGGCACTCATTCTACTATTGATTGTGGCGGTAGCTGGAGGCATTGTAAAATATCAAGATAGTGGCTTAACGGTTCCAGATAATGATAATTGGAAACATGGATTAGAGCTGGAAAACAAACGATTAAAAGAAGAGTTGAAAAATGAAGAGCTGCCAGCAGGAACAGAAAATTTTAATAAAAGAACGATTGCAGTTAATGAGTATCGAATCGCACATGATATTTCTACAAATGCTGATTATTCTGTTTGGAATTTTGTTGCAGATGGATCAAAGTTTATTATACTTGCAGGATTATTTACGATTATTATTGCGGCAGGAATTGTCGCCAATGAATTTAACTGGGGAACGGTGAAGCTGTTATTGATTCGCCCTATTAGCAGAGCGAAATTACTGTTGTCCAAGTATATTACCGTTGTTTTATTTGGATGCTTTATGCTGGTTCTTTTATTTGGTTTTTCGTTTATCCTTGGTGCCTTATTATTTGGCTTCCCGGAGCAGGCTTATCCGTATTTAAACTATTATGATGGCGTTGTAAAAGAACAAAATATCGTAGTTCACTTACTTATTTTTTATGGACTTAATTCAATTGGTGTGTTGATGCTGACAACGATGGCGTTTATGATTTCTACTGTATTTAGAAACAGTTCACTGGCAATCGGCATTTCAATTTTTTTAATGTTTATGGGAACTACTGTTACCTTTATGTTAGCAAACCGATTTGAATGGGCTAAATATATTTTATTTGCTAATACAGATCTAACCCAATACTTTGAGGGAACTCCAATAGTAAGAGGAATGACATTAAACTTTTCCATTATGATGCTCGTAATTTACTTCTTGCTGTTTCATATTCTTGCCTTTTATGTATTTAAGAAAAGGGATGTGGCAGGATAAAAGGTATTTGTAGTAAGGGAAATAGGCTGAGTAGAATGTAAGAGCTGCTCAGCCTATTATGATTTTCGATAAGCGCACGTTTTTGAAATCGAAAAAGCAACATTTATCAAGGGAGTGAAAATAGGTGAAAGGAAAAATGATAGGGATGGCTATAATTGCATTGATTCTAATCGCTGAATGGATTAGTGCCTACTTTATCGGTGGAATAGTTGGAGTTGTCAGTTGGTGGGGGATACTAGGCGGGAGTTTGATCGGCATCCTTGTTTTATTCATATTATTCGTTCTTTTTATTATCAAGCTTGTGAGACGTAAAAAAGTAACAAGTAGCTTTCTCGGTTTTTTCCTTTTATTTATGGTGATGGCTTGGCCTTTTTGCTGGTTTTTAAATATTGGAAGTCTACAATATCCAGCAAAAATAGAACATACCAAACCGCAAGTCTCCATTTATTCTCCATTTTCTGAAGACGTTATCGTTGGCTGGGGTGGAGATACAATGAGTACGAACAACCCACATGTAAAGGTTCCTTTTGAAAGATGGGCGTATGATTTAATTATGAAGCCTCATTCTATTCATTCGAAGAAACTTACAGATTATGGCGTTTTTAATAAAGAGATTATATCTCCTGTTAAAGGAACAATAATAGGTGTATATGATCAAGAAAAGGATAGTACCCCAGGCAAGGAAGAAAAAAAGACAATGATGGGAAACTATATTTTTATTAAAATACAAGAAACGAAAACTTATTTAGTGCTGGCGCATATTAAAAAGGATTCGATAATGGTGAAAGAAGGTCAATTAGTAGATGTTGGCACGCCTTTAGCTAAAGTAGGAAACTCTGGTTCTTCCAGTGAACCACATTTACACATTCATCATCAAAGACAAAACCCTGCAAAAACGAGCATGTATTTAAGTGAAGGGCTGCCTCTGTATTTTAAAAGCGATAGAGGAGACATCATGCCTCTTGGTGGGGAAAGTAAAGAGATTATAACACCTAGACAGGAGCGTGGGAAATAGAGGATGACGGTGGGAAAAAGTGTGCAATGAAAGAAAAAATAAACGTCAGCAGAAAACCAAATGGATGCCGAAAAAACACGGTTGTGGCAGCAACAAATCTCCTCAATTCTTCCCAAATAAACGCACTTATTTTCTTTTTCACGTCTTTTTCCGCTATAATTATAGGTAAGAAGTGTGATAAGAAGGTGTTATAAAATGAACGGTGAACCACTTGCCTATCGAATGAGACCAACTACAATCGAGGAAGTAGTCGGACAAAAAGAAGTAATCGGGAAACAGACAAGTTTATATAAAATGCTAAAAAATGGCTTTGTTCCTTCCATGCTATTATATGGTGAACCAGGGATTGGCAAGACGTCGATTGCTTTTGCGATTGCAGGGACAACGAAGCTACCGTTTATTGCATTAAATGCAACAACAGCGGGAAAAAAAGATGTGGAACATGTTGTTGATGAGGCGAGATTAACGGGAAAAGTGATTTTATTTTTAGATGAAATTCATCGTTTTAATAAGGCGCAGCAAGATTATCTCCTCCCCCATGTGGAGCGTGGTGATATTATTCTGATAGGAGCAACAACGGAGAATCCTTACCACGATGTCAATCCTGCGATTAGAAGCCGGTGTGGACAAATCAAGCAATTAAAGCGCTTAACAGCAGAAGATATTGAAGAATTATTGCATCGTGCCATCGAGGATAAAGAAAAAGGATTGGGAAGCCTTGATATTGCCATCACAAAAGAGCAAATAACGAATATTGCATTAGGAACAAATGGAGATGCTAGAAAAGCATTGACTCTATTAGAATCGATTGTCTACTCATCCGACAAAAAAGAAGATACATATATAGTAAAAGACGAAACGGTAGCGCAAATGCTTGAGAAAGTCGGCGTATTTGGTGATAAAAAGGGATCGCATTTTTATAACCTTTTATCCAGTTTACAAAAAAGCATCAGAGGCAGTGATGTAGATGCGGCGCTTTACTATTTAGCCCATTTAATAGAAACAGGCGATTTAGTTGCCCTCAATCGACGGTTATTAGTTATTGCCTATGAAGATATTGGCCTTGCGAAAACTTCTGTCGGAAACAATGTATTAGCAGCGGTTACAGCGAGTGAACGGCTTGGATTGCCAGAAGCAAGAATACCTCTTTCGGTAGCAGTGGTGGAAATGTGTCTTTCCTCCAAATCAAACGCTGCTTATAAAGCATTAGATAATGCAATTGCTGCTATTCATGCAGGCAAGGTTGGCGACATTCCGATGCATTTACGAGACGGCCACTATGCCGGTTCCAAAGCGTTAGGACATATCGGTTATGTGTATCCACATGATTTTCCGATTGGAACTTTTGGCGGCTGGGTGAAGCAAGATTATTTGCCAGAAAATTTAAAAGGCACACAGTACTATCATCCCACAGAAGCAGGAGAAGAGAAAAAGCTTGGCGCCATTTATGAAAAATTGACAAAGTTACGGGAAGAAAACTAGTAAGTAAAAAATGTATGGGCTGATCTTGAACAGGCCCATTTTTTAATGGGGAAATTATTTTCGAAAGTCGAAATAAATAATTTACAAACTATTCAAAAAGTTGTTAAAATTAATTAATAAGCTATTGCTAGGAAGTGACCAAAATGAATATAGAAAAAATAGTGTTAGAACATGTGAAAATGCCGTTGCTGCATCCATTTGAAACAAGCTTTGGGAACTTGTTTGAAAAAGATTTTTTAATTATACGAATGCACAGTGGGGAACAAATTGGATATGGGGAGTCAGTTGCCCTCCCAAATCCGACTTATAGTGAAGAAACAACTGGCACTATTTCGTATATGCTAGACGAATTTTTAATTCCATTATTATTTAGCAACAAGATAGAGCATCCAGATGATGTTTCTGCGATCTTTGCACCAATTAGGAGAAATAATATGGCAAAAGCTGCGTTGGAAGGCGCTGTTTGGGATCTTTACAGCAAAAAGCAGGGTATTTCTCTGGCAAAAGCGCTTGGAGGAACAAATAAAACCATTGATGTTGGTGTCAGCATTGGCATTGAAAAATCAATAGATGATTTACTAACAAAGGTAGAAAGGTTTCTATCAGAAGGATATAAAAAAATAAAAGTGAAAATAAAACCTGGTTACGATATCGAACCACTAACGAGAATTAGAGAAAAATTCGGATATGATATCCCATTGATGGCAGATGCGAATTCTGCGTACACACTAAAAGACGTAGAAACATTAAAAGAGCTGGATTCATTAAAGTTACTAATGATCGAACAGCCTCTTGCATATGACGATATGATTGATCATGCAACGTTGCAAAAACAAATGACCACACCTATTTGTTTAGACGAAAGTATTCATTCTGCCGAAGATGTCCGCAAAGCGATTGAAATGGAAAGCTGCCAAATTATTAATATAAAAATAGGGCGTGTTGGCGGATTAACTGAAGCGAAAAAGATTCATGATATTTGTCAACAGCATCATATGCCGGTATGGTGCGGAGGTATGTTAGAAGCAGGAATTGGCCGAGCCCATAATATTGCGATTACCTCGTTGGCCAATTTTACGATTGCAGGAGATACCTCAGCTTCTAACCGTTATTGGAAGGAGGATATTATCACTCCAGAAGTTGAATTATCCGCTCTGGGAACAATTGCAGTTCCAGAAATTGCTGGCATAGGTTATGAGTTAAATGAAGCAGTTATTCGCAAATGCTTATTAGATAGAAAAGTATATGAAAATAATTAAGCTATAAAATTGTTGATTTTCAAAAAACAGCAGAGTCTGTTAATTATTATATTGTGAAAAAACGGAGGTAATATATGCAGGAGAAAATAAAAGCATGGGTAGAGGAACGAGAACAAGAAATAAAAGCAATGTATCACTATTTGCATGAAAATGGAGAGATTAGCTGGGAAGAGAAAAAGGCGACGGATTTTATTTGCAAGCAGTTGGACAGCCTGGAAATTCCTTATGAGCGTTTTGCTGACCAAACGGGTGTAATTGGGCTTTGGGGGAAAAGCGATGGACCTGTTATTGGTTTAAGAACGGATATGGATGCATTATGGCAAAATGTGAATGGAGAGTGGAAAGCCAATCATTCTTGCGGTCATGATGCCCATATGACCATCTTGCTTTTTACATTAAAATGTTTAAAAGAATTAGGTGTGAAGCCAACCGGAACGATTAAAAGCATTTTTCAACCTGCGGAGGAAACAGGTGATGGGGCGTTATCGCTTATTCAAAAAGGCGTGATGGACGATATAGATTATTTAATCGGTTTACATTTGAGACCGATTCAAGAAATGCCTTTTGGTAAAGCGTCTCCTGCTATTTATCATGGTGCTGCAGCCATTTTAAAAGGAAAAATATATGGGGTGCAGGCACATGGAGCTCGCCATCATTTAGGAGTCAATGTGATTGACAGTTTAACCGCTATTAATGCAGCTATCCGTTCCATTCCTGTTAATCCTGTCATCCCGGCGACCGTAAAAATGACCTTTGCCCAGGCAGGTGGGAAAAATTATAATATTATTCCTGATTATGCAGAATTTGGTGTAGATGTAAGAGCGCAAACAAATGAAGCGATGGAAGATTTGTTGGAAAAAGTAAACCGAAGCATCCAAAGTGCTGGCGAAGCAAATGGTGCGAAAGTAGAAGTCGAAAGAATATCAGGAATGGTTGCCGCTCAGCCAAATGAGTTTATGGAAGAAGTGGTCGGCGATAGTATTAAAGAAATGCTTGGACCTGAGAATATTGTATTGCCGCCTGTCACACCAGGTGGAGAAGATTTTCATTTCTACCCGCAGAAAAATCAGCAATTACAAGCAACCATGATAGGACTAGGAACCGATTTGCTGCCAGGACTTCACCATCCGGAAATGACCTTTCAGTTAGACAGTCTGTTAAATGGAATAAAAATTATGGCCATGGCAACATTAAAATTAGTAAACAAATAGTTTGGGCACTCGACAAATGTTTTCGATTACTTTAAAACTACATACTATTTATAAAAAACTGCTGTCAATTGGATAGCAGTTTTTGTAAAAAAGAATAGGACGATAAAAACAGCATCAACAAATATGAGCTGAAAAAGGAAAAAATAATAAAAAATATGATATCCTATTGAATAGATAGGATATAAAGTATTAATAATGAACAATATAGTATAGCAAATAAGGCAAAGAACCCATAAATATGCTATAATCTTCTCTGTCTATCAGATTACTTGTATATAAAAGAAATCACTATATTTTAGTGAATGGCTATGTTAAGCTCATTATTGATTTTGGCACTATGTTGATTTTCGTTCCAGGCGTGAAACTCCTGCAGAAAAAGCGAGTCAGATGGAGACCCCACAGGCGCACAACGACGGCACTGAAAAAGTGTTTTATTAGATAAATTATAGGTGAAACACTTTAATTTATTAGGATAAAAATGGTATGGAGAGTTTGAAAACGACCATCATTTTGGTAAGCCTCGGAAAACCGAACGAAAACCTCTGCGTTGCTTGGATTGTCACTACCTATATATTATAGCATTCACTTTTTCAGTGACCTCCGTACAGCGCTGAGTAGGATCCCGGACCGCCCGCGGAAAACGAACGCATCTCGCTGCAATCAAACAGGCAAGTTTAACAAAGCCCAGCGAATAAATTGTTTTTTGATTTAGTTTTACAATGAGGAGCTGGATGATCACCGGCTTTTTTGTTCTTTATTAACTATTACAATAAAAAAACTTCAATAAACCATATAGGGGGAAACATAATGAAAATTTCGACAAAAGGTCGTTACGGACTAACTATTATGATGGAGCTTGCAAAAAAACATGGTGAGGGACCAATTTCGCTTAAATCGATCGCACAAACAAATGATTTATCGGAACATTATTTGGAGCAATTAGTAGCACCTTTAAGAAATGCTGGATTTGTAAGGAGTATTCGAGGAGCGTATGGTGGTTATGTTTTAGGAGATGATCCGAAAAATATTACAGCAGGTGATATTATTCGAACACTTGAAGGGCCAATTAGTCCAGTGGAAGGAATTGAGGATGAAGAGCCTGCAAAAAAAGCATTATGGATGAAAATAAGAGATGCGGTTAAGAATGTGTTAGACAGCACAACGATTGAAGATTTAGCGAACTATCA
This sequence comes from Niallia yueguangensis, assembly GCF_052663115.1. Lineage (NCBI taxonomy): Bacteria > Bacillati > Bacillota > Bacilli > Caryophanales > Bacillaceae > Niallia > Niallia yueguangensis. The sequence continues at coordinate 185,925 of NZ_JBQTCX010000007.1, forward strand.
AGAAGAGGGTGATACAGACACCTATATGTTTTATATTTAAGCTCAGAGGCTTTCATTTGGTGGATATGAACATCTCTTTTAACTAAACTTTTAAGTAGTAGGTGAAAGAATTGGAACGAATTTATGTGGATCATGCGGCAACAGCTCCCATGCATCCAAAAGTAATAGATAAAGTATATCATGTGATGAATGAATGTTACGGAAATCCATCTAGTATCCATTCGTTTGGAAGAAATGCGAGAAATATTATCGACGATGCTAGAGCTTCTTTAGCAGCCAGTATTGGCGCTAAAGCAACGGAAATTATATTTACAAGCGGCGGAACAGAAGCGGATAATCATGCGATTTTTGGAGTGGCAGAAAGCTATAGTGAAAATGGAAAGCATATTATTACGACACAAATTGAACACCATGCTATTTTGCATACTTGTCAACAGCTGGAGAAACAAGGGTTTGAAGTGACGTATCTACCAGTAAATGAATTTGGGGTCATCAATCTAAATGACCTGAAAGAAGCATTAAGAGAGGATACAATTCTTGTTACGATTATGTACGGGAATAATGAGGTTGGTGCGATTCAGCCAATAAAAGAAATAGGCGAATTAATAAAGGACCATCAAGCAATTTTTCACACTGACGCCGTTCAAGCATACGGATTAGAAGAGATAGATGTAAAAGAACAGCATATTAATTTATTATCAGTTTCCTCGCATAAAATTAATGGACCAAAAGGAATCGGATTTTTATATATGGAAAGTGGCATAAGCCTTTCCCCACGCTTTTACGGAGGAGAGCAGGAGCGCAAAAGAAGAGCAGGTACAGAAAATGTTCCTGCAGTCGCAGGATTTCAGCTAGCGGTCGAGATAGCTCAAAACGAAAGACAACAAAAAAGAGAGCAGCTTAAAACGTATAAAAAGATACTTTTACAACAATTAACCGATCACAAAATTACTTATGAACAAAACGGATTAGTTGATAAATCATTGCCTCATGTTTTAAACTTAAGTTTTCCTGGAACTAATGTGGAGGCAATGTTAGTGAATCTAGATTTAGCTGGTATCGCTGCATCGAGTGGATCTGCATGTACGGCAGGATCGGTTGAACCATCTCATGTGTTAGTCAGCATGTTTGGAGAAAATTCAGAGAGAACGAAAAACTCGATTCGTTTTAGTTTTGGACTATACAATACGGAAGAACAAATTGAAAAAGTTGGTCAGGAATTAGCAAAGATTGTCCAAAGATTAACGAAGTGATAATCTATTGTCTTAGACTGCAAAAAAATAATGTTTTATTTATATAGGGTTAGAAAGGCATAAGGGGGATAGAAATGGAAAAAGCACCAAAAGATACAAGAGTAGTGGTAGGTATGTCCGGGGGAGTCGACTCCTCTGTTGCCGCACTGCTTTTAAAAGAGCAAGGATATGATGTGATCGGCATTTTTATGAAAAACTGGGATGATACGGATGAGTTTGGTGTATGTACAGCGACGGAGGATTATGAAGACGTTATCCGTGTTTGCAACCAAATAGGAATTCCATATTATGCAGTTAACTTTGAAAAGCAGTATTGGGATAAAGTGTTTACGTATTTTCTTGATGAATACAAAGCAGGAAGAACACCTAACCCAGATGTCATATGCAACAAAGAAATTAAATTTAAAGCATTTCTTGAACATGCGATGAATTTAGGAGCTGACTATTTAGCAACAGGGCATTATGCACAAGTTGTCAGAGAAAACGGCAAAGTTCGAATGCTGCGTGGAAAAGATGAAAATAAAGACCAAACATATTTTTTAAATCAGTTAACGGAAGAACAATTAAGCAAAGTAATGTTTCCAATCGGCAATATAGAAAAAGCAAAGGTGCGCGAATTAGCTGCAAAAGCAAACTTGGCAACAGCAACTAAAAAAGACAGCACCGGCATATGCTTTATCGGCGAACGGAACTTCAAAGAGTTTTTAAGCGGCTATTTGCCTGCGCAAAAAGGGAATATGGAAACATTTGATGGGAAAGTTGTCGGACGTCATGACGGATTAATGTATTATACGATTGGTCAAAGACATGGTTTAGGAATTGGTGGGAGCGGTGATCCTTGGTTTGTAATCGGAAAAGATTTACAAAGAAACGTTTTATATGTAGGTCAAGGTTTTCACCATGAATTATTGTATTCGGACAGCATTATTGCAACAGATGTCAGCTGGGTTTCACCTGACGCTGCTTCCGAAACTTTTGAATGTACAGCTAAATTTAGATATCGTCAGCCTGATAATAAAGTAACCGTTGAACGTTTGGATGATAACAAAGTAAAAGTTATTTTCCATGAACCGATACGTGCAATTACACCAGGGCAAGCCGTTGTATTTTATCAAGGAGAAGAATGCCTTGGCGGCGGAACGATTGACACCGTGTTTAGAAATAAGGAAAAATTAACCTATGTAGGATAATCATGTAGAGAAACTTTAAAAGTTATTTCTAATCTTTTTCGATGGATCAAAAAGTTGATTCGAATTGGATGGGAATATCATTTAAAGTTTCTCTTTTTTTGTCAATTAAGGTAAGTATGTTTATTTGAAAGGCTGTTTTCGTATAGATTGTTGCTTTTAAACCCGCAGCCTGAATACACTTCGCTTTCCGTGGGCGAGCGTCGAGCCTCCTCGTCGCATACGCTTCTGTGGGGTCTCGTCTTTCTCGCATTCCCACAGGAGTCTACGTATATTCAGTCTGCTGAGTATTTCTTCTCCGATTTTTTTACGTAAAAAACAATAAACTTTGAGAAAACTGCCATTTGAAAACAGCAGACCGTAGCCATTCGAGGATAAAAGGCGAGCAAGGAAGAAGTATGCTATACTTTGTACATAAAGAAAGTAATGGAGTGTTAAAATGGAAAATAATCAACTTGGAATACAATATATGCAAGAAGGAAAATGGGAAGAAGCTGCAAAAGTTTTTATGGAGGAAATCGAAAAGGATCCACAAAACCCTGTTTCTTATATAAATTTTGGCAATGTATTATCTGCGTTAGGGGATCAAGAAAGAGCGTTGACTTTTTATAAAAAAGCAATCGAATTAGATGAAAATGCAGCTGCTGCTTACTATAGTGCAGGAAATGTTTATTTTGAAAATGAAAAGCTAGACGACGCAAAAACGATGTTTGAATTGGCCATACAAAAAGGGATGGAAAACAGCGATAATTTCTTTATGTTAGGTCTTACCCTTATTGCTTTAGAAAATCCGACAATGGCGATTCCTTATTTACAAAGATCGGTTGAGCTGAATGATCAAGATGCGGAAGCTTATTTTCAATTAGGATTATGCCTTGCACAAGCAGAATATATAGAAGAAGCAATCAAGCAGTTTAACCAATGTGTTCAATTAGATCCTAATCATGCAGATGCTTATTATAATTTAGGGGTCGCATACGGTTTTAAAGAGGACTCAAAAAAAGCAATGGAAATGTTTAATCAAGCATTAGCGATTCAGCCGGATCATATGCTTGCAGGCTACGGCAAAAAAATCTTAGAAGCATAAGTTCTAGATCATTTTTATCAGAAACGAACATGAGCTACTATTCACAACCCTTGGTGGAAAAGAAATAAAAGTATAAGCAGGCTCCATACAATGAAGGCGGCGTGAGCGAAGCTAAACCTTTCTGCTTACTAGGAAAGCAAAAAGAATGAGCACCATCATGTTACAGCTGTTATTGCAATACGCGCAGCTCCGTCCCCTTTTCCATAGAAAGGAGGGAGCGTACTTGGAAGAACAAAATGCAATGGACCTTTTTGCTGATCAGAAAAAGTATATTAAAGGACGTCAACTTGTCACTATTTTCCATAATGAGCAAAATTTATATACGGTGATGAGAATTCGCGTCGATGAGACGAATGATAGCTATGATGATAAAGAAGCCGTCATTACAGGTTATTTGCCGAAAATTCATGAAGATGAAACGTATTGTTTTTTTGGTGATTTTAAAGAACACCCTAAGTTTGGTATACAATTTCAAGTTACCTCTTTTCATAAAGAGATGCCGCAAACCAAACATGGGATTATAACGTATTTATCCAGTGATTTATTTAAAGGAATCGGCAGAAAAACAGCGGAAAATATTGTGGAAACATTAGGAGAAAATGCAATATCGCAAATTTTAAATAAACCATCGCTGCTCGATACAGTCCCAAAACTTCCGCCTGACAAAGCAAAAGTTGTGTATGATACGTTAATGAAGCACCAAGGATTGGAACAGGCGATGATTGCATTGCATCAATTTGGGTTTGGTCCACAGCTTTCGATGAAAATATATCAGACATATAAAGAAACGACTTTAGATATTGTGCAAACAAATCCTTATAAATTAGTAGAAGATGTTGATGGGATTGGTTTTGGGCGTGCTGATGATTTAGGTTCACAATTAGGCATTACGGGCAATCACCCTGACCGATTAAAAGCGGGCTGCTTTTATATTTTAGAAGTTGCAAGCGTTCAAGAAGGTCATGTGTACATACAAGCTGAGTATTTATTAGAAAAGGTAAAAGATCTTCTCGAGGAAAATAAGCAGGAAGAGATAGAATTTTCTCGTATTGCTGAACAAATCATCCACTTGGAAGAAGAAGGGAAAATCATCGTAGAAGATAAAAAAATCTATCTTCCCTCCCTCTATTTTTCTGAAAAAGGGCTTGTTCGAAATATTCAAAGAGTTTTAGAGCAATCCGAATATGCGGAGCAGTTTCCTGAATCAGAGTTTTTATTAGCATTAGGGCAATTAGAGGACAGGTTAGGCGTTCAGTATGCTCCGTCACAAAAAGAAGCGATTCAAACCGCTTTAATGTCTCCAATGCTCATGTTAACGGGTGGTCCAGGAACAGGAAAAACGACCGTTATTAAAGGGATTGTTGAATTATATGGAGAGCTGCATGGCTGTTCATTGGATCCGAAACAATATAAAAAAGAAGAAGTATTTCCATTTATATTAGCGGCGCCAACTGGAAGAGCTGCTAAACGGATGACGGAATCTACTGGTCTGCCTGCGGTGACGATACACCGATTATTGGGATGGAACGGTTCGGGAGAATTTGATCGGGATGAAGATAATCCATTGGCAGGAAAAATTTTAATTGTTGATGAAACATCGATGGTAGATATATGGCTTGCCCATCAATTGTTTAAAGCGTTGCCAGAATCTATTCAAGTAATCCTTGTAGGGGATGAGGATCAATTGCCTTCAGTGGGACCTGGACAAGTATTAAAAGATTTACTTGGATCACAATGCATCCCAACGGTCCGATTAATTGATATTTATCGCCAAGCAGAAGGATCTTCTATTATAGAACTTGCTCACGAAATGAAAAAAGGAACATTGCCAAGCAATATTACGCAGCAGCAAAAGGATCGTTCCTTTATTAAATGTATGCCGAGCCAGATTGGGGAAGCAATTAAAAAAGTCGTCTTAAATGCAAAAAATAAAGGCTATGCCCCCATGGATATTCAAGTATTGGCACCGATGTATCGAGGTCCAGCAGGCATCGACCGCTTAAATGTCATTCTTCAGGAGATATTAAACCCTAATCCTGATGGTACAAGAAAAGAACTGCAGTTTGGTGATGTTAAATACCGTATTGGAGATAAAGTGCTTCAGCTTGTTAATCAGCCGGAAAACCATGTGTATAACGGCGATATGGGAGAAATTGTTTCGATTTTTTATGCGAAAGAGAATACCGAAAAGCAAGACATGGTTGTTGTATCTTTTGATGGAATCGAAGCAACCTATACACGCCAAGATTTAATGCAGATTACGCATGCGTTTTGCTGTTCTGTGCATAAATCGCAAGGAAGTGAATTTCCGATTGTGATTATGCCGATTGTAAAAAGCTACTATCGGATGCTAAAACGAAATTTATTGTATACCGGAATAACACGAAGCAAGCAGTTTTTAATACTTCTTGGCGAGTTGGAAGCAATGGAGATTGGAGTAAGCAGAAATGATGAGCTCTCCCGGCAAACAACCCTTCAGGATAAATTAAAGGAAACTTTATTGCAGCCAAATAATGCAAGCAGCCAAATAGAAGTTGATTCTAACGAAGATGCACATAGTTTATTTTATAGTGATCGAATAAACGAAATTGATCCTCTTATTGGAATGGAAAATATAACTCCATATGATTTTATGGAGGATAATTTTGAAAACATCAAGTGATGTGAATATTAAATGACTGGCAATGATTACAGGGCATACTTGCAGTACATAAGAGAAAAATAATATCGTTATTCTATTATTATGAATAACAATATTATTTTCTTTTACCAATTGATTGCTTATAAAAAAATAAATGCCGACTCCTAAGAAGAATTAATTGGTATAAATGGGCAGATTTTAGGACAAAATGGGAATACTTGAACGGTGCTATTTTTCCTTTGCAAAAGTCGGAAAGATATGATCGTATGATTAATATAATTGAGGTGTTTCCCATGTTAAAATGTCCAAACTGCCAAAGCAAAGATATCGGTAAAATTGGCATAAGCCAATATTATTGCTGGAATTGTTATATTGAATTATCGTTAGTAAAAGGGGTAATTCATACACATCAAGTAGAAGAAGACGGCAGTTTAAGTTCACTTGATGATTTATTTGCAGAAGATGATCGCCGGTTTATATTGTAAGATACAAGCCATAATATTGCAGGATATTCTGTGATATTGTGGCTTTTATATGTCTGGGTTTTGTCGATATTTGTAAAAAAATCGATAAATCGGAAAAAAACGAAGATAAAATAGATAAAAAAGAAGATAAATCGAAAAATTCAAAGATAAAATAGACAAAAAAGAAGATAAATAAAAAACGGGGATAAAATTCTCGTTAATAAATCCACAATTTGCATAAAATCCCTCTATCTCACCCAAAATAGAAGCGGAGGGTGTCTTATGGATATAAGAATGAAGTGGTATTATCGTTTAGCATTTACGTTATTATTGTTTATTGTATTATTTGTCTTTATTAAATTATCTCCAATTTGGATGCCTATAGTAGAAATAATATTAAAAGTTGTTTCTCCATTTATTATTGGTGCTTTTATTACGTATTTACTACATCCAGTTATTGAAATGCTGCATCGTAAAGGCTTGCACCGAGGAATGGCAGTTGCTCTTATATATATTTTATTTTTTGGCGGACTTGGATATGGATTGTATAAAGGAATTCCTGTTTTTATCCATCAGCTTGAGGAACTAACCGAAAATGCACCGGATCTTGCCAATCAGTACAGAGGTTGGATTCAATCTATTCAAGAGAAAACAAAAGCGTGGCCGCCGAACTTGCAAGATAAAGTGGATAATGGCATTGAATCATTTGAAGTGAAAATGGATGGCCTCGTTACCAAAGTATTAAATGGGGCAATGGAGATGGTAAACTCCTTTATTATTATTATGTTAATTCCATTTATCTCCTTTTATATGTTAAAAGATATAAACGCCGTAAAAAAAGCAGCTTGGTTTATTACACCAAAAAAATGGAGAAAGAGCAGCGCCGTTTTTATAAAAGATGTGAATGTATCTTTAGGAAGTTATATAAGAGGACAGTTATTTGTCTGTTTTATTATTGGTGCTATTTCTTCTATTTTATTTTGGCTGTTTCATTTCAAGTATCCATTAGTACTAGGCATGATTATTGGCATTACAAATGTCATTCCTTATTTTGGACCAATTATCGGAGCTGTGCCAGCTGTTATTATAGCATGTACAATGTCCGTTAGAATGGTGATTATTACGATTGTTATTATTATTGTTCTGCAATTTTTAGAAGGCAATATTTTATCTCCCTATATCGTTGGAAAAAGCCTGCATTTGCATCCCCTTATTATTATGTTTGCTTTACTAGCAGGGGAAAAAGTCGGAGGGATTGTAGGAATGATTGTTTCTGTTCCTATATTGTCCGTACTAAAAGTAGCACTTATCCATATGAGGAAGCATTTCGGAAGAAGAGAGATGAACGAAGGATAAAGAGAACGTTATTGACAATACTGCGTAATAATCAGTATAATGCGAAATGTAGAATAAAATTAAGACAATATGTTGATAGATTGAAGTAGATTATAGTCCACTTTCATGCGTAGTGCATACTAGAGAGGAATTTCCGTAGGCTGGAAGAAATTCTAAGTGAAGGATAATCGAAAGCTATTTCTTGAATGCAGCTAATCCCTGCCGTTTTTCCGCGTTAAGGAATGATGAGAGATGGTAATGTTTATTGTTGCCGTAATCAGGGTGGTACCGCGAGTAAAACTTTCGTCCCTGTCCAGGGATGGAAGTTTTTTTTATGCTGAAAATTTCATATTTCACTTATCTTGTATTAATCAGATAAGTATATTTTTTACATAATAGGAGGTTTTTTATAGTGAAAGTATTAACCGGAGCACAAATTAGAAGGAAATTTCTAGAGTTTTTCCAAGAAAAAGGACATGCAGTAGAACCTAGTGCATCATTAGTTCCCCACGACGATCCTTCTCTTTTATGGATAAATAGTGGAGTAGCTACATTAAAAAAGTATTTTGATGGACGAGTAATTCCGGAAAATCCAAGAATTACGAATGCGCAAAAATCCATTCGAACAAACGATATCGAAAATGTAGGAAAGACAGCAAGGCATCAAACTTTTTTTGAGATGCTAGGGAATTTTTCTATTGGCGATTATTTTAAAGAAGAAGCAATTGAATGGGCATGGGAATTCTTAACAGATGAAAAATGGGTTGCTTTTGATAAAGAAAAATTATCGGTAACCGTTCATCCAGAAGATGATGAAGCTTATGCCATCTGGAAAGACAAAATCGGTATACCGGAAGAACGAATTATTCGTTTAGAAGGGAATTTCTGGGATATAGGAGAAGGTCCAAGTGGTCCGAATTCAGAAATATTTTATGACCGCGGACCAGAATACGGCAATGATGAAAACGATCCAGAGCTTTACCCAGGTGGAGAAAATGATCGTTATTTAGAAGTATGGAACCTTGTTTTTTCCGAATTTAATCATAACCCTGATGGCACATATACACCACTGCCAAAGCAAAACATTGATACAGGTATGGGGTTAGAGCGTATGGCATCTGTTATCCAAAATGTGCCGACGAATTTTGATACAGATTTATTTGTACCGATCATTCAAGCAACTGAACAAATCGCTGATGTAAAGTATGGAAAAGAAAAGCAATTTGACGAAGCATTTAAAGTAATCGCAGACCATATCCGCACGGTTGCGTTCGCAATTGGAGACGGGGCGCTTCCTTCTAATGAAGGCCGAGGTTATGTAATTAGAAGATTATTGCGCAGAGCAGTTCGTTATGCGAAAACCATTCATATTAACCGTCCATTTATGTTTGAATTGGTGCCAGTTGTCGGTGAAATAATGGTGGATTTCTATCCAGAAGTAAAAGAAAAAGCTGCATTTATTCAAAAAGTAATGAAAAGCGAAGAAGAACGTTTCCATGAAACACTTCATGAAGGGTTGGCGATCCTTGAAGCTGTAATAGAAAAAGCAAAAGCGGAAGGTACTGAAATCATTTCGGGTGCAGATGTTTTCCGTTTATATGATACGTATGGTTTCCCTGTTGAATTAACAGAAGAGTATGCAGAAGAACAAGGCATGAAAGTAGATCATGATGGCTTTGAAAAAGAAATGGAAAGTCAACGAGACCGCGCCCGTAAAGCAAGGCAAGAAGTAGACAGCATGCAAGTTCAAAATGCTGAATTAGGAAATATTAAAGCAGAAAGTGAATTTGTAGGGTATGATGCTTGGACAACTGAATCCAAAGTAATCGTGCTATTAAAAAATGGCGAACTTGTTGATACAGCACAGGCTGGTGATGAGATTCAATTTATTTTGGATAAAACACCTTTTTATGCTGAAAGCGGCGGTCAAATTGCGGATATCGGAACTTTACAAGCAGAAGCAGCTTTAGTAAATGTTAAAGATGTTCAAAAAGCGCCAAACGGACAAAACCTTCATAGTGGGGTTGTAACAGAAGGTGTTCTAACAGTCAATAGCACAGTAACGGCAAATGTTGATAGTGCCAACCGTTCGAAAATTATTAAAAATCATACGGCAACACATTTATTGCATCAAGCATTAAAAGATGTTCTAGGTACACATGTAAACCAAGCAGGATCATTAGTTCAAAGTGATCGTCTTCGTTTTGACTTCTCTCATTTTGGCCAAATTACTGCAGAAGAACTAGAACAAATAGAAAGAATCGTTAACGAAAAGATTTGGGATAGCATTGCTGTACAAACCGATTATAAAAATATCGAAGAAGCTAAGGCGATGGGAGCAATGGCATTATTCGGTGAAAAATATGGGAAGATTGTCCGCGTTGTACAAGTTGGAGATTTCAGTTTAGAGCTTTGCGGTGGATGTCATGTTGATAATACTTCTGCAATTGGATTATTTAAAATTGTATCTGAAGCAGGAATTGGAGCTGGCACACGAAGAATTGAGGCAGTAACTGGTCAAGCAGCATATCAACAGTTAACAGATCAAATCGGCTTATTAAAAGAAGCTTCAGCAAAATTAAAAACAAATCCAAAAGATATTGCTGGACGCATTGATGGCTTATTAACAGAAGTGAAGCAGCTGCAACGGGAAAATGAATCGTTAGCTGCTAAAATCAGCAATATTGAAGCGGGGAATCTTGTAGATAATGTAAAAGAAATCAATGGTGTAAATGTTCTTGTTGCTAATATTCAAGGGGTAGATATGAATAATCTTCGCACGATGGCAGATGACTTAAAACAAAAAGTAGGATCTGTTGTCATTGTTCTCGGCAGTGTCAATGAAGGAAAAGTGAATTTAATTGCAGGAGTAACAAAAGATTTAATCGAAAAAGGCTACCATGCAGGAAAAATTATTAAAGAAGTAGCAACACGTTGCGGCGGCGGCGGCGGCGGCCGTCCAGATATGGCTCAAGCTGGAGGAAAAGATCCTTCTAAATTACAAGATGCGCTAAATTTTGTAGAAGAATGGGTAAAATCCGTTTGATATTATGAGTAAGTAGTGTAAAATGTAGGTAACTATTAACAGAAATCGCTCTAATAGAGGTTGTTCAAAAAGTCCGGGAAATAAGCTTGCGAATTTCGGTTTCAGCTTGCTTCTTCGCTCTTTTTGTCCTCCTTTTTGAACAGGCATGAATAGAGAAATGAGGTGTTGTATAATGAGCTCATTCGACAAAACAATGAGATTCAATTTTCCTGAAGAACCATATGAGCATGATATAAAAGAAGTATTATATCAAGTATATGGTGCGCTTCAAGAAAAAGGTTATAACCCTATTAATCAAATAGTTGGTTATCTACTTTCAGGAGATCCTGCTTATATTCCAAGACATATGGATGCACGTAATATCATTCGTAAACTTGAGCGTGATGAGATTATTGAAGAGCTGGTTAAGTCTTATTTAAAACAGCAACGAGAGGAATAAACAAATGCGAATTATGGGCTTGGATGTAGGCTCAAAAACAGTAGGTGTATCGGTAAGTGATGCACTTGGTTGGACAGCACAAGGAATTGAAACGATTAAAATTGATGAAGAAAAAAACGAATTTGGTTTTAGTCGATTAGAAGTATTGATTGTTGAGCATGATGTAAGTAAAATAGTTGTTGGCCTTCCTAAAAACATGAATGGCAGTGTTGGATTTCGTGGCGAGGCTAGCATGCACTACGCAAAGCTGTTAGAAGAAAAGTTTGGCCTTCCAGTCGTTTTGTGGGACGAGCGTTTAACAACGATGGCTGCGGAAAGAATTTTACTGGAAGCAGATATTAGCAGAAAAAAAAGAAAAAAAGTCATTGATAAGATGGCAGCATCGATGATTTTACAAGGCTATTTAGACAGCCAAAAATAATGAGGTGAAGAAATGGAACACGGTGAAACAAATACAATTACAGTAGTGGATGAAGAAGGCAATGAGCAGTTATGCGAAATCCTTTTTACATTTGAATCAGAAGAATTCGGCAAATCTTATGTATTATACTATCCAATTGGCGAAAATGATGATGAGGATGAAGAAATTGACATCCATGCATCTTCTTTTATTCCAAACGAAGAAACTCGTGATGGCGAACTTTCTCCAATTGAAACAGATGAAGAATGGGATTTAGTAGAAGAAATGCTAAATACATTCCTGTCAAATCAAGACGAAGAATAATAAATTTGGAGGCGACCTGAAATTAGGTCGTCTCCTTTTTGGTTGAATGAAAAAAGTACCGTATTTGCAGCATTCTGCTATTTTCTGCGACTTACAATAAATATTATAGTATAATGAGTCGAGATATGAGTTTTTTTGGGGCGGTTTTTAGCCCTTGTAGCTAGGAGGGAAATACGTGTCTAACGAAGATAAAGAAGAAAAAAATAAGAAAGAGTTGTTTTGGGAGAAAATGATAGAAAGACAAAACGAAGCGAAAATAGTAAGGAAAATAGTTGGCAGGATTGCGATTGCCTTAATACTAGTAATTGGGATTATAGCTCTTACAGGTTATTTTTATATTAACTCCGCATTAAAGCCTGTTGATCCTGGCAGTAAAAAAGAAATAATTGTCGAGATTCCAATAGGTTCAAGTGTATCAAGCATTGCTCAAGCGCTAGAAGATAAAGGCCTCGTAAAAGATGCAAGAGTGTTTAAATATTTTGTGAAATTTAAAAATGAGTCCGATTTTATGGCAGGAGAATATCATATGAATCCTTCCATGACGTTTACCCAAATTATTGATAGCTTAAAAACAGGGAAAGTGTTGCAAAAACCAATATTTACATTAACTATTCCTGAAGGAAAGCAATTAGATGAAATTGCTGCGTTAATTGCGAAAAAAACAAAACAATCAGAAAAGGATATTATAAAACAGCTGAATGATGAACGTTTTATTCAGACGCTTATGAATAAATATCCTGACTTATTAACAACAGAAATGTTGGCAAAAAATATTAAGCATCCGCTGGAAGGCTATCTTTTTCCTGCAACGTATTCTTTTTATAAAAAAAATCTTTCTCTTGAAGATATTGTAACCGTTATGTTAGATAAAACGGAAAGTGTTATACAAACATATCAGGGAGACATGGAAGAAAAGGAAATGAGTGTACATCAATTTTTAACGATGGCGTCACTGATTGAAAAAGAAGCGACGAAAAAAGCAGACCGTGACAGCATCGCAAGTGTATTTTATAACCGGATAAAAGAAGGAATGCCGCTGCAAACGGATCCAACGGTATTGTATGCACAAGGAAAACATAAAGCGAAGGTGACGTATAAAGATTTAGAAGTGGACTCTCCGTATAATACGTACCAAAATAAAGGCATGCCGCCTGGGCCGATCGCCAATTCAGGAACGATGTCGATGGAAGCAGCAATTCATCCTGAACAAACAGACTTTTTATATTTTTTAGCCTCCAAAGATGGAAAAGTACATTTTTCGAAAACATTAACTGAACATAATAAATTGAAAGCTAAATATATCACCAATCAATAATGAAAAAATTTATGAGGGAAAGCAGATTAGTTAGCTTTCCCTCTTATTTTATGTTAAAATAGTACAAGTGTTTTTAAGTAAACGATGAAATGATAAATGGATGTTTTTTTGTTATATGCTTCGCGAGTGTGATTAGTAGTTAGGTTCTTTATATAAGAAGCTAACTATTTTCGGGTGGAGCATTTTTTAAAAGATGGCTATGATAAAGCTCATTGTTAATTTTGGCACTATGTTGATTGGAGTGGAAGGCGTGAGACTCCTGCGGGAAAAGCGAGTCAGAGGGAGACCCCACAGGCGCACAGCGCCGAGGAGGCTCCCGGACCGCCCGCGGAAAGCGAACGCCTGAAGCGGAAATCAACAGGCAAGTTTAACAGAGCTATAAAGATAAGAATGTATAAATTTTTTAACTTAGATGAGTGTCTAGCACAAGCAGCCAGTTCTTGTGGAAAAATAACCATTTTCCTCTAAAAGTAAAAGCACTTTTCGAGTCAAATGAACATTTTTCTTTAGGGCTGAGCAAGGCGCTTCCGCTTTTCTAATTATAGGGAGTGTTGACATGCAGGATAATAAAATAACCGCATATTTAGAGGAGTTAATTCCAAAAAGAAGTGAGCATTTTATGGAAATAGAACGTTATGCTCATGAAAATAATGTGCCAATTATGGAGCTTGTTGGAATAGAATCCTTGTTGCAGCTATTACGCATTCAGCAGCCTAAAAAAATTCTCGAAATCGGTACTGCGATTGGTTATTCTGCGTTAAGAATGGCTGAAGCTTTACCTGATAGTAAAATAATTTCTGTCGAACGAGATGAAGATCGATATCTATTGGCAAAACAAAATGTTGCAAAACTACAAAAAGAAGAACAAGTGATTTTGATTCAAGGAGACGCTCTTGAACTCGAAGAAGAAGTCGAACAATATGGTCCTTTTGATGTGCTGTTTATCGATGCAGCTAAAAGTCAGTATCGAAAGTTCTTTGATATATATTCAAAAATGTTAACAAAAGAAAGTATTATTTTTACAGATAATGTATTGTTTCACGGTTTAGTAGCAAGTGAAAATATTGAAAGTAGAAATGTTAGACAATTAGTAAGAAAAATAAATAATTACAATCAATGGCTAATGAATCACCCACAATACGATACGATTATTTTACCTGTAGGGGATGGCATAGCTATTAGTAAAAAAAGGAGAGAAAAATGAAGAAACCTGAATTACTCGTTACACCAACTTGTGTAGATGATATCAATCCGTTAATCGAAAGTGGAGCAGATGCTTTTGTTATTGGAGAGCAAAAATTTGGATTGCGGTTGGCTGGTGAATTTAATCGAGAAGACGTCAAAAAGGCGATGGAACTAGCACATGCAAAAGGGAAAAAAGTATATGTTGCGATAAATGCAATTTTTCATAATGAAAAAATTGATGAACTGTATGAGTATGTTGCTTTTTTAAAGGAAGTAGAAGCAGATGCAATTATTTTCGGTGATCCTGGGGTATTAATGGTTGTTCGTGAAGTAGCACCAAATATGAAATTACACTGGAGTACAGAAACGACTGGAACTAACTGGTACACATGTAATTATTGGGGCAACAAAGGAGCGAAGCGCTCCGTATTGGCAAGAGAAATCAGCATGGACAGCATTATCGAAATAAAAGAACATGCTGAAGTGGAAATTGAAATTCAAGTTCATGGAATGACAACGATGTTCCAATCGAAGCGTTCTCTACTTGGACATTATTTCCAATACCAAGGGAAAGAAAAGGAAATGGAAGAACAAAGACTGGACAAAGACCTTTTCCTTCATGATAAAGAGCGAGACAATAAATATCCAATTTTTGAAGATGAAAATGGCACCCATATTATGAGTCCAAATGATATATGCATTGTCGATGAATTACAAGATTTAATCGATGCAGGCATTGATTCTTTTAAAATTGATGGTTTGTTAAAAGATTCAGCGTATATTCAAGCTGTTACAAGCATATACCGTAAAGCGATTGATATGTTCTGTAACGATGCGGATCAATATGAAGAAGAAAAAGAGGCATTATTAGCTGAAATTGAAAAAATCCAACCGGTAAACAGACCGCTTGATACAGGATTTTTCTTTAAAGAAACCGTTTATTAAGGAGAAAAGGAGGAAGGAAATATGACAATCGTAACATCACCCATTTCGGAAATAAGAGATGGAAAAAGAGTTATTGTGAAAAAACCAGAATTATTGGCGCCAGCAGGGAATTTAGAAAAATTAAAAATTGCTGTTTCATATGGAGCAGATGCTGTGTTTATTGGTGGTCAAGAATACGGTCTTCGTTCAAATGCAGGCAATTTCACTTTTGAAGAAATGAAAGAAGGAGTGGAATTTGCTAAAAAATATAATGCAAAAATTTATGTAACAACAAATATTTTTGCACATAATGAAAATATTGATGGGTTAGAAGATTATTTATTAGGGTTAAAAGAAGCTGGAGTACATGGAATTATCGTTGCTGATCCTTTAATTATCGAAACATGCCGAAGAGTGGCTCCAGAAATTGAAGTGCATTTAAGTACACAACAATCTCTTTCCAATTGGAAGGCTGTTCAATACTGGAAAGAAGAGGGCTTAGAGCGTGTTGTATTAGCACGTGAAACAAGCGCAGATGAAATCCAGGAAATGAAGGAAAAAGTAGATATTGAAATCGAAACATTTATTCATGGTGCGATGTGTATTGCTTATTCTGGCAGATGTACATTAAGCAACCATATGACAGCACGTGATTCAAACCGAGGCGGATGCTGTCAGTCTTGCCGTTGGGACTATGATTTATTTAAGTTGGAAGACAAAAAGGAAAACCCTTTATTCTCAGAAGAAGATGCACCTTTTGCAATGAGTCCTAAAGATTTAAAACTAGTTGAATCGATTCCACGGATGATTGAACTGGGCATTGACAGCTTAAAAATTGAAGGCAGAATGAAGTCGATTCATTATATTGCCACAGTGGTAAGTGTATATCGTAAAGTGATCGATTCCTATTGTGCAGATCCAGATAATTTCGTCATCAACGAAGAATGGTTAAAAGAATTAGATAAATGTGCAAACAGAGATACAGCACCTGCCTTTTTTGAAGGACAGCCTGGGTATAAAGAACAAATGTTTGGAAATCATAGCAAAAAGACTACTTTTGATTTCGCCGGCTTAGTGCTTGATTATAATAAAGAAACACAAATCGTTACACTACAACAGCGAAATTACTTTAAACCTGGCCAGGAAATCGAGTTTTTTGGACCAGAAATCGATAATTTTACAATGGTTGTAGGAACTATATGGGACGAGGACGGAAATGAATTGGATGCAGCACGACATCCGCTTCAAATTGTTCAATTTAAAGTGGATTATCCAGTATTTCCAAACAACATGATGCGGAAGGAGCTCTAATTACATGCAACGAAAACCGGTTGTAATTGGTGTCGCTGGGGGATCTGGATCAGGAAAAACGAGCGTATCCAAAGCAATCTTTGAAAGTTTTAATGACCGTTCCATTTTAATGATTGAACAAGATTTTTATTATAAAGATCAATCATATTTACCTTTTGAAGAAAGATTAAATACAAATTATGATCATCCACTAGCTTTTGATACAGAGCTGCTGATCGAACATATTGAGAAATTAATCAAGTATGAACCAATTAATAAACCAGTATATGATTATGCCATTCATACAAGATCAGATGAAATAATTACCGTAGAACCGAAAGACGTTATTATTATTGAAGGAATTCTTATTTTAGAAGATGAAAGACTGCGCAATCTAATGGACATAAAATTATTTGTTGATACAGATGCAGACCTTCGTATTATTAGACGCCTTTTAAGAGATATTCAGGATCGAGGAAGAACGATGGAGTCGGTTATCGATCAATATGTAAATGTCGTTCGTCTTATGCATAATCAATTTATTGAACCAACAAAAAGGTATGCAGATATTATTGTGCCAGAGGGCGGCAATAATCATGTAGCCATTGATTTAATGGTAACAAAAATACAAACAATTCTTGAACAAAAATCACTTTTATGAAACAATAGCAGATAAAGAATGTTTACGAAGTCTTAAAGTTTCTTTTACATTCAGGAATCAACAGTTATTATTTGTAAACTTATTTAATTGTAGGGGATTATCAATTATTCGTATATTTATGGGAAAGAATGTATAATAATAAAAGCGGAAGCGCCTTGTTCATCGCCGTACGGACTAAAGGGGCTTCGACTGAGATAAAGGAAACACGAAAAGCGATAGCGATTCGATGTTGACTTATCGTAGGGAGAAGACCTGAAGTACGATAGGCGATAGGCGTTGGAGCTAGACACTCATCTAAGTTGAAAAAGTTTAAACTGTCTTACCATTTATAAAAAAGGCTTTCTTTTTTTCGCAATAAGTATTAAACTCTTTCTATTAGAATAAAAAGCGCGTCTCTACACAAGACGCGCTTAATCTCATATAGTGTGAGTTAAAAAAGGGAACAAATTAAGAAGCAAGAAGGTCGAGGCGGTGTGGCTTTGAGCAACGCAGCGGACTTTCACAGGATGTGGTGATTTCAACGTTGCCCACAGGACGTGAGCGTTTTTAGTTGAAGATCCTCTGTGTTAAGTTAAATACGTGAGTAGCAGAGAAGCAAACCAACGAAAGATTCGCCGTTTATCTTTGGTGGCTTTTTGAACAACCTCATATACATAAAACACCTTTCTATATATGATGATTGATATGGAAACATGAAGGAGTGGAAGATCACGATGGAAAAAGTATTTCCGATGACATTGGCTGGTAAAGAAAAATTAGAACAAGAATTAGAGCAATTAAAAACAGTAAAAAGAAAAGAAGTAGTAGAACGTATTAAAATAGCAAGAAGCTTCGGAGACTTGTCAGAGAATTCTGAGTACGATTCTGCAAAAGAAGAGCAAGCATTTGTGGAAGGTAGAATTACGACAATTGAAAATATGATTCGTAATGCGAAAATTATTTCTGAAGATGAATTAGATACAGATTCTGTATCATTAGGCAGCTCGGTTACTTTTATTGAGCTTCCAGATGGAGAAGAAGAGACATATACGATTGTAGGTAGTGCAGAGGCAGATCCATTCGAAGGAAAAATTTCTAACGATTCACCTATCGCAAAAAGCCTTATCGGCAAAAAAGTTGGCGATAAAGTAGTCGTGCAAACTCCTGGTGGAGAAATGAATGTAAAGATTGTAACAATTAATTAATAATTCTAATAGTGTGAGTTCAATAAGGGAAAAATTAGATGCAAGCCAACGATTATATTATTCTAAGCTTTAATTTGGGCGGCTTTTTGAACATACTCTAAGAATGATGGTTTGAAAAGAATACACCTCGTCAACACTGTTGATGAGGTGTTTTTTATGTGGAGAAAAAGAGCAGTTGGTATTACGATATTATTTTTAATCATTTTAGGAGGATTACTTGCCCGATTAGTGCAAATCCAGCTTGTGGAAACAGAACATTTTACAAAGCATCATATAAATTTAGTGGAAGCGAGTGTCAAGCAACGATCTCAAGAGATGGTTTTAGATAATGGCAGAGGGGGATTTTTGGATAGACACGGAGAGTCGCTTACACAACAAACACAAACTGTTTTAATTCTTTTTCCTTTTTTACAAAATATGGAGTGGGATCATAAAAGAATAGCGGATATTATTGGGGTTTCTGAATACAATTTAACGAATGCTGTTAAAAATGCGAAGGAGCCTGTTGTATTTGGAGGAAACAATCCAACGACTCTTACGACGTTACAAAGGGATGAGGTAAATAAATTAGCGATCCCTGGCGTGTTTGCAGTCGATAAAAAATATAATCTGAAAAATAATCTTGCTGAACAATTACTTGGCATAACAGGGCAAAACGAAGAGCTGCTTGCGAAAAGATATCCAGATAAAAAGTTGTCCATGGACACATTAATGGGGGTTACCGGTCTTGAAAAAAGCTTTGATGAGTTTTTGCTGCCGGATGGTGAAGCAAAGCTAGTCTATCATGTCGATGCAACAGGAGGTCCGTTATTTGGCATCAATGTAAAATATACAGAACCAGGAAATCCCTTTTATCCTGTTAATATAAAAACAACGATTGATAAAAATCTTCAAGAAACTGCTGAAAAACTAGTCGATGAGCAAGGAATTAAAAAAGGTGGTTTAGTTCTTTTAGATTTAGAAACAAATTCGATTGCGGCAATCGTATCAAGGCCACATATTAACAGTAATAATCCTTTTGAAACAGATGGAATAAACAACTATATGCTAAAACAGCAAATCGTTGGCTCAGTCTTTAAAACGGTTGTAGCAGCAGCAGCGATTGATCATAAGCTTGACGATGATGGCCGAACCTATGATTGCAGCAGAAAAATCAATGGAGACCCAGATCCAACTTATCAGCATGGTATGTTAAATTTTACAAATAGCTTTGCGGTAAGCTGTAACAATACATTTGCGACCATTGCGAAGGAACTAAAAGATGTCGATGAGAATTTACTGGAAGAATACGCAGAGAAATTAACTTTAACGACAATGGTTGGTTGGGAAGGAAATGTGTACCACACAACGAATTTTAAACAGCTGCAAGAGGAAGAAAAAGGCAGGGTGTTTTTATCAGAAGCAGCGAAAAAAGATAAAAATTATGTGGCGTTGACTGGAATTGGACAAAATGAGGTGAGGGTAACGCCGCTTGCGGTTGCTAATATGATGGCTACGATTGCAAGAGGCGGAGAAAAGCAAAGTGTACGAGCTGCTTCTGAAATAGATTATAAAAATGGAAGTACGCTTTTAAAATTTAAACAACAAGATTTGCCGGGAAAAACGATTTCCCCCGTTACCGCAGAGAAATTACAAAAATTATTAAGAGAAGTGGTTGTAAATGATAAAGGTACAGGCAGATGGTTTCAGAATTTACCGTATGAAGTAGCTGGAAAATCAGGTACTGCGGAAACTGGGGTAATGAAGGATGGGAAGCAATTGCATAATAAATGGTTTGCAGGATATTTTCCTTATAATCATCCAAAATATGCTTTAGTAACGGTAAACCTAGGAGTTTTATCAGATGAAGGTGGAGTCAATCCCTTGTTTTCTGAAATGGTGAAGGCTGCCTATCAATATGATAAAGATCATTAATGGAAGGAAGGGTGTTACCTTAATACTTTTCACTATTGCTTTCTCATGTTAGAATATGTACAGCCTTGCTAAACTATAGATATACACATATCTGAATAGGTAAATATAGGGAGGAGAAACACTTTGAGCACTGAAGCTAATAATAATCAAAGCCGTTCTGAACAACGATTAAAACGGAGAAAAACAAATCTTATCTTAAATAGTTTAATCGGGATTGTCCTTTTACTAATTGTATTTGTTTCTTATTCTATCTTTCATACTAATGATAGTAAAAATGCGGATAAGCCAAATAAAAATAATGTGAAAACAGAACAAACAAATAAAGACGACAAAGTAGAAGCAGAAACAGTTAACGGGAATGCTAACGGAAGCGATAAAACAGCAGATGAAGAAACAATGGCAGAGGAAGACGAAGAAAAAACAGATGACGAAGCAATTGTAACAGAAGGCGGCAGTGATTCCAATGTAGTAAAAACAATCGAAAATCCTGCATGGGAGCCTGTTGGTACAACACAAACAGGAGAACATGCTGCTTCTTATTCGTCAGGAGCAGATTGGGACGAACAAGAGAAAGCTTTGGCATATGGAACAGGATTGGATGAATCAGATATGGTAGTCTGGTTTTTAGGAAATAATAATAAAGATCCACAAAAATCAATCGGTACAGTTTCTTCAAAAGATAAATCAAAAAAATATCGTGTTTATATTGAGTGGGTGGACGGTAAAGGCTGGAAACCTACGAAGGTAGAAGAAGTGAAGGATCTTAATATAAGATAAACTAAGTTAGAGAGGGAGCCTAAAAGTCGGCACCTCTCTAACTTTTATTTATGGCTCTGTAAAATTCCATTGTTGATTTTCAAAAGGTGCAGGAGTCTCGCAGATTCCTTTCCTATAAACAACATGATTGTTTTACAGGGCCTTATTTTTTGACTTTAAAATGAACGACTGCTGTATAATAAGGTCTCCCGTTTTCCTGTATAACCGTTTGATGGCTTACTGAGTAAACGGATAAAAGGATGCTTTTATTTATATCAATTTGATCATTAATCTGCTTTTCGATTGATTTTAAGCTATGCCCTTCAAAAAATTCAATTTTATCTTCAATTATATCCAACTGGAAATTCATTCTCCGCTCTCCCTTTTGTTAAAATAATCTTTATTTTACCATAAGTTTTTTGTTTTTTTATAAGGCCCTGTTAAATTTCAGTGTTGATATAGAATGGTCAGGAAATTCACTCGCTTTCCGCGGACATTCTTACAAGCCTCCTCGCTCGTACCCGTCTTTCCGCAGGAGTCTCGCAAATTTCCTTCTAAAATCAACATTATCGTTTAATAGAGACACCCATGCTAATAAAAATTCGCACCATGGCGCATGAAAAGAAGCAGTATCCCTATTTTTTAGCGCTGAGCAGCCGGCATACACGAAGACTCCTATGGGATTAGCGGGACAGCCGAGACCCCGCAGGAGCGCTAGCGACGAGGAGGCTCGACGCCCGCCCCATGGAAAGCGAAGTGTATGCCGGCTGCGGACTACTCACAAGAACATACACTTTTCAGGATAGCCTTTTATAAAGAAAGGTCAGCATTAAACAAAGAGAAAAACTTATCATAAATAAAGAACACGTCACAAAATAAATCATAGTATGCATATAAGAATTGTATATTATGAACATGGAGTGTGATTATTTGTGGGGAAGGAATTTATCGAGCTTTTTGAACAGTGGGCGGACACTTATGATGAAAGTTTAACAAATGATCGAGAATATAAAGAGGTTTTTCGACATTATGATGATATATTGAAAGAAGTGGCGGACCGATCATATGGTCATGTAGTCGAATTTGGTCCAGGTACTGGAAATTTAACCGTAAAGTTAATTAATAAAGGCTTATCCGTAACTGCGATAGAGCCCTCTCAAGCGATGAGGAAATTAGCAAAAGAAAAAATTGGGGATAAAGCGATATTAAAAGAAGGGGATTTTCTTGAATTTGAACTCGACCAAGTTCCTAACACTTTCGTAAGTACGTATGCCTTTCATCATTTAACGGACAAAGAAAAGGGAGAAGCGATTGCTCAATATAGTAATTACCTCCCGATTGGTGGTAAAATAGTGTTTGCAGATACAATGTATGAATCGAATGAGGATTATCATCATGCAATTGACAGTGCAATTAAAAATGGCTTTCATCATTTAGCAGAAGATTTAAAGCGTGAATACTACACAACCATTCCTGTTTTAACGAATATATTGCAGGAGCATGGATTTACAGTTGCTTTTACACAATTTAATGATTTTGTTTGGATAATGGAAGGAGTAAAAACTAGAAAGAGGTTATAAAATGAAAATAGCAATCATTGGAGCAATGGAAGAAGAAGTTAGTTTATTACGAGAACAAATAACAAATAAACAAGAACATACCATCGCTGGATTTCAATTTATAGAAGGTACTTTATTTGGCAAAGAAGTTGTTTTATTACGATCTGGAATTGGGAAAGTAAATGCTGCTATGAGCACCACCATTCTTTTACAAACATTTAAACCAGACTGCTTAATTAATACAGGTTCTGCTGGTGGACTAAATCCTGCATTAAATGTGGGGGATGTTGTTATTTCTTCAGAGGTTCGCCATCATGATGTAGACGCAACCATCTTTGGCTATGAGTATGGGCAAGTGCCACAGATGCCGCCAAGTTTTCAAGCAAATGAAGATCTAATTGTTATCGCGGAAGAAAGTGCAAAACAGATAGGAGACCACGCTGTTGTGAAAGGATTAATTACAACGGGTGACTCTTTTATTAATGATCCAGAAAGAGCTGCTTTCATTAAAAGTAAATTTACTGATTTGCAAGCTGTTGAAATGGAAGCTGCTGCTATCGCACAAGTTGCTTATCAACATCAACTTCCATTTGTTATTATTCGCTCGTTATCTGACATCGCTGGTAAAGAGTCGCATATTTCTTTTGATCAATATTTAGAAAAAGCAGCGGTTCACTCTGCGAATCTAGTAATGGGGATTGTATCTAGAATAGAAAAGCTTTAAGTAACGAATAGCAGAAAGTAGAAAGTTTTTAAACTTTCTGCTATTGTAATATTAAAACATACTATTCACCTAGGAATAATATAAATAAGCTTTGATGCCTAAATATTTTTAAGGAGGAAGAGCGTTGAAGGTTTATGAAACGATTCATCAATTAATTGGGCAAACACCAATGATGGAGTTAACCCATTTTCCCTTGCCAGAAAAGGTCCGCTTATTTGCAAAACTAGAATATTTTAACCCTGGAGGAAGTATTAAAGACAGGCTAGGGTATGAATTGATTGATCAAGCATTAAAAAGCGGAGTATTACGAGAAGGTGGAACAGTCATCGAACCAACGGCAGGCAACACAGGAATAGGTCTTACGCTCGCAGCTCTTCATAAAAACATTCAAGTGATTGTATGTGTACCAGAAAAATTTAGTATCGAAAAACAACAAATCATGATGGCATTAGGGGCAAAAATTGTGCATACTCCCACCCATTTAGGAATGCAGGGAGCCATCGACAAAGCAAAAAAACTTCAAAAGCAAATCCCTTCTTCTTACATTCCAGGACAATTTGAAAATAAAGCAAATCCAAATACTTACTATAAAACATTAGGTCCAGAAATTTGGGACCAATTGGATCATCATGTTGATATTTTTGTGGCAGGCGCCGGAACTGGCGGTACATTTATGGGAACTGCTCGCTATTTAAAAGAACAAAATAACAAGATAAAAACGGTTATAGTGGAACCAGAAGGCTCCATTTTAAATGGAGGCCAATCTGGAAGCCATAAAACAGAAGGAATCGGAATGGAGTTTATACCAGCGTATATGGATCCTGATTATTTTGACCAAATTTATACGATTTCAGATGAAGCTGCTTTTGAAAAAGTAAAGGAGCTCGCCAGCAAGGAAGGTTTGCTTGTAGGAAGTTCTTCGGGAGCTGCGTTCCAAGCGGCTTTATTAGAGGCAAAAGAAGCAAAAAAGGGAACAAATATTGTCGTGATTTTTCCTGATGGCAGCGAGCGTTATTTGAGTAAAAAGATTTATGAAGGAGGAATTTAAATGAAACGGAAAACGAAACTTATCCATGGCGGCATCGAAGGAGATCCATATACAGGGGCAGTAAATGTGCCGATTTATCAGGTGAGCACGTATAAGCAGGAAGGGGTTGGAAATCATAAAGGATTTGAATATTCGAGAACGGGCAATCCAACTCGGCATGCATTAGAAGAACTGATTAAAGATTTAGAAGAAGGAAAAAGAGGGTTTGCATTCAGTTCGGGAATGGCAGCTATCACAGCAGTAATGATGTTGTTTAAAAAAGGCGATCATATTCTGTTAACCGACGATGTGTATGGCGGAACATTTCGAGTAATGACAAAGGTTTTAAATAAATTTGGCATAGAAGCAACCTTTATTGATACGAGTAATGTAGAGAATATAAAAGAAGCTGTTCAAGATAATACAGTTGCGTTATATATTGAAACACCAACCAATCCATTATTAAAAATTACCGATATAAAAGCCGCATCTGCTGCTGCAAAAGATTTTGGATTATTAACGATTGTCGATAATACGTTTTCGACCCCCTATTGGCAAACACCTTTAACATTAGGGGCAGATATTGTACTTCATAGTGCAACAAAATATTTAGGCGGCCACAGCGATGTTGTCTCTGGTTTAGTAGTTGTTCAAGATGATAAATTAGGAGAAGACTTGCATTTTATTCAAAATGCAACGGGTGGTGTTCTTGGAGCAAACGATTCCTATCTGCTTATTCGCGGAATTAAAACACTTGGGATCCGCATGGAAGAACATGAAAGCAGCACAAGAGAAATTGTCGCCTTTTTAGTAGAACATCCGGCCGTAGAAAAAGTGTATTATCCTGGTTTAGCAACCCATCCTAATAATGAAATCAGTAAAAAACAAGCATTAGGTTTTGGCGGAATGGTTAGTTTTGATGTTGGCAGTGAAGATAAGGCTAATAAACTATTAAATAAAGTGAAATATTTTACGTTAGCAGAAAGCCTTGGTGCAGTAGAAAGCTTGATTTCGGTTCCAGCGAAAATGACCCACGCATCCATCCCGAAAGAAAGAAGAGCAGAACTAGGAATTACAGATGGATTGGTAAGAATATCAGTAGGACTAGAGGATGTGGAGGATTTAATAGATGATTTAAAACAAGGGTTAGAGTAAATCTGCTAAACAAGAAAATGTCTATAATCTGTGTGCTATGAAGGACAAAACTAGGTCGAATACCAATAAAAATGTCCTTCATCATAGCTATGAAGGACAAACCTTAATACAGCAACAAAAAAAGTTCAATATCAAGCAGGTGCAACTCCGCCCTCTTTCCATTATTACTAGTATTTTCATAAGGATGCAGTTGAAATACTATGATACAGTAAAATAAAGATTACTAGAAATAAGGGAGGGGAGAATACTTGGAAAAGAAGGTCAAAGGCTTAACAGACAAAATAGAAGATTTTAAAAGATTCGCGACTGTTTTATTAGCTGTAGGTGTTTTTTTTTATTTAGGTGTCATAATTCCTACTCTCGACAAAACGGAATGGAACACAGCAATCATGATGATCATGACAACAGCTTGTTTAGGAGCTTCTATTTTCTTTTTTACAAAAGCAAAGCAGTTTCAGAAGCAAATAAATGAACTGAAAAATGAAGAATAAATTTAACGAGAAGGAAAGGAGATAGGAAATGCTTCTTTTCTTTTTTTGTTAATAGAATATTTATGCCCCCCAAGTTAAATATCTGTTCAGCACAAGAGAGTTATTTTTTCTGGAAAGTTTATATCCATTTTTTTGAAAAAGTGTTTACAAATCTGGTGTTGGAGGATATAATTACCAATATAACTAATATTTCTTAAAGGAGGTTGAATAACATGCAAAAAGTTTTAGGATATGTATATGGAGTAAAAACTACAACTTTATATGAAACAAACACGAATTCAACCACTAAGGAATGGAAGAACTAGGTTACAACACTAATAGTCTATCCAACCGCAGGTGAGTCGTGTCCTGCGGTTTTTATATGCATTTTTATCATAACCGCAGGAGCATTTGTCTCTATGCGGTTTTTTTGCGCTTTTATAATTAAAATTTTACATTTTAGTTAAAAAAAAGTAATTTTTGATAGGGAAGGGAGGTGATATTATGACCCTGAATATGTTGTTTTTTACGATTACCATTAAAAAGGTACAACGAACACCAGAAGAAATTATTCACGAACAGCGAATTAACAAAATAATCGAAGAAAATAAAGAAAAAGCGATATCTATGTATCGTGGATTTTAAACAAATAGAAAAAGAAAGGTGTGATGTGGCATGATCATTAAATTACAAAAACGTCAAGCAATTCTATGGGTAGAGAAAGATTCTACCTAACGAAAATCGAAGGAATGCGATGTACTTAGTTGTTTTAGGCTGTTTTCCCAAAGTTTGTTGTTTTTTCGTAAAAAAATGGTAGAAGAAGTACTCAGCAGACTGAATACACGTAGACTCCTGTGGGAATGCGAGAAAGACGAGACCCCACAGGAGCATTCGCGACGAGGAGGCTCGACGCTCGCCCACGGAAAGCGAAGTGTATTCAGGCTGCGAGTTTAAAAGCAACAATCTATACGAAAACAGCCTTGTTTTATTTTTGACTTTGGAAGGCAAAATGAACAAAAGTAAAAGATTAGCTGATCCTATTAACAAGCCTAAATAGTCTGTTTGACTATCATTAAAACAGCCCTCAGTGAAGAAATTTTGTTCTTTACTGAAGGCTGACAATTAATGCTGATTTTTAGTTTTCCTTGTATTTGTATGCTAAAAGATGTTTCAAATCAGATATTTGTTCCAAGATCTCCTCGCCAACATTTGTTTCTAACACTTTTTTTCTCCTAAGCTCTCGATCTACGACTCTTTTCACCGATAAAACGTCTGTGCCATTGTGAAGCACATCTTCTTTAGAGGTAAATCGTTGATGGGCAACAAGCTGCATGCCGTAGGAATTGTATAACAGGGTGTATCCGGCAATTCCAGTTGTCGATTGATAGGCCTTGGAAAAACCGCCGTCAATCACGATCATTTTTCCATTTGCTTTAATTGGGTTTTCTCCATTGATTTCTTCCACCGGTGTATGTCCATTAATAATATGCCCTTGCTCTACGTTTAGGTTAAATTCTGCTAAAATTATCTTGCAAATCTTTTCTTCTTCTCGTAAGTAGTAATAAGGATTTTTTTGTTCAATATGCGTTTTCTTATCTTTAATAAAATAACGTTCAAATGTTGTCATATCTTTTTTGCCAAATAAAGAGGAGTTCTCACCAGACCATAAGTACCAAACCATGTCTGTTGCTATATCATCTGTTATTTCTGGATGAGAAAAGCTGTATCTTAAATAGTATTCAAAAATATCCAATAAATTCTTTCCACTATATTCTTTTCCGTTAATCACCATTGTTTTCATGCTGCCGTCTTTATTTAATGGGATGCAGCCATGAATCAACAGGTTTCCATTATATTTTAGGTACAAGCTGCCTTTTTTCATTAAAAAATGCATATGTCTTGCTAGTTTTTCTGAATGTTGAACTGCAAATAAAAGTTTTTCGATGACTTGTTCTTCTTCCTTTAACAGCAATTCAGGATGCTCTGGATCAATGGTTGCAAAACATGTATTTTCTAATGGATACGTTTTGCTGTCTAGTTCAATCGTATTTGCTTGATAATCTATTTTTTCCAGCAGCAGTCTGTGATTCATATGAAAATCCGGTCTTCTTTTGATGATGTCCATTTCCAGTTTAAATTGAATAATTGATATAGCTTGATGAATTTTCGTAATTTGTAAAATTTCTTCTTCAGAGTGCTCTTCTTCTTTTGAATTTAGTTTTGGACGAAAAGCACGGTTATCTTGATAATATTTCTCTGCTAGACTTTGAAGCGGCCGCAAATTAATGCCATACGCATCTTCAATAATATCCAAGTTGTCATATCTTGCACAGATCCTAATAATATTCGCAAGACATACTTTTGATCCAGCGTAAGCGCCAATCCATAAAGCATCATGGTTGCCCCACTGAATATCTACGGAGTGATACTTCATTAAACGCTCCATGATTTTATCTGGCTCAGGTCCACGGTCATAAATATCGCCAACAACATGAAGATGATTAACGACTAACGTCTGTATCGTGTATGCCAGCCCGCTAATTAGTTTACTTGCTTGACCGAGGGAGATAATTTTTTTAATGATTTCAGTATAATATTCTTTTTTATTGTCAAGTTCATCTTTTTTATATAAAAGTTCTTCAATTATATATACAAATTGGTCTGGCAAAGCTTTCCGCACTTTAGAACGTGTATATTTAGAGGAAGCAAAAGAAAGCAGCCTAATCATTCGTTCAATGGTATCCGCATACCATTGATGCAATAAATTTTCATCTTGAAATGAATTTTTAATAAGAAGCAGCTTTTCTTCCGGATAGTAAACGAGTGTTGCAAATTCATCTCTTTCTTTTTTGGAGAGTTCATCCTTAAATAAGTCTTTAATTTTTTCTTTTACATTTCCAGAACCATTTCTTAATACATGTTGGAAAGCGTTATACTCTCCATGCAAGTCACTCACAAAATGTTCGGTTCCTTTTGGCAAATTTAAAATAGCTTCTAAATTGATAATTTGGGTGACAACTTTTTCTTCACAATCATATTTTTCCGTTAATAAGTCCAAATATTTCGTATCCATCTGTATCCCCTCGCATTAAATAAACTTATGATGTTATTTTGTATCATTGAAAATGTTGAATTTTCAATATAATTAGAAAGCTCTTAATTTATATTATACAAGTAAATCGGCAGAGGAACTTAATTTTTCATTTAAAGACAGTAGAAAATAATATAATTTTTGAAAATTCTTTCTAAATATAAAAATATTTGCCTCGCAAAAAAAGAGTATGGTAATTTTTGTATCATTCTATAGTCTCTTGATATACTACTTATATATTTCAATTGAGGATGGAGAAATAATGACTTATCCATGATAGATTGATTTGAAACTTATTAGATTGTCATTTTACCACTAGTGTTGTATAAATACTGTCGAAATTTTCAGTCAAATTATTTTCCCTGTTAAGAGCCAATAAAGTAAATACCCTATCAAAGGTGGCTCT
>NZ_JBQTCX010000008.1:0-200039 GCF_052663115.1 Niallia yueguangensis
GAAATGCACATGCATTTCTTTTTTGTCGGCTCTGTTAAATTCTATTGTTGATCGTTTAACAGAGCATTTTTGTTAAATATTAACGCCAAACTCTTTTTTAGTGAGAAGTAACTCTTTCCATACTTTCTACCTGTTCTTGCATACGAAGGCGGTCTCTTTCTAAAATCGGCTTTAAATATTTTCCTGTATACGATCCATCTAGATTTGCAATTTCTTCTGGTGTTCCTGCACCTAAAATGGTGCCTCCTTTGTCTCCGCCTTCTGGACCTAAATCAATAATATAGTCTGTTGCTTTAATAACATCTAAATTATGTTCGATTACCAACACGGTATCTCCATTTTCCACTAATCGCTGCAGCACAACTAACAGCCTGGAAATATCGTCTACATGCAACCCAGTTGTTGGTTCATCTAAAATATAAAATGATTTACCTGTTGAACGGCGATGCAGTTCAGAAGCAAGTTTTACCCGCTGCGCTTCCCCACCGGATAAAGTAGTCGCAGGTTGTCCTAGTTTCACATACCCTAATCCTACATCCACAATTGTTTGCAGCTTCCGATGAATTTTTGGGATGTTTTCAAAAAAGGAAACAGCATCTTCGACTGTCATTTCCAACACATCGGAAATATTTTTCCCTTTGTATTTTACTTCTAATGTTTCCCGATTATATCGTTTGCTATGACATACTTCACACGGTACATACACATCTGGAAGAAAATGCATTTCAATTTTAATAATACCATCGCCTCTGCATGCTTCACATCTTCCGCCTTTTACATTAAAGCTGAATCTTCCTTTTTTGTATCCGCGGACCTTTGCTTCATTTGTCGCAGCAAACACATCGCGAATATCATCAAATACACCTGTATAAGTTGCAGGGTTGGACCTGGGTGTACGGCCGATTGGCGACTGATCAATATCAATGACTTTTTCCAAATGCTCGATGCCTTTTATTTCTTTATGCTCTCCAGGTTTTGCTTTGGCACGATTTAGCTTTTGCGCTAAGCTTTTATGGAGAATTTCATTAATTAACGTACTTTTCCCTGACCCAGATACTCCTGTTACTGCCGTAAATACACCTAAAGGTATTTTGACATCTACATCTTTTAAGTTATTTTCATTTGCTCCGATTATTTCAATATATCTGCCATCATGCTGTTTTCTTTCTAACGGTAATGGAATAAACTTTTTACCGGATAAATATTGTCCTGTAATAGATTTTTTATCTTTCATCACTTGCTTCGGTGTGCCGGTGGAGATAATTTGTCCGCCATGCACTCCTGCTCCTGGTCCAACATCAATCAAATAATCAGCTTCCATCATCGTATCTTCATCATGTTCTACAACGATAAGCGTATTTCCAATGTCCCTCATATGCTTTAATGTTTCGATCAGCTTGTCATTATCTCTTTGATGAAGCCCAATAGATGGTTCATCTAAAATATATAATACTCCTGTTAAACGAGAGCCAATTTGTGTTGCCAATCGAATTCTTTGCGCTTCACCGCCCGAAAGAGTTCCTGCTGACCTGCTTAACGTTAAATAATCTAATCCAACATTGATTAAAAACCCTAAACGCTCTGTTATCTCCCTTAAGATAAGATTAGCGATTTGTTTTTCTTTATCCGTTAACGTTAAACTGCTAATAAAATCATTCGCTTCGACAATGGACTTTTGTGTTACTTCCCCAATATGTATTCCATTTACATGAACTGCCAACGCTTCTTTTTTGAGACGATACCCTTTACATGCTGGACAATGCTGCTGGGCCATGTATTTTTCCATTTGTTCTCTTACATAATCTGAACTTGTCTCTTTGTAGCGTCTTTCTATATTTCTTATGACCCCTTCAAATTGGATGTCATTTTCTCTAATTTGTCCAAATTCATTTTCATATCGAAAATGAATTTTTTCTTTTCCGGATCCATATAAAACCTTATCTAACAGATGTTTTGGAATATCTTTTACTGAAATATCCCTATCAATTCCATAATGATTACAAACACTTGCTAATAATTGGGGATAATATTGAGAACTAACCGACTCCCATGGTGCAATCGCATTTTCATTTAATGTCAGCTGCTGATTAGGAATGACTAAATCTAGGTCCACTTCGAGTTTTGTTCCAAGCCCATCACAGTCTGGACAAGCACCAAATGGACTGTTAAAAGAGAATAATCTAGGTTCTAATTCTCCGATTGAAAAACCACAAATTGGACAAGCATGGTGCTCACTAAACAGCAATTCTTCTTGCCCTATTACGTCAATGATCACTTTGCCTTCTCCAAACTGCAAAGCGGCTTCTAAAGAATCAGCAAGTCTTGCTGCAATCCCATCTTTTACTACAAGACGGTCAATTACAACCTCAATATTATGCTTTTTATTTTTCTCAAGGGTAATGTCATCCCCTATTTCATACATTTCTCCATCAATACGAACCCTTACATAGCCTTGCTTTTTTATTTCCTCTAATACTTTTACATGGGTGCCTTTTCTTCCAGAAATAACGGGAGCCAACACTTGCATTCGCGTTTTTTCTGGATATTCCAATATACGGTCCACCATTTGTTCAATTGTTTGAGAGCTGATTTCGATGCCGTGTTCTGGACATGTCGGTCTACCAACTCTTGCATACAACAACCGTAAATAGTCGTATATTTCCGTTACCGTTCCAACTGTTGACCTAGGATTCCGACTTGTCGTTTTCTGATCAATCGATATGGCAGGAGAAAGGCCTTCAATCGAATCTACATCCGGCTTATCCATTTGTCCCAGAAATTGACGTGCATATGCTGATAATGATTCTACGTATCTTCTTTGTCCTTCTGCATAAATGGTATCAAATGCAAGAGAAGATTTACCTGATCCAGACAGCCCTGTAATGACTACTAGTTTGTCTCTTGGAATGGTTATATCAATATTCTTTAAATTATGTGCTCTTGCACCTTTAACAATTAATTTATCTTTTGCCATTCTTTCACCCCTCTGCTTTTAATTCTAAGAGTAAATCACGCAACTCTGCTGCCCGTTCGAAATTCAGCGCTTTTGCCGCTTCTTTCATTTCTGATTCCATTTGCGCAATCATGACATCTCGTTCTTTTTTGGTCAACTTTTCCAGTTTCACACTAGTTTCATATTCGTCTGGAACTTCCGCTACTTGTGTTGCGCGGATTGATTCGCGAATG
This sequence comes from Niallia yueguangensis, assembly GCF_052663115.1. Taxonomy (NCBI): domain Bacteria; kingdom Bacillati; phylum Bacillota; class Bacilli; order Caryophanales; family Bacillaceae; genus Niallia; species Niallia yueguangensis. Next base: position 3,187 of record NZ_JBQTCX010000008.1, read on the forward strand.
CCTTTTTGAATCGTTTGTGGAATAACTCCATGTTTTTTATTGTATGCCTCTTGAATTTCACGGCGGCGTTTCGTTTCACTAATTGCCAACTCCATAGAGTTGGTTATTTTGTCGGCATACATAATCACTTGGCCATTTGCATTTCTCGCTGCACGTCCGATCGTTTGAATTAAAGAACGTTCCGAACGTAGGAATCCTTCTTTATCGGCGTCTAATATCGTCACAAGAGAAACTTCTGGAATATCCAATCCTTCTCTTAACAAATTTATTCCAACGAGTACATCATATTTTCCAACTCTCAGTTCTCTAATTATTTCAATTCGTTCTAATGTTTTCACTTCCGAATGCAAGTATTGCACTTTTATCCCTATTTCTTTTAAATAGTCCGTCAAGTCCTCTGACATTTTTTTCGTTAATGTCGTCACTAATACTCTTTCATTTTGTTTAATTCTTTCCTGGATTTCTCCAATTAAATCATCTATTTGACCTTCAATTGGACGAATATCAATGGTTGGATCCAGCAAACCTGTTGGCCGGATAATCTGCTGTACCATTTCAGGTGTATGTTCTAACTCATAAGGGCCTGGCGTCGCAGAAACACAAATCATTTGGTGGATATGCTTTTCAAATTCGGTAAATGTTAATGGTCTATTATCTAAAGCAGACGGTAAACGGAAACCATGATCCACCAATACATTTTTCCTTGCCTGGTCGCCATTATACATTCCTCTAATTTGTGGAAGCGTAACATGTGACTCATCGATTACAATCAAAAAATCTTCAGGGAAATAATCCAATAACGTATATGGAGTAGATCCTGGGGGCCGCAAAGTTAAATGTCTGGAATAGTTTTCAATCCCAGAGCAAAAACCCATTTCCCGCATCATTTCTAAATCATAACGAGAACGCTGCTCTAAGCGCTGTGCTTCTAATAATTTATTATCCTCTCTTAATTTAGCGAGCTGTTCTTCTAATTCTTTTTCAATGTTTTCAATTGCCAGCTTCATTTTTTCTTCTCTTGTAACGAAGTGGGAAGCTGGAAAAACAGCAATATGATTGCGGTCGCCTATTATTTCACCCGTTAGTGCATCTACTTCACGAATTCGATCGATTTCATCGCCGAAAAACTCTATTCTTACACAATGTTCATCACGAGAAGCCGGAAAAATTTCAACAACATCCCCTCTAACTCGGAATGTACCGCGTTTAAAATCGATATCATTGCGGTCATATTGAATATCCACTAGTTTTCTTAGTAGCTGGTTTCTTTCCAGCTCCATGCCTGTTCGTAAAGAAACAACCATTTCTTTATATTCTTCAGGAGAACCTAAGCCGTAAATGCAAGAAACACTAGCAACAATAATGACATCTTCTCTTTCAAATAGCGACGATGTTGCAGAATGTCGAAGTTTATCGATCTCATCGTTAATACTTGCATCCTTTTCAATAAAAGTATCCGTCTGAGGAACATATGCTTCTGGTTGATAATAATCATAATAGCTGACGAAATATTCAACCGCATTATTTGGAAAAAACTCTTTAAACTCACTGTATAGCTGACCTGCCAATGTTTTATTGTGGGCAATGATTAAAGTTGGTTTTTTTACTTCTTTTATTACATTGCTTATCGTGAAAGTTTTCCCGGTACCAGTAGCACCAAGCAAAGTTTGAAGTTTTTTGCCCGATTGAATGGCTGAGACTAACTCCTTGATTGCCCTCGGCTGATCTCCTTGTGGAGAATAATTGGAAACTAAATCAAATTGCTGACTCACGTTAAACATCCTCCCATTTTATCCCTTTAAATAAAAATAAGAACCATACAGACTGTTGACAACTATCTTTGGTGGTTCCGTTATCCACTTTCTAAAAAACAGAACGCTCTTTTCGTATAGATTGTTGTTATTTACCCCGTAGCCTGAATACACTTCGCTTTCCGCGGACGAGTGCCGAGCCTCCTCGTCGCTATGCTCCTGTGGGGTCTCGTCTTTCTCGCTTTTCCCGCAGGAGTCTACGTGTATTCAGGCTGCTCAGTGCTTCTGCCACGTTTATTATTTATTCAAAAACAACAACTTTTAGAAAACAGCCAAACAAAAAAATGAATCCTTCTATGTACTTACAAACACGCTTCTTTTTATACTGCTTAAAGCATTTAACTTCTGCGGAGTTAACCTATCGTTTTGCTTAAAGAATTCTCCTTAAGCCTTCTATCAATATATTTCCATTCTACCACAAACAAAGGATTTCAAACCAGAAAAACGAACGAATATTCGTTTTTTACTAAGTGGTTGGTTTAGAGAAGCTTATCACTCGCCCCAAGGAAAGCGATAAGCTTCGGAAAACCCCTTTAAACAGAGCATATTTTCAAGGTAGCCACCCATGCAACAAAATTCGCACCATGGCGCATGAAAAGAAGCAGTCTCCCTATTTTTTAGCGCAGAGCAGCCGGCATACACGAAGACTCCTATGGGATTAGCGGGACAGCCGAGACCCCGCAGGAGCGCTAGCGACGAGGAGGCTCGACGCCCGGCCCCATGGAAAGCGAAGTGTATGCCGGCTGCGGACTACTCACAAGAACACCACACTTTTCAGGGTAGCCTTTCAAAAAAGAATGACTGATCAAACCACACTGTCCTTTAACAGCACTGTTCGATCAGTCATTCTAAATGGATTATTTCTTGATAATGTAAACAAATTTTTACTACTGTTTAAGTTTGGAAGTACTAATTTCGATTTCGGTATTATTTTGCTAACAAGCAAATTTGAAAGAAAGGAGATTTATTTAGGGGCTTCTATTTAGAATAGTAGTTATTTAACAATACAGTGGTTTAAATTAGTAAATATGTATGACGTTTTCTAGTAAGTTAGTAGGTTTTCTTGTTCATTTTTCTAAGGTAATATTTACAAAAAGATTATTTTCAGGAAAAAAACATTTTTTAAAGGGGAACATTAAATGGATATGGAAAATACAACAGCCGATATAATCGGGAATCCACTAAGCAGAGATATCTTTTCAAATTCCATACAAGGTCTTTTATTATTAAAAAAAGGGACTATTTTAAATCAAACACATATAAAATTACTCGAAAAACATCATGTAGATCCTTCTATCATTATTTCACCTTTTTCTTCCAATTCTATTTCTATTGAAAAAATGTATCCTACTCTATTACATGAAGTAAAAAAAGTATTTCAACATATCCTCCAAAAAAAAGAGGAAGGGCTAGACCAGCTTCTTTCGCATTTTACCATACTAATGGAGCTATGTTTACAAGACTTTTCTGCTTTAGAAATTATTCATAAGAATGCTTCTCAATCGGATTATATTTACCAGCATAGTATAAATGCAGGCATCATCTCCGCTATGATTGGAAAAATATTAGGTTATTCGAAAAAAAATTGTGAGCTCCTTGGACAAATGGGGTTATTCCATGATATCGGGATGTTATCTATTGATCCGGCTATTGTGAAAAAAAAGGGAAAATTAACTCAAAAAGAATATAAAGAAATGCAAAAGCATACGGTACTAGGAAAAAGCATCCTTTTCCCATTAACAAAATTAGATATCCTTATCTCAAGAGCCGCTCTATTACATCATGAAAAAATTAATGGAAAAGGCTATCCATGCAACCGTTTAGAAAAAGATATCCCTTTTATGATTCAAATTGTCTCTGTTGCAGATATCTTTAATAGTATGTGTACTTCTAATACATATAAGGAGAAGAAATCTTATTTTGAGGCGATTAACGAATTAATAAGTGAAGCATATGGCAACACATTAAACCCTGCCATAGTTATTCCATTTACACAATTTATTATGAGAAAGCAGCTTTTTAAAAAGGTGAAATTAAACAATAATGAAACAGCAGAGATTATTTTTATCCATGCCAACGAACCGCATTTACCACTCATTCGTTTAAAAAATAAGTATATTGATTTACGAAGGGCTGCTCCATTAAAAATTACTAGTTTCGCGTAGTATTCTTTTATGCAAAAGGCTCAGTTAAAAGATATTGTTATTTTTGTCTATATTTGAAGCACCGAGCAGCAGGAATACACGAAGACTCCTACGGGAAAAGCGAAATAGGCGAGACCCCGCAGGAGCGAAGCGACGAGGAGGCTTGGCATTCGCCCGTGGAAAGCGAAGTGTATTCCTGCTGCGGACCTTCTTTTAACATCAACAATAAAAATTAACAAAGCCATGCAAAAAAACGAGGGGGGGCTACTCCTCGTTTTTTTTGCATGAAATTTAGAAACAATCAGATTAAACGCCTTTAAATGCTTTACGATAAATATCAGCCAACTCTGAAACAAGTGGTAACTTAGGGTTTGCAGTTGTACATTGATCCTCAAACGCACGGTCTGCTAAATATTCTACTTTTGCTTCAAAATCTTTTGCATTAACGCCGTTTGCTTCAATGCTCATTGGAATATTTAATTCTTTAGCAAGACGAACAACCGCACGTATAAAGCTTTCTACTCCTTGTTCCACTGTATTTGCAGGCAAACCTAATATTCTTGCTAATTCTGCATAACGTTCATCTGCTTTAAAGTGTTCATATTTAGGGAATGCAGTGAATTTCTTTGGTTTTTCTGCATTATAACGAATAACATGCGGCATTAAGATTGCATTAGAACGTCCATGCGCAATATGGAATTCAGCTCCTAATTTATGTGCCAAGCTATGGTTGATTCCTAAAAATGCATTGGCAAATGCCATTCCTGCAATCGTAGATGCATTATGAACTTTTTCGCGCGCTTCTTCATCTGCTCCGTTTCGATACGCTTTTGGCAAATATTCAAATATTAATTGAACTGCTTTTACTGCAAGCGCATCGGTATAATCATTTGCCATAATTGACACATATGCTTCGACAGCGTGTGTTAATACGTCCATTCCAGTATCTGCTGTAACTGCCGGTGGTACGGTCATAACAAACTGCGGATCAATTATCGCTACATCAGGCGTTAATTCATAGTCTGCTAAAGGATATTTTACGTTTTGCTCTTTATCTGTAATTACAGCAAAAGATGTAACTTCAGACCCTGTTCCAGAAGTAGTTGGAATGGCAACAAACTGTGCTTTCCCTCCTAAACTTGGATATTTATAAATTCTTTTTCTTATATCCATGAATTTTTGTTTTAAGCCAAAGAAATCTTCGTCTGGATGTTCGTAAAATAACCACATTCCTTTTGCAGCATCCATCGGTGATCCACCGCCAAGTGCGATAATGCAATCTGGCTGAAACTTCGCCATCATTTCTGTTCCTCTTGCAACCGTATCTAATGATGGATCTGGCTCTACATCAGAGAATACTTCTACTTGTACTAAGTTTTCTCTTTTTCTTAAATGATAAAGCAATTTATCCACGTATCCGAACTTCACCATATATGGATCAGTTACAATAAACACTCGAGAAATATCGGTCATTTTTTGTAAATATTGCACAGAATTTTTTTCGAAATAAATTTTAGGCGGAACTTTAAACCATTGCATATTATTATTTCTCTTCGCTAATTTTTTGACATTTAATAAATGAACATCCGTTACGTTAGTAGATACAGAGTTTCTGCCATAAGATCCACAGCCAAGTGTTAAAGACGGCATATAAGCGTTATAAATATCGCCGATTGCCCCTTGAGAAGATGGAGCATTGTTGATAATGCGGCATGCTTTCATACGTAATGCAAATGCTTTTGTTACTTCTTCATCCTCAGAATGAATGACTGCAGAGTGTCCTAATCCACCAAACTCTAGCATTTCTTCTGCTCGTTTGATTCCTTCTTCCGTTGAATTCACTTTATAGCAAGCTAGAACTGGACTTAGTTTTTCTCTTGAAAGCGGGTAAGCAGGACCAACGGCTTCTAATTCAGCAATTAATATTTTTGTATCTTCCGGCACTTTTACTCCTGCTAGATTCGCAATATAGTGTGCAGATTTACCAACAATATTAGGGTTGACTGCACAAGTATTTTCATTGATTACTAGCGTTTCTACTTTCTTTTTCTCTTCTTCATTTAAGAAATAGCAATTATTGCGCTGAAGCTGATTTTTCACTTCATCGTAGATCTCTTTATCAATAATTACTGCTTGCTCAGAAGCACAGATCATACCGTTATCAAATGTTTTAGAAAGGATTAAATCATTTACTGCTCTTTTTACTTTTGCTGTTTTTTCAATATAGCATGGAACGTTCCCAGCTCCTACTCCAAGAGCAGGCTTGCCACAGCTGTATGCAGATTTCACCATTCCCGGACCTCCAGTAGCAAGTATTAACGAAATTCCAGGGTGGTTCATTAACGCTTGTGTTGTATCAATAGACGGTTTCTCAATCCATTGGATGCAGTTTTCAGGTGCGCCTGCTTTTACAGCAGCATCCCTTAAGATTCGAGCAGCTTCACTGCTGCATTTTTGTGCAGATGGATGAAAGGCAAACACAATTGGGTTGCGTGTTTTAATGGCAATAATCGCTTTAAACATCGTCGTTGATGTTGGGTTTGTAACTGGGGTAACACCAGCAATCACACCAATTGGATCAGCTATTTCTACTACACCATTTACTTCATCATCATTAATAACGCCAACGGTACGATCATATTTTATATTGTGATAAATATATTCTGTTGAGAAAATATTTTTAATGATTTTATCTTCATACACGCCTCTTCCTGTTTCTTCTACAGCAAGCTTCGCTAAATGCATATGTTTATCTAAACCAGCTAATGCCATTTCTTTTACAATATTATCAACTTGTTCTTGATCTAATTGATAAAATTCTTCTAATGCTTTTTTTCCTTTTGCTGCTATTTCATCAATAATGGCGTTCACGTCTTTTTTTGCTTTTACATCTTTTTCAACAACTGACATCTTAAATCCCTCCATTTTTCATTACAGAATGAATTCCAAAAAATAACTTTGTGAAACAATTCACAAGTATATCCTAAAGAAAAACTACTTGATTAGTAGCTATTTTTCAGGGATGACCACATCCTTTTCTATAGAATTATAGAATAAAAAATGTATGATGGCTTAACACTGCTGCAATAAATAAATATGGTAATATATTGCTTTTATACCAAATTCATCTTTATTTCTCTTTACACCCTTATCATATACTGGATTGAAATAAGCATCAATAGTTTTAATGAAAATTTGCTCAGTATTTCACAAACTTGTTCACATTTTGTTCACAATTACATATTTCTATCTTCTTTTAAACAATAAATCGAGAGTACATGTTCATGTTTCGCCATATTAACAGGAAACGGGACATGCTGATTTTATCAACATGTCCCGTTTTTTTTATTTGGCTGTTTTCTCAAAGTTTGTTGTTTTTTACGTAAAAAATTGGGAGAAGCAATACTCAGCAGCCTGAATACACGTAGACTCCTGTGGGAATGTGAGAAAGACGAGACCCCACAGGAGCGTATGCGACGAGGAGGCTCGACGCTCGCTAAACGGACGAAGTGTATTCAGGCTGCGAAGTTTAAAAGTAACAATCTATACGAAAACAGCCTTTTATTTATATAATTAACGAATAGTCCAATTATTGTATAGTATCTACTTCTCTATTACCAAATAGCTACACTGCCATCTGTACGGGATTCTGTTCCGCCGTAATACACACCTGTTTCTGGATCTCGCCAAATGATTTGCGCTCTTCCACATTCATTCGAATCGATGGACATCGTAATTTCATGTCCTTTTCTTCCTAACCCTTCAATAATATGACGAGGAACATTTGTTTCCAGCATAATTTTTTTGTCGCCAAACCATTGCCAACGAGGGGCATCAATAGCCGCTTGTGGATTTAATCCGAACTCAATCATGTTCATAAGTACTTGCACTTGTCCTTGCGGCTGCATAAATGCTCCGATTACCCCAAAAGGACCAATCGGTGTATCTCCTTTTGTAATAAAGCCTGGAATAATCGTATGATACGTTCTTTTACCAGGTTTTAAACAGTTCACATGATTAGGATCCAAAGAGAAATTATGGCCTCTATTCTGCAGTAGAATGCCCGTTCCAGGAACAACCAAACCAGAACCAAAATCTCTGTAGTTGCTTTGAATAAAGGAAACCATATTCCCTTCATCATCAGCAGCTGCGACATAAACAGTACCGCTATGCTGCGGTTTTCCAGCTTGCGGAAGACTTGCTGTATCTTTAATCTGCTTTCTGCGTTCATCTGCATACTCATCTGATAGCAGCTCTTCCAGTCTTACTTTCATATCTTCCTTTTCGGTAATAAATTCTTTTCCGTCTGTAAAAGCCAATTTCATTGCTTCTAATTGAGTATGATACGTATCGATTTGCTCTTTTTCATGAAACGTATAGCCTTTTAGAATATTTAATGCCATAAGGACAACTGTACCTTGACCGTTAGGCGGGATTTCCCAAATATCATAGCCTTTATAGTTTGTAGAAACAGGCGTTACCCATTCTGGATAAAAATTAGCTAAATCTTCTTTTCTAATCTTACCGCCATATTCTCTTGAAAATTGGTCTATTTTCTCGGCAAGTTCTCCACGATAGAATGATTCTCCATTGCTTTCAGCAATACTTTCTAAAGTAGTGGCAAAATTCTCCGATTTCCAAACTTCCCCTATTTGTGGAATTCTTCCATTTGGTGCAAACGTTTCAAAGAAAGCTTCATGTGCTTCACCTTTTAATTCTTTTTTTAACTTATTCACACCGTTCATCCAGTTTCTTCCTGCAGTTGGAGACAGTGGGAAACCTTCTCTTGCATAAGTTATTGCCGGCTTAAGAACTTCACTTAGGCTTAATTTTCCAAATCGTTTCGAAAGGGCAGCCCACGCAGATGGTGCTCCTGGAACAGTTACTGGAAGAAATCCTCTTTCAGGTACAGAAGAAAAACCAGCTTCTTTCACTGCTTCTACTGTTGTTTTCATTGGAGCAGGTCCACTTGCATTTAAACCATAAAGAGAATTATTCATCCAAACGATTGCAAAAGCGTCTCCGCCAATTCCATTAGAAGATGGCTCCACAACGGTTAAACAAGCTGCTGATGCAATAGCTGCATCCACTGCATTTCCACCCATTCTTAATATTTCCATCCCCGCCTGTGCAGCTAACGGCTGCGAAGTCGCAACCATCCCCTTTTTTGCAATAGAGCATACGCGCTTCGAAGAATACGGATAGGTTAAAAAATAATCATTCATGCTATAAACCCCTCTCTTTATGGCTAAATTGTAAAGTAAAGGCTGCATAGTTTTCTTCGTACTATTACTTACCTTTTGTGTAAATATCTAATGATGCTTGAATTCCTTCGCCTTTGTTCACTTTCACACCATGTCTAATTAAGCATGCTTCTAGACTTGCTAATGCAAATAGAACATTTTCTTTGCGGCAGCTGTATCCCATTGTACCAATTCTCCAAATTTTACCGTGAAGTGGTCCGAAGCTGCTTGCTATTTCTACTCCAAACTCTTGAAGCATCATATTACGAACTGAATCTGCATCAATTCCATCAGGAACGTTAATACAAGTAACAGTTGGCAGCTTATGGCGACTGTCGCCAAATAATTCTAATCCCATTGCTTCTAAACCCGCAACAAGTGCTTTTTCATGGAATTTGTGACGGGCAAATCTTTGCTCTAATCCTTCTTCCAAAAGAATTCTTAAACCTTCATGCAATGCATATAACATAGACGTTGTTTCTGTATGATGATTTAGTCTTCTTGGGCTCCAATAATCCTGCAATTGACTTAAATCCAAGTAATTAGTTCGAATCGGATGGTGGTACGACTTTTCTAGTTCTTGCTCCGTTGCAATACCTCTTTCTACCTTTTTACGTTGTAGAAGAATTTTTTCAATGCGGTCATTGTACGTAAGTGGTGAATTTCCAGATGGAACAGAAATACATTTCTGATTTCCGCCAATCGCTGCATCAATATACCAATTATCTGTTTGAACATCAGCACCGCCAATTGTTGCAACAGCATCGACAACAAATAGAATATCTTGTTCTCTACATGCTTTTCCGATTTCTTCTAATGGCTGCATACGACCTGTTGATGTTTCACCATGAACAATTGCTACGATTTTCGGATTTACTTTTTTGATTTCCTTAATAACTACTTCAGGATCAAAAACTTCTCCCCATTCACATTCAAGTAAATGGATATCTGCACCGTATCTTTCAGCAATTTCTGTTAATAAATGACCGAATCTTCCGTATATAGGGATAAGTACTTTATCACCTGGCTCGATGATACTGCCTAAAACAGCTTCCAACCCAGATCTTGATGTACCATCAACCGGAAATGCCCATTTATTTTTCGTTTGGAATAATTCTTGAATCATCGTCATTACCGTATTCATAATGGAAGTGAATGCAGGATCAAACTGGCCAACTATTGGTGTACTCATTGCTCTTAATACTCTTGGATCTACTTCTACTGGTCCTGGTGTCATAATCGTTCTTAACGGGGTATTAAGTTCTTTATAGCTCATATTTGTTCATCCTCTCTATTAATATGCCATTTTATATAACATTTCGATTAAAACAATTACTCCATTCTTTAAATCTTCTGGTTTTGTATATTCTAATGGAGAATGACTAATGCCATTTTTACTTGGTACAAAGAAAAGGGCTGTTGGACAATATGTTCCAAACATTTGGGAGTCATGTCCTGCTCCACTAATCATTTTACGATATGGGATATCCATATCTTTTAAAAGATTATCAGAAATATTGATTAAATCGGGATCCATTTTCACCGGCTTTACATTTACCCATTGCTCTATATCTAAACCAGTCTCTTTTTCCTCGCAAAAAGCATGAAAATAAGAAAATATTAGACGACAATACTGATCTAAAACAGCCTCTTCATGATGACGTACATCTAGTGTAAATATCACTTCATTTGGAATGACATTAGGAACATTAGGAGAAACCGTTAGCTTGCCGACAGTAGCTACTAAACTTTCATCTATTTCCGAAGCTTTCTTTAATGTGTATGCTATTAACTCTGCAGCAATATGCATACTGTCTTTTCGGTAGGACATCGGCGTCGTACCAGCGTGGTTGCTTTCGCCGGAAATCTTTATATTAAACCTTTTTTGTCCTACTATATGTGTAGCAATGCCGACCGACTGCTTTTCCTTCTCCAGAACTGCACCTTGTTCGATATGAACTTCTATAAAACTAGCTATATCATCGCGTACAGCTTGCCCGCCTGAAGGAGAAAAACCCGCTTGTTCCATTGCTTGATGAAATGGAATTCCATTAGCATCACTCAGCTCTTTACTATCGTTCATGTTGAATTTGCCTGTAATAGAACCTGATCCCCAAAATGCTAATGGGAATCGACTGCCCTCTTCTTCACATAAAGAAACAACTTCAATTGTTTTTTTCGGCAGTCCATAATGTTTATATAAATATTGTACCGCAAGTAAACTTGCAACCACTCCATAGGCTCCGTCGTACTTGCCGCCATCCACGACTGTATCAATATGGGAACCAGTAAGGATTACTCTTTCTTTTTCTTCCGTTCCAGTTAATCTGCCAAACAAATTACCAACGCTGTCAAAATAAGATTGCAACCCAGATTCATCCATTTTCGTTTTTAATGCTAATTGAGTTTTTTGCCAAGTATCATCATATAATAGTCTTGTGACCCCATCATTAGCTGTTTTGCCAAACCCAGCTAACCATTCGACCCACTGTTCCACCTCAGCTGTTTCCATATTAATTGTTGTTTTCATTCTAAATCTTCCTCTCGATGAAGGTATGTGCTGAAACCACCTTTAATTATATATAATACATAACAATTTCGTCCTGTTTTTGATTCGATCTTTTCTGTTATATTTTATAACATTTACTTCCTATTTTAATAAGAATAAATAAACATTTCATTAGAAAAAACGTTAGAATTAGCGAATTTTTTTGTGCAAATTAACCAAGACTACCGTTATAATAAAAATAACATATTTAATTATGTAACTTTTCTTAACACGAACGGAGGATAAAATGAAAATAAACAGCATCCTTAATAAGCCATTTTTCCACAATGTAAAAGTAATCGCAGGAGAATCTGGACTAGATAATGAGATAAAAAACATTACGATGATGGATGCACCAGATATCGTTCATTTTCTTCATCCCAATGATTTTCTTATTACTACTGCCTATCACTTAAAAGATGACCCTAACAGTATTGTTGAACTAATAAAAAATATGCATAAACAGAAATGTGCTGCTTTAGGGATTAAAACAAAACGATTTTTATCTGGCATTCCAGAAGAAGCGATTCAGTTTGCCAATGAGTTTGGGTTTCCAATCATTGAGATTCCATTAGAAACTTCGCTAGGCGAATTTGTAAACGCAACATTAAATTACATTTTAGATCAACGGACAACGGATTTAACAAATGCCTTTGAAATACATCGGAAATTTACACAGGATATTCTAAAAGGAAAAGGCATAAAAAAACTGATAGAAGAATTATCGAATATAATTGGCCAAAAAGTTATTTTATTTGATCAGCATATTCAAATCCATGCATCTTCTTCATCGAAATACCCGATCGAACGTTTTCTTACGCAATTATACTCGGAAGGCTTCCAAATGTTATTGGAAAATACAACGCACACTTGTTTTACTATAAGACATACGGAGGAAACCGTTTGTGTATTTCCTGTTACAACCCATATAGGAAAACCAGCCTATTTAGTCGTTCTTGGCAATATTCCAATAGATGATAAAAGCATTCTATTAATTATCGAACAAGCAATCAATGTATTATCCTTTGAATTAATGAGAGAAAACACATTAAAACAATACGCAAGACGTGCCCGCAATGAATTTTTTATTAATTTTGTGGAAGGTACTTTCACTTCAAAAGAAGAGATTGAAAATAGAGCAAAGGAATTTCAGTTAAAAAGCGAGCAGCCTACCATTACAATCATCGGAAAAATAGATCAAGATGAAAAACGAAAAAGCTTCACCCAATATCAGCTAGAAACAGATTATATTTATGAATTTTTAGAAATGGAAATTACAAAAGCACCTTTTCCTGTTCATTTATTTCTAAAGGGTGATATGTGCATTCTTATGATGGAAGCACCTGAACAAAGTTTCGATATCGATGCTTTCATTATTCCGTATTTAAAGAAATTGCAGGCATACATTAAAAACATCTTTAAAAAAACCATTTCATTTGGCATCAGCAACATCGGGCACAATCTGTTTAATGTTCCAAATATGTATAAAGAAGCAGTAAGCGCCATTCATACTGGCCAGTTGTCTGGCAATGTGCAATTTATTCAAGTGCACCGCCCGAAAGATGTATCCGAAATGCTTCGAATCATTCCAATAAAAGACTTGCAGGAGTTTTATGATCATACCTTTCAAGGATTTAATGTTAATCAAGAAGAAGATGAGGAACAAATACTGCTTACTACTTTATCCGTTTATTTAGAAACCCACTGCCAAATTTCCGAAACAGCCAAAAGGCTGTTTGTTCATCGTAATACTGTCATCTATCGATTAGAAAAATGTGAAGAGTTATTAGGCAGAAGTTTAAAAGATGCAGATATTACGTTTCACTTAAGGTTAGCATTTCGGATAAAGACTATTCTGCAAACAAAATAGCATATACCTTAACAAAATTAGCAAAATATACTATATTTTCTAAAAATTTTGTTTAGTATAACTAATGACAGATTAATACCCTGGATTTTATGATGTTATTAAACCTAACTTATTATGTTAGATAAGTTAACATCACTAAAAAGGGGAGATTTCTAGTGAACAATCAACACGGGGGTATGAAAATTTTTTCTTTAGGCCTACAGCATGTCCTAGCCATGTATGCAGGAGCAATCTTAGTTCCATTATTAGTAGGTAGAGCATTAAACTTAACAGCAGAGCAGCTAGCTTATTTAGTTGCCATCGATTTATTAACATGTGGAATCGCAACACTGCTGCAAGCACGGAAAAATAAATATTTAGGAATTGGACTTCCAGTCGTTCTCGGCAGTTCGTTCGTTGCAGTTACACCGATGATGTCCATAGGAGCTAAATATGGGGTAACTACCATATATGGGGCAATCATTTTCACCGGTATCTTTATTGTCTTATTTGCACCATTCTTTAGTAAAATCACCAAGCTTTTTCCTCCAGTCGTAATCGGGACTGTGGTTACGATGATCGGGTTGTCACTTATTCCAACAGGGATAAGGAATATGGCTGGCGGTGTTGCAAACCCAAACTTCGGAGCGCTGGAAAACCTTGCACTTTCCTTTGGAGTATTGCTATTTATTTTACTTCTTAACCGTTTTGCAAAAGGTTATTTCCAATCCCTATCCGTTCTGATTGGAATTATCTTTGGTACAGTTGTCGCTGCTATTTTCGGAAAAGTGAATTTTGCCGCTGTTGCAGAAGCAAGCTGGTTTCATCTTCCAAAAGCATTTTATTTTGGGACTCCAACATTCGAGGTTGGGCCTATTATTACAATGTTAATAGTTGGAATTGTAATTATCATTGAATCAACAGGTGTATTCTTTGCCCTTAGCAAAATATGTGATACCCCTCTTAACGAAAAAGATTTAACAAGAGGATATCGTGCAGAAGGATTAGCGATTACACTTGGAGGAATTTTCAACGCATTCCCATACAATACATTTGCACAAAACGTTGGGCTCGTTCAGCTTTCTAAAGTTAAAACGCCAAATGTTGTCGTTGCTGCTGGAGGTATTTTAGTATTTTTAGGACTTATTCCAAAAGTAGCTGCTTTTGCAACCATTATTCCAACACCTGTATTAGGGGGAGCAACGGTTGTTATGTTCGGTATGGTTGTTGCTTCAGGAATTAAGATGTTAAGCACTGTTGACTTTAATAATCACGCTAACTTGCTTGTCATGGCTTGTTCCATTTCTATCGGATTAGGAGCTACTGCTGTTCCAGATTTATTTGCACAACTTCCACCAAGTATTCGCATTATCGTAAGTGATGGAATTATTACTGGAAGCTTAGTTGCCATCTTATTAAATTTATTATTTAATGTAAAATCAAGTAAAAAAAGCGCTTCCCAATCAACAGAATCATTTGTAAAAACAAACTAAAATCAAAGCGGAAGCGCCTTGTTCAGCCCCGAAGAAAAATGTTCATTTGACGCCAAAAGTACTTTTTACTTTTGGCTGTTTTCTCAAAGTTTGTTGATTTTACATATTTGGAAAAGTGTTTCATAGCAGCCTGAATACACGTAGACTCCTGTGGGAATGCGAGAAAGACGAGACCCCACAGAGCGTATGCGACGAGGAGGCTCGCCGCTCGCTAAACGGACGAAGTGTATTCAGGCTGCGAGTTTAAAAGCAACAATCTATACGAAAACAGCCTTACTTTTAGAGGCAAAAGGTTATTTTTCACAAGGGGGAGGCGCACACGTCGAACCTCAGTAAATCCACGCTTTAGAAGACAAAAAAACTAGCTGTTACATAAATTGCTAGTTTTTTTTATCTGTAAAATCTTTCATTTTGGTCTTAATGACAATATTTTTATGATGATCTAATGTAACAACATGATGAATTCGATTAACAAACAAACCATTTTCCACGACGCCTGGAATATTATTTATTGCTAACTCCAATTCTTTTGGGTTCTGAATACTGGAAAAACAACAATCAATCAAATAATTTCCATTATCTGTTACGTACTGACCTTTCTCTTTTTGACGGAATGATGTTGTACATCCTAAATGTCGGAGTTGCTTCTCCGTTAATGTTGCTCCAAACGGAACTACTTCTACTGGTAAAGGAAAGCTTCCGAGTGTAGAAACAAGCTTACTTGAATCTGCAATAACGATAAATTTTTCCGCCGCATTAGCAATCACTTTTTCTCTTAACAGTGCCCCTCCTCCACCTTTAATAGCATTAAATTGGCTGTCAATTTCATCAGCACCATCAATTGCTACGTCCAATTTTTCAACCTCGTCTATTTTTAAAAGTGGAATCCCCAATTTGTTCGCCAAATTTTCCGTTTGAACAGATGTTGCTACCCCATTAATACGAAAACCATTTTTTACCAGTTCTGCTAATTTTACAATTGTATAGTATACAGTCGTACCAGTTCCTAATCCAACCGTCATGCCATCTTTTACATATTCACTTGCAGCTTTTTCGCCAACCGCCGCTTTTTCGTTCAAAAACCCCACCCCCGCAAAAAAACTATATTTTTTATGTTTAGGCTCTGTTAAATTTAGTTGTTAATTTTCAAAAGGTCAGGGAATCCACTCCCTTTCCGCTGACGAGCCTGGCAAGCCTCCTCGCTCGTACCTCACTGCGGGGTCTTGTCAGCCCGTTTTTCCGCATGAGTCTCGCAGATTCCCTTCCTATAAACAACATGATCGTTTAACAAAGCCTATGTTTATAATTAATCTTTATCTATTCTAATTTTCTAAATATACTGTAACACGCTTTTGCACTTCCAACATTTTATTTGCATTTTTTTTATACATTTCTTTTGCTTCTTTATTCTCTGTCTGTAATGCGTACATTTCTAAATCTGCCTGTATTTTTTTTATGGTTGCGAGTAAGAGCGGACGTTCTTGCGGTTTTGCCAATTGGATTTTATCATCAAATATATCAACGGTTAGTTCTCCATAGGAATTCACTTCTCCTAAAAATACATTTTCGAGTGTTACTCCCAATTTACTTAATTCTATTTGCAGCCAATCCATTGTTTTGCCTGCTTTTTTTAATGAATCAAACAATACTTTTCCATCCATAATAATGGTTTGCGGGACTTTCTCTTTTGGCATTGTCATGTTTAAATCTTTTGGTGTCAACGGACGGTTTTCTTTTTTCAATTGAACGCTTAACATGCCTTTTGGCTCTAGCACTGCATATTCTACTTGTGATAAACTGAATACATTTTTTTGTCTTAACAGGCTGGAAAAATCATCGATTGTATAATTTTCTTTTTTTAAATTGTCTTCAAGCAATTTTCCATCTTCGATAAGTACTGTCCCTGTTCCATCAATTACATTTCTTAATGTTTTGCTTTTTAAAGATATAAAATCTGCTAAATAAGAAACAATTCCAAACACAAATATTGCTAATATACCATGGGAAATTTTTGTTTCACTTAAAACAACTTCTCCGACAATATCTCCAAGTGTTATACTTGCTATGTATTCAAATAAGGACAATTGTGATATATGCTTTTTTCCTAAAAGCTTGGCGGTTATAAAAAGAATGATGACAAATAAAAATGCACGCATGGCTACTTCTAAACCGTTTATCATCTCTCATCCACTCCTTTTATTAAGATGAACTATATTCGTTTTCTTCTCTTTCTATCTCATATACCCTTAATTGAATTTCATTTTTTATTTCACCAACTAACACCATTGCTTCATGAAAATGAATTTGTGCTTCTTCTTCCCTTGAATGCAAAGCAAAAGTCGATAATTGAGATTCAATCCCTTTTAAACTTGCTAATGTTTGTTTAACATTGGATGCTACCGTCATAAGTTATCTCCTTTTCGGATGGGTATGATTGGCAATCAAAGCCAACCATACCGAAATAAGCATTATTGTTGTGAGTATTGAGGTTCTTCTTGTTCAATCTCTTGTACTCGTGGATTTAAAGTATCAATGATTTGTTGTGTTTGTTTTGCTGCATCTTGATAAAGCTGTTTTGCAGATTCATTATCTGTAGCTAAAGCAAATGTTTCAAAGCTAGCTTGTGCACTTTTTAACCCTGCAACTGTTTGTTTTACATCACTAATTACTGTCATTTATTTCTCCTCCTGTACTGATTTTTGTTACCTTTTTATCATCTCTTTTTACGTTTTACTTATTCAATTTTTTTTTAGGAACTTCTTCTAATTTGACAAAAATAAACCAGTTCCTTAGAAAAATGGTATATAATACATGTGAGACAAGATGTAGGCTAAATTTAAAAAAACTATTTTATTCATGACTCTAGGAGGAATTACGATGACAGGGTTGGTTGCTGTAATTATGATCTTTTCTATCCCTATTATTGCTATTACAACTGCACATTTACGAAAACAAACGAAATTAAAACATAGTATGTTAAAAGATGAAATAGAACTGGAAAAAATAAAGCATACGAATTTCTTGCTAGAAACAGAAAGAATGAAACTAGAATTAGAAAAAATGGATAAAGAAAGTTCTATCATTTTAGGCGAGAGGACTCCCACCTCAAGGAATGTGCAGGACGTAGTCCAATGAGTAGGTGGAAGGTGAATCGCCTTCGGACACGGTCTGCCAACAAAAGATACCGTAAGACAGATTGTTGGCAGATTAAGTATCCGACATGGTACAATATTCCTAGAATCGTTCCTTGAAAACTGAACATAGCAGGTTGTGGCAGGAATCGTTGCTTTGCCACGTAAAATGTTCAAGCCAAACGTCAGCCGAGGCACACATTCGTGTGAAAACCAATAAACTGAAAAGAAGTCCCAAAGGCATCAAAATAAGACCAATGGGATAGAGGGGTTGGGTGTTTTTAGCACACCAATGTGTCAACTCCACTAACGTTAAGCGTTCAGACATGTTCGATACGTTAGAAACCCCCACTTCAAATTTTTGTTAGAAAATTAAGTGGCGGGAGTATTCATAGAGAACAAAAGCATTTTATAACGACTAACATTTGAAGAAGTGAAACTGCTTATTAGTGGAAAATCCGAAAAAAAGATGAATGATTAAAAGGCTTTTTCCTTTTTCATTCATCTTTTTACACTATATAAATAATAATAAACTAACCGCCATCACAGCCATGCCGGCAATTAAGCCATAAATAGATAAATGACCTTCATCGTATTTTTTTGCGGCAGGCAATAATTCATCTAATGAAATAAACACCATGATTCCAGCAACTGCTGCAAATATTAACCCAAACATCACATCATTTAAAAATGGCATTAATATGAGAAAAGCAACAATCGCGCCAATTGGTTCTGCAAGCCCGGATAAAAAGGATAATTTGAATGCTTTTTTCCGATCACCTGTTGCAAAAAAAATGGGTACTGCTACTGCAATGCCTTCAGGAATATTGTGAATAGCAATGGCAACTGCTATTGCTATTCCGAGCCCTGGATCTTCGAGTGCAGCTGTAAATGTCGCAATTCCTTCGGGAAAATTATGTATCGCTATTGCTAATGCTGTAAACATCCCCATTTTCAGAAGGGAATGATCTTGTTTTTCAACTACACTTAACGTATTAATATCCTCTATTTTTTTGGGTTCATGCGGATTGGTTTGCTCTGGTACAAATTTATCAATCAATGCAATAAGCAACATACCGGCAAAAAATCCACCAACCGTTAACCAGTTCCCTAACTGATTTCCTAAAGAATCAACCAATGCCACCTTGGCTTTAACAAAAATTTCAATCATGGAAACATAAATCATCACCCCTGCAGAAAATCCAAGCGTCCATGATAAAAATTTAGTATTAGTTGTAGAGGTAAAAAAGGAAAGCATGCTGCCAATGCCTGTTGCAAGACCAGCAAATAAGGTTAACCCAAAAGCAAATAATAAATTTTCTGGCATCTTTCGTCCCCTTAATATGTACTTTTAATTATATTTTAACTGTATGCTAGTTTTTTTCAATTCCATTTGAATACGAAAGTGCAGTGGCGACGAAATCACATTAGTTTTAACCAACCAAATGTACAAGAATTTAATAAAAATATGAAAGGCTCACCTTTTGGGAGAGGAGCCTTTCACTTTAAAAATAAGTGATAGTATGATAAATATTATAGGAAAGAAGATTCATACGCTAGTATAATGCAGAAACTCTGGGGGTATAATCATGGGCTTTACAATTGGTCAAGTTGCAGATCAAATAGGATTATCTATACACACACTGCGTTACTATGAAAAAGAAGGCATTATTCCCGATGTTAGCCGCAATGAGAGCGGCATTCGCTTGTATGAAACAAAAGATATTCAGTATCTTCAATTTATCTGCTGCCTTCGGGCAACAGGTATGAGCGTGTCTGATTTAAAAGAATTTGTACGTCTCGAACAGCAAGGAGACGACACTATTGATCATCGTATCATTATGCTGCAAAAACAAAAAGACAACCTAGCCTCACAAATAAAGCAGCTCATAACACATCAAGAAAAAATTGATGATAAAATTAATTGGTATCGAAATAGGGTGTTGGAGGGGGACTAAACTCACTTTATACCAGCAAACTTTTTCTTGTAATTCTCCCTCTAATATTACCCCTTTACGAAATTTAGCAGCACACACTTCCAAAACACGAGTACTCATCGTAGTAGAGCGTTTCCAATGAAATAAACGTTCGAAAAAAGAAAAAAGAAAAAAAAAGACAAGATAAGGCAAGTTGGTCTGCCTCGGTCTTTTCTCTTCATTATATATAAACGCTCTTTTCGTATAGATTGTTGTTATTTACCCCGCAGACTGAATACACTTCGCTTTCCGCGGGAGAGTGCCGAGCCTCCTCGTCGCTATGCTCCTGTGGGGTCTCGTCTTTTTCGCTTTTCCCACAGGAGTCTACGTGTATTCAGGCTGCTCAGTGCTTTAGCAATGTTTATTATTTTATCCAAAAACAACAAACTTTTACATTCCCTTATCCATTTTAGAAGCAAGTTTAAGTGGATTCCTCTTCATCTTACGAATAAACTCTTCTAAAGCCCCGGAGCCAAGTAAAATACCTACAATAATAAATACAAATCCTGTAGCTTGTGACAGCACAATCGTCTCTCCTAAAAACAAAACAGCACCAACTAAAGCAAAGAATGGATTTAAGTTGATAAAAATGGCAGCTTCTGTTACGCCGATTTTTCCAACTGCATAATTGTAAGCCATATGACCAAGTGCAGTTGCAATAATAGCAGAGCTAAAGAAAATAAGCCATACACTAAAAGAACCTTTAGCCATGCTTGCTAATCCATTCGGTTCCGTAAATAAACTAATCATAAAAAGACAAATGGAACCGATTATTAACATAAATCCTGTCATTAACCGAGGGTCTAGCGTATTAGATACTTTTTTTATCATAATAAAGCTGATTGCCTGTGATAAGATGCTAATAAACATATATAGATCGCCAAATGACACACCATTCCATCCATTTGCCCCTTTTAGCACGATAAAATACACACCTAATAAACCGAAGAAAACGCCTACCATTTTAGAAACCGTCACCGCACTACGTAAAAAAATGATTGCTAAAATGGTGGACAATAACGGCCCCATCCCTAAAATAAGACCTCCATTTGTAGCAGAAGTATTTTTTAAACCGATAGATAAAAAATAATGATGGCCAACGACATTAAATAACGCTCCTAAACAAACATATACCCACTCTTTTTTTGTTAACATGCGTACTTTTTTCAAACTAAAAAGAATAATAAAGACACAAATGCCTGCAGTAAAGATGCGGAAAGCAGTCATAGTAGTCGGCAGAAAGTTAGCTACCAATACTTTTGTAGCAATAACATTCATCCCCCATGTGACCATTACACATAATAATATGAAATAAATAGTACTTTTTTTCAATTCCTATCCCTCTTTTCCACCACTAATCATCGCACAAAAAAAGGGGGAAGAACATACTAAAATATATAAAAGCCAGTATAAAAAGCGGCAATGCTTTATACTGGCTTTTGTGAATCACAATATATTTAATATAATCAAACTATTTACACCCAACCACGATAATGGGTAGCTTCTGCCATTTTTCTTATTCCAACCATGTAAGCAGCTAAACGCATATCTACTTGATAATTTTGGGCAGTTGAAAAAACTCTATGAAAAGAATCGATAACCTTCGATCGTAATTTTTGTTCCACTTCTTCTTCAGGCCAATAATACCCTTGATTATTTTGCACCCATTCAAAGTAGGAAACAGTTACTCCACCAGAACTAGCAAGTACGTCAGGTACAAGCAGGATATTTTTTTCTGTCAGTATTTTTGTTGCTTCAAATGTTGTTGGCCCATTGGCAGCTTCCACAACAATTTCCGCTTTAATATGTTCTGCATTCGCCTCTGTAATTTGATTAGAAATGGCTGCTGGAACAAGAATATCACATTCTTTTTCAAGCAATTCTTTATTACTAATAACATTTGTAAATAGATTCGTTACTGTACCAAAACTATCGCGTCTATCCAGTAAATATTCAATATCAAGCCCGCTTCTGTCATAAAGCGCCCCGTTCGCATCTGAAATTCCAATCACTTTTGCACCAGCATCTTGCATAAATTTTGCAATATAGCTTCCTGCATTTCCAAACCCTTGGACAATTACTCGTGCACCTTTTAAATCAATCCCTTTTCTCTTTGCTGCTTCTTCAATGCATATAGTAACACCTTTAGCTGTAGCTGTTTCACGTCCTTGTGATCCTCCTAGTACAAGAGGTTTTCCAGTAATAAATCCTGGTGAATCAAATTCTTGTATACGACTATATTCATCCATCATCCATGCCATAATTTGTGGATTTGTAAAGACATCAGGTGCCGGAATATCTTTTGTTGGCCCTACAATCTGGCTAATTGCACGTACATATCCTCGGCTTAAACGTTCTAACTCCCGAAATGACATGTTACGGGGTTCGCAAACAATCCCCCCTTTTCCACCACCATAAGGAAGATCAAAAATTCCACATTTTAAACTCATCCACATCGATAAAGCTTTTACTTCCGTTTCATTTACCTCAGGATGAAAGCGAATTCCTCCTTTTGTAGGTCCTACTGCGTCATTATGTTGTGATCGATAGCCAGTAAATATTTTCGTGGAACCATCATCCATTCGTACTGGAATTCGAACAGTAAGCATGCGAAGCGGCTCTTTCAGCAGCTCGTACATATCGTTGCTAAAGCCTAATTTATGAATTGCTTCCTTAATAATAGCTTGAGTGGAACGGAGTAAACCTATTTCTTCTTCTTGTTTATCTGTTTTTTCCACTTTATTTATAGTACTAGTTGATTCTTTTATCATTTGTGCACCTCGTATGCATTATATTTAATTTTAAAACGATTATTTTTTAGTATAATTTTAATGACTGATATTCAGTTATTTTTAGGATGTCATAAACAGATTTTAAAGTTAATTCATTGCTATGTCTCCTTTATTAGTTGCCTTCATTTTTCGTAAAAATAATTATAACGAGTAATTTAAAAACAACCATTTTTACTATGATAAAAACACCACCATAATTCTGCTTACGTTTAATAAACTATTACTTGAATAACCATGGTGCCAATTATTATTTTATTAACACAATGATTAACTGCAATCATAATATTAGAAATAAGCTGTTCCGTCTACACAGATGTCATAATTTCTGACACAATTTTTATTAACGCAGGATATTTTGTGTCAGAATTTCTCTTGTTAGAGAAAGAAACAATATATTCACTATTATACTTCCAAAAAAATTCCCTATTTCTAGAGATTGCAAACGTTCGATTTCTTCATTATTTTCCTTTCTAAGATGCTCATTACCCAAATAGGAAACATTTAAGTATTATTCAGAGAAATATCTTGATGGAAAAACTATTAATGAAATTAAAAAACTATCAGAAAATTGAGAACAACCCCTTGACAACTTTCACTTTTTTTAATTATTATGAGGTCAAGAGGTCAAACCTCTTAGGTGAAATTCGAGGTGATAATATGAAAAATGCAGAAAATTTGATGCCCACATTACGAGTACGGCCAGGTGAAATCTCAGAATTAGTACTTGTTTGCGGCAGTCCAGATCGAGCCAAGCTGATTGGTGATCAGCTGGAAGATTCGAAAGAGATTGCTTATTTCCGTGAATATCGCACGATCAATGGGTATTACAAAGGAGTTAAAATTACAGTTTGCAGTCATGGTGTTGGTGCACCAGGTGCAGCGATCTGCTTTGAAGAGTTAATTAAAGCTGGAGCGAAAAAAATCATTCGTGTTGGTACAGCTGGTTCTTATCACGAGGATTTACCTCCAGGCAGTCTGATTATTGCTGATTCAGCCGTTCGCGCAGAGGGTCTGACCAAACAGCTTGTTCCAGAAGGCGTTCCAGCAGTGGCAGATTTTAAATTGTTAACCGCTCTTGAAGATACAGCAAAAACAAAAGATATTAAATATGGTTTAGGAACGATTGTCACGCTCGACGCATTTTATGCCGGACCATTAGAATTCCCACATATGCTATATAAAGAATCAGGTGCCTTAGGGGCTGAAATGGAACTAGCTGCTCTATATGTAATTGCCAGGCTTAGAGGTGTTGCAGCTGCAGGTATTTTCGCACTTGATGGATATGCTTTTGCAGATATGAACAACTACAATCCACACAAAGACTTAGTTCATCAAGCGATTCAAAATGAGATTGATATCGCACTCGATACATTCTTGAAAATTTAACTATTTCTTTTAGGACGACAGCCGCTGCTGTAAAATAGAATTTTAATGTCGTTTTAGGAGGGAAAAAAATGAAAGATATTAGCATAGAAAAGAAATCATTAGCAACCATTGCATTTAAAAAAATCGTGGACCTTATTGAAACAGATGTTTTAGCAATAGGAGAAAAACTGGATGCTGAACAAAAACTTGCAAACAAACTAAATATTAGTCGACCAGTTCTGCGTGAAGCACTACAGCGTTTAGAATTAGAAGGTTACATTGTAAGAAAGCATGGTGTAGGTACATTTGTGATTTCAAAATCTCCCGTTTTATCAAGCGGTATTGAAAAACTAGATAGTGTGACTGAACTAGTTGGCGCCCAGAACTATCAGGTAGGGACAATCGCTGTGACCAAACCTCAGTTAAGTAATGATTTACATATCAAAAAACAGCTTCGTATGGGAGAAAATGAGGAACTGTATGTGTTTGAACGGATTCGGACTGCGGATAAAAAGCCTTTTGCTCTGGATAAAGTCTATATGCCAGAACGTCTTTTAATGAATAAAACATTTACAGGAGATGATGATCAGTCTATTTTAGATTATTTAAGTCATGTTCATTCCATTGAGATTTTTAGTTCACAGTGTAATATGTTTGCTGAAAACGCTTCAGAAGAAATTTCCAAAAAACTCGGCGTTATTGAAAATGAAGCGCTGCAAGTACTGGAACAAACTTTTTACGATAATGCAAATCACCCGGTGTTTTACGGTAAAAGTTATATTGCAAGCAACATCATGAAATTCAATTTGGTCCGCAGAAGATAAGGTGGATAGGACATGTATCAAATATTACAGCAAGAAGTTCATGCCTACGCACTAAAAGCTTTTCGTACTGGTCTTATGGCAGGTACAAGTGGTAATTTTAGTGCATTTGACAGAGAGCTTGGCGTCATAGCCATTACACCAAGTGGCGTCGATTACGAAACGATAAAAATTGAAGACATTACTATACTTGATTTGAAAGGAAATTGCATTAAAGGAAAATTTCCCCCTTCATCAGAGTGGCAGATGCATCTTGCGATCTATGCAACAATGCCAGAAGCAGCAGGAGTTGCACATACCCATTCTCCCTATGCAACAGCTTTTGCTGTTTTGAATCAGCAAATTCCTGTTGTCTTAATTGAAATGGTACTTCTAGGAGGGGAAATTCCAGTGGCGCCATTCGCCCTTCCAGGCACTTTAGAACTTGGAGAAAAAGTTGTTGCTACTTTAAAGAAAAATCAAACCTCCGCTTGCCTGCTAAAAAATCATGGTGCGCTCACAATTGGTACCACACTTGAAGAAGCCTACATGAAATCTGTATATTTAGAAGATTCTGCAAAAATTTATCATTTTGCTAAATCTGCAGGTGAGGTCCATCTTGTCAGTGAAAGGGCCATTCAGGAAATGAAGCAGAAAATGGCTATTTGATAAACTGCTGAATTTTTATTAAAGGGGAATTAATCATATGAAAACTATTGAATCTGTAACCTATGATGGTTCAAAAATTACATTTCTAGATCAGACCAAATTACCGAACGAAGAAGTTTATTTGGAAATTGAAAACCTCAAAGATTTGTGGGATGCCATTTTTGAACTGAAAATCCGTGGTGCACCAGCGATTGGAATTGCAGCTGCATTCGGGTTGGCTCTTTTTTCTAATCAACTGGAGACGGACAACAGCTTGACTTTTATTAAACAGTGCCGCGAAATTTCAGAAAAACTCGCGAGTTCCCGTCCGACAGCAGTTAACTTATTCTGGGCACTACGCCGAATGGATGCAATGCTTGACGAATCAAAATCCGTGTCAGAACTAAAAAGTTTGCTTAATAACGAAGCACATGCTATCAAAGCGGATGAAGCTGATATTTGCAAAACAATCGGTGATTACGGCTTGACATTATTAAAAGATGGGATGACACTTCTCACTCACTGTAATGCAGGTGGAATTGCAACAGCAAATAAATACGGAACAGCGCTTGCACCTATATTCCTTGCTAAAGAAAAAGGCATGAATATTAACGTTTTTGCTAATGAAACAAGACCGTTATTACAAGGAGCTAGGTTGACAACATGGGAACTTATGCGGGCTGATATCGATGTGACTCTCATTACTGACAACATGGCCGCAATGGTAATGAGGCAAGGGAAAATAGATGCTGTCATTGTGGGGTGTGACCGTATTGCAGCAAATGGGGATACAGCGAATAAAATCGGCACTTACGGATTAGCTGTTTTAGCAGAAAAACATGGGATTCCGTTCTACGTAGCAAGCCCGCTATCTACCATTGATATGGAAACAAAAACAGGGGAAACTATTCCGATTGAGGAACGAAAAGCAGAAGAAATCACAGAAGGTTTTGGTAAACGCACCGCACCTGAAGATGATGTTGTGGTTTATAATCCGGCCTTTGATGTTACGCCGAACGAGCTAATCACTGCTATCATTACCGAAAAAGGGATTGTCACTGCACCATTTGAAAAAAATTTGAAACAGCTTTTTAAATAAAATAACTTTTACAAGGAGGACATAATGAACTTATATCTGATTATCAATATTATTGGAGTTGCTGCTTTTATCGGTTTTGCATTTCTTTTTTCAAAAAACAAGAAAAATATCCAATGGAAATCTATAGGAATATTAGTAGTCTTTAACGTATTTCTTGCTTGGTTTTTAATGGTGTTTCCAATTGGAAGGTGGATTATCAGCCAAATTGCCGTTGGGTTCAACTGGTTGATGGAGACAGCCTACTCTGGTATTGGATTTGCTTTTGCCAGCATGGTGCATGTTAAAAATATGGATGTTGTATTTAGTGCCCTCATGCCGATTCTGTTGATTGTACCGCTTTTTGATATCTTAACTTATTTCGGAATTTTACCGAAAATTATACACAGCCTAGGTTGGGCGCTTTCCAAATTAACTGGACGACCTAAATTTGAGTCCTTCTTTGCTATTGAAATGATGTTCCTCGGAAATACTGAAGCACTCGCTGTTTCAAGTGGTCAGCTCAAATCCATGAGTTCCGAGCGTCTATTTACCATTTCCTTGATGTCGATGAGCTGTGTATCTGCGGCAATGATTGGTGTCTACACGCAAATGATTCCTTCACAGTTTGTTCTGACAGCTATTCCGCTTAATATTATTAATACAATTATTGTCACAAGTATTTTAAATCCAGTAAAGGTGCCAAAAGATGAAGATGTGATTTTCGAATTGAAAAAAGAAGAAAAGCCACCTTTTTTCTCTTTCCTTGGAGATTCCATTTTAGGAGCAGGGAAGCTAATTTTAATTATTACAGCAATGCTGATTTCTTTTATAGCACTTGCAGCTTTGATCGATAAAATTTTACAAATTTTTGCTTCCTGGTTGACGCTTAGCAGTATTCTTGGGACAGCGATGATGCCATTTTCGCTTCTGCTCGGTTTGCCAATTGATGAAGCTTTTAAAACGGCCCAATACATGGGAACGAAGCTTGTTACCAATGAATTTGTCGTGATGGCTGATATTATGCCAAAGTTAAATACTTTTTCACCACACATGAAAGCTGTCTTATGTACGTTCCTTGTTTCTTTTACCAACTTTTCAACGATTGGCATGGTCCTCGGTTGTTTTAATGGGATTGTTAGTAAAGAAAAAGCAACTAATTTATCTCGTGGTGTCTGGATGATGATTCTTTCAGGGACACTTGTTTCACTAATGAGTGCAGCTATTGTTGGTTTGTTCGTCTGGTAAGATAAATGTTGAGTATTACGCTATATTTACTCAATTTTAAGATAAAGTGAAACTAAAATACAGTGGGAAGGTTTCTCCTCTCCCACTTTTTAGTACATTACAATCCGCAGGAAGTAATCAGTCAATCATTACTAGGAGGAACAATTATCGTGAATACGAGATTTTACAATGGCTACATATTATCAATGAAAAAAAACATGGAGATTACTTTTGGTGAAGTATGGGTAGAAGGTTCTACGATTTCTTATGTTGGACCTAAGAAAGAATGCTCCATAGTGTGGGATCGCGAAATTGATTTAAATCATAATTTGATCATGCCTGGATTTAAGAATGCTCACACGCATTCAGCGATGACCTGCTTACGATCGATGGCAGATGATAAACCATTAAAAAGCTGGTTAGAAGAAAGTATTTTTCCTTTTGAAGCTAAATTGAATAAAGATGATATCTATCATTTATCTAAACTCGCAATCTTAGAATATCTAACAAGTGGAATTACAGCAAATTTTGATATGTATTTTTACCCTGAAAGTATTGCTCAAGCATCCTATGATTGCGGTATGCGTACGGTCATATTAGGTGGATTAAATGATTTTGTGCAAAGTCCGAGTGAGATAGAAGAAAATTATCTAAAGTTAAACAATAATAATCGATACAACGGTTTAATAACGTATGAGATGGGTTTTCATGCTGAATATACCACCTCCCATCATATATTAGAGGAGCTTTCTATAATCGCTAAAAAGTATAAAGCTCCAGTTTATACTCATATTTCTGAAACGAAACAAGAAGTGGAGGAATGTATAAGAAGACATGGCATGACTCCTGCAGTATATTTAAACAGTTTAGGGCTATTCGATTATGGTGGTGGTGGATTTCACGGAGTCCACTTAACAAAAGAAGACATTAACGTATTTAAAGAGAAAAAACTATCCATTGTTCTAAATTGTAGTGCTAATTTAAAATTAGCAAGCGGAATAGCTCCAATTAATGATTTTATCGCAGCGGGTCTAAATATTGGGGTGGGAACAGATGGACCAGCAAGCAATAACAGCTTAGATATGTTTAAAGAGATGTTTTTAGTGAGCGGATTAGGAAAGGTACAGTCTGATCCATCATCAGTTTGTGGTAGTGAAGTATTAGCCATGGCTACACAAGGAAGCGCAAAAGCTATGAATTTAGTAAATTGCGATACCCTTTCAAAAGGGAAATTAGCAGATTTAATTGTTATTGATATGCATAAGCCAAACATGCAGCCCGTTAATCATATTGTAAACAACATCGTATATAGTGGAAGTAAAGATAACATTAAATTAACAATGATTAATGGAGAAATATTATACGAGAATGGCGAGTTTTCACGTTTTAGTACAGAAGAGGTCGAAGAGATTTATAGAAAGTCGAACCAAATTGTTAATAGAATTAGAAACACTTAATAATTCATATTAATGTTGCAGTAATTCACTATTCATTAAATAATGAATAATTAGGTTTCTTTTAAGAAGTCAAAATCAAAATAGAAAAGGCTGAACTGATTATGAGAAAAAAAAGAACCATGATAGAATTAGTAAGTATATTATTAATAAGCGTTTTATTTATCTCAGGTTGTACTAAAACCGTTAATGATCATGAACAACAACAGACGAAAGACACGGTTACGATTAATTCAGAAATAAAATCAAGTGATACCCTTCATGATTCAGAAGAATACTTGGAAAAGTTTTTTGATGTAGAGTTTAAAGAGAATGTAACAAAAGAAGATGTGAATATAGGTATTAAAAAGGTATTTGGAGAAAAAGCCCCACCCATTGACCAAAACTTAAATGGATTGACTTTTATTAAAACACTTAACCAAGCAAGTGGTTTTAAAGAGTTATCTTTAACGTATAGTGATAAAAAGGTTAAAGAAAGCTTGAAAAAAGCGGGGATAAATAAAAAAATTGATAGTAATTTAGCTAAATACGTTGCGTCTTCGATAGATACTAAGCTATTAGATGCTGTAACTGTAAAAGAACTTGTTTCTGCAGATAAAATCACCTCAGATATTGCTACTACTAGCTTTATGGAAGCAGTCAATAACAGCGGTCTCGGAAGGAATTACCTCGGTTATTCAAACGATTCAAATATTTATCGAAAAATAGATGATAGTTGGAAATCTTTTATTTTATACAACGATAAAGAATTGTCCAAATTTGGTGCAAAACTTGTTAAAAATAATACTATTACTGGATATAACTTAAAATTAAACTCCTATAACCCACACTTTTTACCGGAAAAAACGATAACTTATGGACACAATAATATTAACCATGCAATCCAATTAATAGGGCTGCTAAATAGTGAAAACTTAGTAGCTAAGGTGCAGCTCGAACCAAAAGTCTCCATTTTTAAATATTTGCCAGAATGGGGTCCAATTAACGAATCAACACCGATGTATCGGGTTGATAAAGTGGATGGCTTACTATTAGCTAATGCGGTAGAATACGACTTATCCTTAGAATTTTCCTCTATAAAAGATTTGGAAAAATTTGATCAAGTGATAGATAAATATGCTAAGAGAAATAAAGAAAATAAAGGAAAGGGTTTAATTACTACTTCTTGGTGGCAGCCATTCCTTTTAACCTCTAATAATAAAATGCCTAAAGATCGTTTCTTTGAAGTATATGAAGCTAGCGCATCAAATGAACTGTATTCATTGAGAACTGTACTCTTAAAAACTGATAAAGATGAAATAGAGCATAAATTTAAAGAAGTAAATGAATTTGCTAAAACAAAGATTGAAAAAAAGTATACTAATTTAGCCTTTTTTCATTATTTGCAAGGAAAAGATTATGAATAAGTAAAATTTAGTTTTTTCTAAAAGATACATAGATTCCTAATCGAATTTCAGACCGTCGACAAACCCCACACTAGCATTTTTATTAGTGTGGGGTCTTCCTTTGGCTCTGTTAAACTTGACTGTTGATTGCAGCGAGAGGCGTTCGCTTTCCGCGGGCGGTCTGGGAGCCTCCTCGGCGCTGTGCGGAGGTCACTGAAAAAGTGGATGCTATGAAATATATATATAGTGAATATCCAAGCAACGCAGAGATTTCGTTCGGTTTTCCGAGGCTTACCACACGCTTTCCGCGGGGCGAGCGCCGAGCCGCTTCGTCGCTACGCTCCTGCAGGGTCTCGCCTGTCTCGCTAATCCCGCAGGAGTCGTGCGGACGCATCTCCTAACCAACATGATGGTCGTTTTCTAACTCTCTATACCATTTTTATCCTACTAAATATAAGGGTTGCCCCTATAATTTATACAATAAAACACTTTTTCAGTGGCTTCGCTGTTTGCCTGTGGGTTCTCCCTTTGACTCGCTTTTCCCGCAGGAGTCTCACGCCTTCTGCTCCAATCTTCAAAGTGTCAATATCAACATTTAACTTTAACACAGCCTATTAATTATGGAATCTGATACAATCACGCTGTAATTTTTCATAATATGATTTCTAAATTTCCATTAAAAGAGGTTTAGTTAAAGTTCTTTATATATTTTTTAACCACTTAGCTGGATTTCCGGCAACAACTGAATTTTTCGGTACGTCCTTTGTTACAACAGAACCGGCTGCAACAATAGAGTTATCACCTATCGTTATTCCGGGTAGTATGACACTGCTTCCACCAATCCAGACGTTATTGCCAATATTTATGGGGATTGCATATCCATTTTTATTTCTATTTTTTGGTTCAATTGAATGTCCTGCCGTATATAATCCTACATTAGGACCAATCATGCAATCATCACCTATTCTTACCTCTGCTATATCAAGAATCGTACAATTATATCCTGCATAGAAATTATTACCGACATAAATGTTATATCCTAAATCACAATGAAAGTTATGCTCAATAGCTACGTTTTCTCCAACAGAACCAAACAATTCACGAATGATTTTTTCCCTCTTTTCAAAATCTTCTATATCACAAATATTATACTGTTGTACCAATTTCTGTGCTTTAATATTCTTATTTTGTAGTTCTCGTGTTCCTCTTTGATAGTAGATTTTATCTTTATTTGTTTCTGTCATTCCTTTTCTCCTCTCTGCCAAAATAGAAAATCAAAAGTAGAAAAAACTTGAAATCATCTTCTACCTCCTAGATTATATTAAATCTAAATAACTTTCTAAAACTATTTTGTGAAATACCGGACTTATTAATTTAAATGTATCAATAATTTCACGTGTATACCCGTTTTTCTCCAACTCTTCTTGTAGCGCTTTAAGATTTAAACGCTTAACCTTTCTTTTTATTTTTCTTATTTACTGTTAAGAAAATGGTAATAAGGATTACTTAACATTTTTATTAGTATAATTTTTTGGATTAGATAGATACTAGGAAAAGAAAATATTATTTTCTTGAAGGGAGGAATAAACTTTGAAAAGAAAGAAATACTTACTTGTACTATTATCTTCTATTATGTCCCTAGGATTTCTATTTGGGTGTAATGGTGTTGATGAAGATGAACCAGATCCAACTGAAGAACCTTCTGAAGAACAAAACAATGAAAATGAGTAGTAATAATTATTAAAAAGATCAATCATAGTGATAAAATGTGTATAATCAGGAATATTTGTTATGTCGTCCTATTTTTTACTAGGAAACGTAAATAATCAAAAGGATAAATCTCTTGCAGAGAATGATCATTTTGTGCAAAAAGGTCGAACTGGTTAAAAATTTA
The DNA here is from genome assembly GCF_052663115.1 of Niallia yueguangensis. Classification (NCBI taxonomy): domain Bacteria; kingdom Bacillati; phylum Bacillota; class Bacilli; order Caryophanales; family Bacillaceae; genus Niallia; species Niallia yueguangensis. The sequence continues at coordinate 36,022 of NZ_JBQTCX010000008.1, forward strand.
TCTATAAGTCAAATTTTTCTTTATTCCAGAAAAGGGCTTATCTGGAGTAAGAAAAAAGCTCTTTTCCACATCTAATTGTTCAATCCAAGAATAACCAGCTAATATCCCTTCAAGATATTAGCTGGTTTTTGTTACTGATCAAAATAATAAAAACTACGACACTTTCAACTTAATGAATACATTCCGAAAATTACACTCACACCGCCGCATTTCCTTCAAATTTCGTCTCTTGGATAAGAAGCAATCCTAACTCGTGATGATCGCCTTCGTATAATGCTCGCTGCACAAAGCGGACTTCTCCGTGTATATCAAGCACTTCTAGTTTGCAGTGGGCAGAGTTTCGCTGTAATGCTTTATACAGCTCTTTTTTGTTTTGCACAGAAATGTTATTTACTTTTGTGATGATTTCTCCTATTTTCAACTCCATTTTATCTGCAGGGGAATCGGGGACAATTCCTAAAATCTGTACGCCATTGTTTTTTCGGGAAAAATAAAAGGATTTATTTTTTTCTTTATTTTTTTGTCTGTTCGAAATCCATTCACGTCCGATAATAGCAAGCAAAACACTGGCAATCGCGGCAACAGGCAGGAAGTAGGATGCAACGGCACTTAATGCAATGATAACACCTAATCCTACAATATTTTTACCAACCGATCTAACCGCTAAAGCGGGATGCATGCCGATTACTTCTTGTTTAAATCCCAGCAAAAATGGTACGAGAATAAGTGAATAGGTGTGATCACCTACCGTAAATGCCGGCCACCCCTCGATTGGAATAGAAAGAACCCCATGTGGAATAAAAAGGAATAAAGGCACTAGCCATACTCGCTCGGAAATATGTACTCCGATAGACTGACCTCTGTTGCTTTTTTTCAAGCGAGGTGAAGTGCTGTTTACACCTTTTTTTTGGATGAAGATTCCTTCCGCAACAAGCAAAAAACCTAATAAAACAACAGCGGTCGGAAAAATATAGGTTTCTTCAACATAACGCTGCGAAAATAAGAAATAATCCCATTGTTGGTATAACGATGCAATACTTAATAAAATTCCCAATCCTACTGTATATACAGGGGAAAGCAGCCGTGCTTTCAAAAGCAAGCTCAATAAAATGGTGATGACACTAACATAGATCACCAATTCCATCGGTACTACAAGTACAAATAAAACAGATAATATGGATAAACATAATCCAATAATTAATCCTAACGGCAATACTTGTTTTATTTCAAAATATGCATTTTGAGCTCGAACGGTAAAATATTTACGCTCCTTTTTGACTCTCGACACTCCCAAATATGCTGCCAATAAAAAGGAAAAATAAAATACTGGATTCAAAAAAAACTTGCTCATTCCTTTTAATAATTCAAAAAGCCAATCTTGCCCCATTAAGGCCACCTACCTTTTTCGACGACTTCCTATTGTAACTTTTTCTGTTTATTCTTTTTAAAAGAGGTATACTCCTATAAGTAAGCGCTAACAGTTATTTTTTTATCTATTATTCTATTATATTCCACAAAGCTTTTAATAGAAAGACTGTGCGCTACTTTTTCTGCAAAAAACTTACATGGGAGACTAGTTACTCGTCTTCACCATCTAACTAGGAAAATGCAGATTCTAACCCTAATAAAGGCGGTGTGAGCGGAGCCACTCCAAACCCTCTATAAGAATAAAACAAACCACAAAGCACCATCACTTTTGTTTTCCTATTGAAGTTGGCGCAGCTCCGACCCCTTTACCACAAAAAAAAATACCAGACCTTCACTAAAAAGTGATAAAGGTCTGGTACATAAACAAATTATTTTGTTTTAGCTATAGCTGCTTTTACTTTTGTCACTACATTTTCTACTGTAAATCCATATTCTGCAAATAACTTATCTGCAGGAGCGGATGCACCAAAATGATCAATCGTAATAAGTTCCCCTTTTGCGCCGACATATTCTCTCCAGCCTAAAGAAGCACCTGCTTCAATCCCAACTCGTGCCGAAATGTTTTCTGGAAGAACCGTTTCTTTGTACTCAGCAGACTGTTTTTCGAATAAATCCCAGCTTGGCATGCTGACAACTTGAGCAAAAATCCCTTCTTCTTCTAGAGCAGTTTGCGCTTTAACCGCCAACGATACTTCAGAGCCCGTTGCAAGAATCAGCGCTTCTGCTTCTTCTTTTGCTTTGGATACGATATAAGCACCATTTTTTACGCCTTCATATGCTTCTGCCTTTGTCACATCTAAGATCGGCAATGCTTGACGTGTTAATACTAATGCCGTTGGTGTATCTTGACTTTCTATCGCAACTTGCCAAGCAGCTGCCGTTTCTTTTGCATCAGCTGGACGAATAATAGATAAACCTGGCATTGCACGTAAAGATGCAAGCTGTTCAATCGGCTCATGTGTTGGACCGTCTTCCCCAACTGCGATGCTGTCATGTGTAAATACGTATATTACAGGTAATTTCATTAATGCAGCAAGTCGAATAGCAGGACGCAAATAATCGGAGAAAACAAAGAATGTTGCGCCAAATACTTTTACCCCACCATGAAGCGCCATTCCATTTAAAGCAGCACCCATTGCAAATTCACGAACACCGAACCAAATATTTTTAGCTGCATACCCGTCTAAAGCAAAATTTTTCTCATGCCCAATTAATGTTTTATTAGAACCAGCTAAATCTGCAGAACCACCTAAAAAGGCAGGAATCGCTTTTGCAGAAGCTTGAATTGTTTTCCCTGAAGCGTCTCTTGTTGCCATTTGTTCTCCAGCTGTAAATTCAGGAAGACTTTCTTGTAAATCAGCAGGCAATTCTCCTTTAAGCGCTAATTCCAACTGTTCTGCAAGCTCTGGATATTCCGCTTTATAACTTGCAAATAGTGTATTCCATGCTTCTTCTTTTTCCTGTCCAGCTTGAACGAATGTATCATAGTGGGAAGATACTTCTTCTGGCACATAAAATGCTTCCTCATACTCCCATCCATATGCTTGTTTAGCAAGCAATGTTTCCTCTGCTCCAAGTGGTGCACCATGTGAAGCAGATTTTCCGCCTTTATTCGGTGAACCGTAGCCAATAACAGTTTTTACTTCAATTAATGTTGGCACATCAGATTTTTTTGCTTGAGCAATTGCTTCTTGGATTGCTTTTGTATCATTGCCATCTTCTACACGGATTACTTCCCATCCGTATGATTCAAAACGTTTTTGCACATTTTCAGAGAATGATAGATTTAAATCACCGTCTAATGAAATATCATTTGAATCATATAAAACGACTAAACGACCTAATTTTAAATGACCTGCAAGGGACGCTGCTTCTGCCGATACCCCTTCCATTAAATCTCCGTCTCCACAAATGCTGTATGTGTAATGGTCGACAACTGGATAATTTTCTTTATTATATGTTTCAGCTAAATGTCTTTCTGCCATTGCCAATCCAACAGCCATTGCAATCCCTTGACCAAGTGGACCTGTTGTCGCTTCTACTCCTGGTGTATGACCATACTCAGGATGTCCTGGCGTGTTGCTTCCCCATTGACGGAAATTTTTCAAATCATCGATTGTGACACCATATTTAAATAAATGCAATAAGCTGTACAATAACATTGAGCCGTGTCCTGCAGATAATACAAAGCGGTCACGGTTAAACCAATTAGGATTATTTGGATTATGGTTCATTTCTTTTGCCCATAGTGTATAAGCCATAGGTGCTGTACCCATTGGCATTCCCGGATGTCCAGAATTTGATTTTTCAATTGCATCAATGGACAGTGTTCTAATTGTGTTAATGGCAACTTGTTCTACTTGGTTGATTACTACGTTTGACATATTTCACCGTTCCTTTACTTATTAAGGTTGTTCAATCATTTTCAATTTTTACTTATCCATTTATTTCTTTAAAAATAATTCCGTCTTTTTGCACGATTAACTGGCCTGTTTGCTTTTCATTTGCAGTCCACAGCAAAATGCCTTCTGCTAATTCATTTGCCAATATTCGGTCCATTGCGGTTGGGTTCGTACCCATGCATAATGCTTCATCGATTTCTGCATATTTCCAATCAGCATCTATTTTACTTACTACTTCTTTTTCAACTACATCTGCTAATGATACACTATAAATCAAAACATTTGAAGTATTCAAATTATCAAAAGATTTAGTAATATTTTCACTTAATTCTATTACTTCGCCTATTTCATAATCATTTGCTAAAAAATATCCATCAACTGCGATCGCTATATCTTGCAGCATACTTGTCGGCGGTTGTCCTTCAATGGAAAAACCAAATAATCTTGGCTTATCGTATTTTAAAGAATGAATGGTATCTTTTACCTTTAAAATATTTTGTGTAATACTGTTCAGCGCTGTATCATAACCTAATGACGAATCAGATTCCTTCATATTATTGTAAATCGAAGCTGGTACAAATAGTGAACGGACTTTTTCGCTAGAAGCCAATTTAACTTCCCATGTTTCTTTTGCTTGTTGATCTCCGATAATAATAGCAATATCCATATCGGAAAAAAGTTCTTCCCAATTGGAGACATCATCGATTACAGATAATTTCAACATAGAATGACCTAAATAAGGAGAGTCACTTGTCGGCTTTAATTCCCGATAAGAAACCTTTTTATCATGGCCTACTTCCAGTCCAATTACGTCATGCTTTGGTGATAATTCATGATAAAGCTTATAAATAATTTTTTTTACTCCTGCTGGAAAAATTCCTAATACGATAACTCCAACTTTCAAATTCGTTACCTCCTACTTTTCATCTCAAGTTGTCATCCTACACGTATTATATAGGAAAGTTCTGAAAATGGGTATCACCTTACACCATCCAATTTTTTTCTCCTTCTGTTTCAATCTATGATGGAAGTCGTAGACAGTTTATATCTTCTTTAACTAGCCCATTTAAAAAGGCCGTCTTATAAGTCGGTTATACCAACTTACAAGACAGCCAAAGATTAATTATTTGTTTTATCTATTAAAAATCGAAGTTATCTGGGTCTGGACCTACTCTTGTATCTTGATTTAATGCATCGATTTGATCCATTTCCTCTTTTGTTAATTCAAAATCAAATACATTGCCATTCTCTATAATACGGTGTTCTTTAATAGATTTTGGAATCGTAATGATGTTATTTTGTAAATCCCAACGAATAATCACTTGTGCAACTGATTTATTATATTTCGCAGCGATTTCTTGTAATTCTTCATTATCTAATAATTGGCCTTGCATTAATGGAGACCATGCTTCTACTTGAATACTATGTTTTTGGCTAAAGCTTATAAGTTCTTTTTGCGTTAAGCGTGGATGTAGTTCTATTTGGTTAATCATTGGTTTTATTTCTGCATCTTTCATCAAATCTTCTAGGTGATGAATTTGGAAGTTACTTACGCCGATTGCTTTTATTTTTCCATCTTTATATAGTTTTTCAATGGCTTTCCAAGCATCTTTATATTTTCCTTCTTTTGGCCAGTGAATAAGATATAAATCTAAGTAATCCAACCCTAATTTTTCTAAACTTACTTCAAACGCTTGTAACGTTTCTTCGTATCCTAAGTCGTCATTCCAAACTTTTGTAGTAATAAATAAATCTTCTCTTTTGATGCCGGCAGCAGCGATTCCTTCTGCAATTCCTTTTCCAACACCTGTTTCATTATCATAAATTGCTGCTGTATCGATGCTTCTGTAGCCATTTTTTATCGCGGTGGAAACAGAATAAGTAGTTGTTTCTCCATCTTCTACTTTAAAAACTCCTAAACCTAACCACGGCATTTTTACTCCATTTGCTAACGTAACTGTAGATTGTAAATTCATTTTTTCCATTCCCCTTTTCTATAATAGTTTTTTAAAGTATAGGCTCTTTTCCTATAGATTGTTGTTATTTAACCCGCAGCCTGAATACACTCCGCTTTCCGCGGACGAGTGCCGAGCCTCCTCGTCGCTATGCTCCTGTGGGGTCTCGTCTTTCTCGCTTTTCCCGCAGGAGTCTACGTGTATTCAGACTGCTCTGTATGTCAACAATGTTTATTATTTATTCAAAACTACAAACTTTTAGAAAATAGCCAAAGTATAAAATGAGAAGCAGCAAATCTCTCGCTGATGCGTTTTTACAAGTACATAGAAGTCTGCTATTCAGAAACTCTACCGCCTCCCACTTTCCTCATTCTGTACTTCGTTTTATGCTTCTACTTCAATTTGTACCGTTCTTTTTTCTAACATTAAACTATATCCAGTTAAAATAACGGCTAATGTAACCATTAATCCACCAACCCAAGTAGTATGAATGAGGCCAAGCTGATCTGTAACGATTCCTCCTAAATAGGCACCTATTGCTATGCCAGCATTAAATGCTGCTATATTGATTGCCGATGCCACATTTACTGCGGTAGGAACAAATCGTTCTGCAAGCATCACGACGTACACTTGCAATCCAGGTACATTCATAAATGCCAACAAACCCATAAAGAAAATCGTTAGTAAACCAGCAACTTTAAATGGAATGGCAGCCATTAATATAAATAAGACAACCGCTTGCACGATAAACATATAAAACAAGGCCAATAAAGGATTTTTATTAGAGAGCCTGCCGCCAATCACATTGCCGATTGCAATAGCAATTCCGTATAAAAGCAATATCAAAGCAACCGTTCCTTCTTTAAAACCTGCTATCTCACTTAATAATGGCGATAAATACGTAAAGACAACAAATGTCCCACCATATCCTAATGCTGTGATGATAAACATAAGCAACAAACGCCCGTTTTTCACCAATTTAATTTGATCGCTAAATGTTACCTTGCTGCCTTTATGCAAATTGGATGGCACTAGTATCGTGTTGGCGATGAATGCAATAAGGCCAATAATCACAATCGCTAAAAACGCCATTCGCCAACCGAACTGCTGACCAAGAAATGTACCAAAAGGAACACCAGTTACGATTGCAACCGTTAATCCTGTGAACATAATCGAAATAGCCGTTGCCCTTTTATCCTTTGGTACTACATCTGCTGCAATAGTGGAGCCTATCGACATGAACACACCATGTGAAAATGCAGAAATGATGCGAGCAACAAGCAAAACAGTTATATTGGTAGCAATAGCAGCTATACCATTTCCAATAATAAAAATAATCATAATCCACAGCAGCAATGTTTTTCTTTGCATATTAGATGTTAAAGATGTTAAGACAGGGGCACCTATTGTAACACCTAGCGCATAAACAGATACTGTAAGACCAGCCGTTGTAATCGATATGCCCATATCATTTGAAATGAGCGGAAGCAAACCAACACTAATAAATTCAGTTGTTCCTATCGCAAAAGCACTTATTGATAAAGCTAACAGTGCTAATATACTGCTTTTTGGTAAAGCCATAGTATCCTCCTCCTTTATTTATGAAAAATAATAATCGTTCCTACATGTTTTAGGGTAAAACAATATAGATATAACTTTTCTCACTAGCGATAAATAATCAATTGCAATTCTACCGGTTAGTGTTATTATGAATCATATAGGAAGATAAAAAAAGTACGTACTTTTAAGTAATGAAGGCACCAAAAAGATATATAGGTACTTTTTAGTGCCTATCAGACGTCGAAAAGCATACGCTTTTGATTAACCTTATTTCCCATTGATAATATTTTGTTAAAATAATAAAAAAGGAGTATAGCTGAAATGACGAATAAAAAATTAGAACCAACTCAAAAAAAATATAATATTTCGGTAGAAGCAACACTCGAAGTAATCGGCGGTAAATGGAAGTGTGTGATTCTTTGTCATTTAACTCATGGAAAAAAACGGACGAGTGAATTAAAACGACTAATGCCAAATATTACCCAAAAAATGCTCACCCAGCAGCTGCGAGAATTAGAAGAAGATGGCGTCATTAACCGAATTATTTACCAGCAAATTCCGCCAAAAGTAGAATATGAATTAAGTGAATACGGAAAAAGCCTAGAAAGTATTTTAGATGACTTATGCAATTGGGGAAAAAAACATATCGCTAAGGTGTATGGCGATGAAAAGTTGATGCTAGAGGATAGTATTTTAAATAAATAATCTGGATAAAAATCAAAAAATTCCATAATAATCATTCTCCTATTATGTAAACAGTTATAGAGATTCTCCTATTTCATTGGCTAATAGGATAGAAAGTTGAGAAGACACTGTCAAAAAATTGATAGCCTTCTCAACCTTCTAACATTTTCAAATATAATTAGTCTATATGATTTGAAAAATGTTGTTTCGTAAATTATTTATATGTTCCTCTATTTGCTCTCTAAAATATTGTAAAGTGGGGTCTTTTTAGTATTAAAGGCTATAATGAAATTTAAAATATAACAGCAACAATTCCATCCAACCATTAATAAAAATTCAACTAAAGCTTTGCTCAATGCTTACACACATTAATAAGATGTATTATATAATTTCGTAATTCTGAAGCAACTCTACCCTTCCATTATTTTCAAATTCAATAAGTGCTAAATTTGATATCGTTTGCTTAAAAGATGGTGAAAAATCAATATGTCTTTGTTTAAAGCTAGCGAAACTCGTCTCCATTAGATCATCCATTGCAGAAGTAATATGAGGAATCCAATTTTCACAGCATTTTGCTAATAAACTGTTAATTTTCTCATGTATATCAATTAGTTCATTAAATAATAAACTTGACTAAAATGAAATAAATGGTATATTCCTAACAAAAGAAGTAGGGGGTACTTATAGTGAAAATGAATTATTCTATTGTTGATGTATTTTCACAAGGAAAATATACAGGCAATCAACTTGCTGTTTTTAAAAACGCTGGAAACATTTCGAGCAATGACATGCAGCAAATAGCGAAGGAAATTAATTTTTCGGAGACTACTTTTATTTTATCTAATACAAAAAAAGACGACGGTTATGACGTTCGAATTTTTACACCTAATGAGGAGGTACCTTTTGCAGGACATCCTACTTTAGGAACGGCTTTTATTATTCAAAACGAAATATTAGAGAAACCTTTGGAGAAGCTTACATTAAATTTTAAAGCTGGACAAATTCCAGTTACGTTTGACAATCATGAAGAAATTCTATGGATGAAACAAAATGAACCGACTTTTGGTAAAGTTTTAGATAAAAATCAGGTTTCTGATATTTTAAATATTAATCAAGAATACATAGACAATAGATTTCCTATTCAAGAAGTTTCAACTGGACTTCCAGTGATCATTGTACCTTTAAAGTCTTTAGAAGCTGTAAAAAAAGTAAAAATAAATAAAGAAAAATACTTTGAGTTAATTGCACAAACAGACGCTAAAGCTATAATGGTTTTTTCTCCAGAAACGTATCATACAGAGAATGATGTAAATGTTCGAGACTTTGCAGATTATTATGGTGTTCCTGAAGATGCTGCAACTGGAAGTGCCAATGGTTGTTTAGCTGCTTATTTGGTTAAATATCGGTATTTCGAAAAAAGTGAAATAAACATACGTGTAGAACAAGGATATGAAATCAACAGATCTTCTTTATTGTTTTTAAAAGCTAATATTGATAATGGGAAAATCAACATAAATGTAGGTGGTAGAGTAGAAAAAATTGCTCAGGGTGAATGGTTTTTATAATATCCTTTTTACGATAAGGAGAATTTCTACTATTAACCAGTTATTCTAAAAATATCAGCCTAATTTTTTCTATCCTATTGTGAATGAAAACCACTTTATGCCGGAAAAAAGGCTGATATTTTATAGAAGTTTTTTCAAACCTTTACCTTACAATATACCGCAGCGCCATTTGCAGCTGAATATCATTTTCTTCTTTTTTCATTTCTGACCGAACTTCTTCCTGCAATTTTGAAGCAGTATGTGCATCAATCATTCCGGTTGCCTGCAGCCCATTCTGATTTTGAAATGCCTTAACAGCCGTTTCCGTTTGTGAGCTGTAATATCCATCTTCCCGATCCGTTCTATATCCTAAGCTTGTTAATATTTCTTGTGCGTATTTTACTTGCTCATCATTATTTTCCCTTTTTAATGTTTCTTTTATCTGCAATGGATGGGTTTGATATAATGCTGTTTGTTCTACTACTAAATTAGGTTGGATTCCCTTTTTATGAATCCAATTCCCATCTGGTGTTAACCATTTAAACAACGTTAATTTGATTTTGCTTCCATCTCCCATTGGAACAGCTTGTTGAACCGTGCCTTTTCCAAAAGTTCTTTCGCCGATTAATGTATAGTTTGCTGCTTCTTTTAAGGCTCCTGCTAAAATTTCAGAAGCGGATGCACTGCCTTTATCGACAAGGACTACTACTGGATAGTCTTTTTTGGTTTTTAAATGTGAGTAAAACTTTTCTTTTTTTCCATCTCGACGCTCGATTTGTACATATGGTTTTTGTGCAGGTACAAACTCTTCTAAAATACTATTTACACTCGGAAGAAGTCCACCTGGATTGCCGCGTACATCTAAAATCAAGCCAGAAATGCCTGTTTTTTCTAAAGATTTCATGGCAGTTTTGAACTCAGAAGCTGTTTCTTCTGAAAAAGAGGTGATTTGCAAATAGCCGATATTCTCTCCACCGTCTCTTTTTATCGATGAATAAACAGTAATTTGCGGCACTTCATCACGTACAACAGTCACAGAAATTGGGTTGTCTACACCAGGTCTTTCAATCTCTAAATCTACTTCCGACCCTTTTTTCCCACGTATCTTTTTAATGACTTCGTATAAATCCTCCCCTTTTATATTTTGTCCGTCCACTTTTACGATTTCATCATTTGGTTTTATTCCTGCTTTTTCTGCCGGAGAATCTTTTATAGGCGAAACAATCACGATTTTTCCATCTTCGGTGCTTATCTCTGCTCCTATCCCCTCAAATGAAGGGTCCAGTGCTTGATCAAACTGTTTCGCTGTATCTTTATCCATATAAACAGAATAAGGGTCATCTAAAGTGGAGAGCATTCCTTTAATCGCCCCTTCTTCAAGCTTCTCTTTGTCCACTTTTTGTACATAATTATGAAAAATCAACTCGTATGCTGTTTTTACCTTTACTAAAGAGTCTGTCTCACTATCTTGTGTATACGTGTTCATCTCCTGTTTCTCTTTATTAAAAGCACTCATTCCAATATAGGTACCACCTGCTCCTGTCAGAAGAGAGCCTGTCATACAAATTGCCAGCCATTTTCGATTCATCGTGATCGCCCTTTCTACATTAACTGAAACTTCCTCCCATACATTGCTTCAATTATATGTGGAACACGGACAAGTTATGATGAAATGATTTGTCTCTGTATATGGAATCTTGTAGTAATTTCTTTTTACCGTTATTGCACTCCTTTTTCTCGCCGTTGCACCATAAAGAAAGGAGTTTCCCTATTATAGAAAGCTCCTTTCTCGATTATATATTCTTCACTTTCAATACTCTCATTGCATTTAGAACCGCGAGCAGCGTAACTCCAACATCAGAAAATACTGCTTCCCACATCGTTGCAATCCCAAAGGCTCCTAATAAAAGAAATACTCCTTTTACGCCAAGAGCAAATACAATGTTTTGCCAAACAATGCTTCGCGTCCGTTTCGCAATCTTAATGGCTGTTGCTATTTTGGACGGTTCATCTGTCATAATGACAATATCAGCTGCTTCAATTGCCGCATCAGAACCAAGGCCGCCCATTGCCATGCCAACATCCGCTCTCGCTAATACAGGTGTATCATTAATGCCATCACCCACAAATAAAACCTTATCATTTTGCGCTTTTAACTTGTCTAATCTTTCAATTTGTTCTACTTTATTTTGTGGTAATAGCTCTGCGTGAACTTCATCAAGTTTTAACTCTTTGCCAACTTTTTCAGCAACTGTTTTGCTATCCCCTGTTAACATAATCGTCTTTTTTATTCCGAGCTCTTTTAACGCTTTGATTGCTTCCGGAGCATCATCTTTTATTTGATCCGAAATAACGATTGATCCAATGAATTGTTTGTCTACAGCAACATAGATAACTGTTCCAACTTCTTGAACAGGAATAAAATCAATTGTTTCTTTTTCCATCAATTTATGATTTCCAGCTAAAATTTCTTTTCCATCCACCATTACTTGTATGCCATGTCCTGAAATTTCCTGATAATCTTGTACTTTTTCTGCGTCAATTTCTTCCGTATAAGCCTTACGAATCGATAAAGCGATCGGATGATTAGAATGACTTTCTGCATAAACAGCGTGTTTTAACAGTTCTTCTTCTCTTATCCCACTAACAGGTTGGATAGATGCTACTGCAAATACTCCTTTTGTTAATGTACCTGTTTTATCAAACACAACATATTTCACATCATTTAACGCTTCTAAATAGTTGCTTCCTTTTACAAGAATTCCTGATTTAGATGCTGCGCCAATACCGCCAAAAAATCCAAGCGGTATAGATACAACCAATGCACATGGACAAGAGATAACTAAAAAGATCAATGCCCGGTACACCCACTCCGAGAAAGTGGCGCTGCTAATCAATAACGGAGGAATGATAGCTAACATAGCCGCAATAATAACTACTACCGGTGTATAAAAACGCGCAAATTTTGTGATAAAATTTTCTGTCGGTGCTTTGCGGCTGCTTGCATTTTGCACTAATTCCAGTATTTTCGAAACAGTTGATTCGCCATATTCCTTCGTTACTTCTACTGTTAATACACCGTTTTTATTAATAAAACCACTTAAAACCTCGCTGCCTGTTTCTACTTCTCTTGGCAGTGATTCTCCGGTTAATGCCGATGTATCTACCATCGAATTTCCTTCGATTACTTTTCCATCAAGAGGAACCTTCTCTCCTGGTTTCACAACAATCGTATCGCCAATGCCTACTTCTTCAGGGGAGATTTGCTTTATATCGTTCCCTACTTTTATATTGGCATAATCAGGACGTATATTCATTAAGCTGCTGATTGATTTGCGAGAACGGTTAACGGCAATCCCTTGAAACAATTCGCCAATTTGATAAAAGAACATCACTGCGACACCTTCTGGATATTGCTGCACAGCAAATGCACCAATTGTGGCAATCGCCATTAGAAAATGTTCATCAAACCATTGACCACGCATGATATTTTTAACCGCTCGCAAAACAATATCTCCGCCGATGATAAGATAAGCAAGGAGAAAAAGAAGAAACTCCGTAAAAGCAGAAAGTGGTGCAAATAAACCGATGCTTGCCACTACAGCTCCCATTCCTAATCGAACAATCATCTTCTTCGTATTTTCACTTCCATGATCATGGCTATGTTCATGTCCATGATCTTTTTGATTAGCGTGGCGCACTGTTACTTGTGGTTCTATACGCTTTATTATAGCGGTTGCTTGTTCTATCAAGTGATCAAGCTCTCGGCGTGGTGCTTCTATTATAAGTTTTTTTGCGACAAAATCGACAGATGCAGCAGCAACACCGTCTATCTTTACCACTTCTTTTTCTATTTTTGCGGCGCAGTTTGCACAATCTAAGTTTTCTAAAACCAAGGTTGCGCTGGAAGCTTGGTTTTTCTGTTTTTCTTTTACTTTAATATGCGGTTCTAATGTATGAATTTTTTTTTGTGTTTTCGTTATAATTTCCTCTTCATCCTGCTTATTTACTTGCATCGATAAAGTTTGTGTAGCAAAGTTTACCGAGCAGTTGTCCACTCCAGAAATAGAGGCAATCCCTTTTTCGATTTTCATCGCACAATTTGCACAATCAAGACCTTCTAATAAATATTCTTTTTTTGCCAGCTGTTTCGCCTCATTCACATTAATCTCCTCTTTCTTGTGAATTCTCGTTTACTCTATTAAAATTGGATGATTTTATTTCCATGAAAATATTTATTTAAACAACTTCATTTTGAATACCAAACAATATATGAACATTTACTCATATATACATATTTATTATATGAAGGAATCTTACAAACTGTCAATGTATATTCCTATTATTTTTTAAAAGGGACGATATTATTCACTTTATTGTCATAATAAAGTGAATAGTATCCCCCCCTCACCAGTCATTCTACCTAATTAATGATGCATCGCGTGATCAATCATTTGTTGTAATACTCCCATTACATGTTCATCATCACAAGAATAAATCATCGTTGTTCCTTCTCTACGATATTTAACAAGGCGGAGATTCTTTAAAAACCGTAATTGATGAGAAACGGTTGATTGCAGCATTTCCAGGCTTTCAGCAATTTCGTTAACAGAATGGGGTTTTTCTGAAAGCAAATGAAGAATTCTGATTCTTGTAGGGTCGGATAATGCTTTAAAAGTTTGCGACACAATAAATAAAGTTTCTTCATCCAGTTGATTTTTCGAATCGTCTATTGGCCGATCATTATTATCAAAGGTTGTCATCTTTTCCACTTACTCCTCTGTTTTAAAGTAGGTGTTCAAAAAGGAGGATAAAAAGAGCCGAAAACTTCATGGAAGTCTAGCTTAGAGCACCGAAGCGTAGGAGCGGTTGAAGCAAACTGACGCAGAAATTCGACAGCTATTTTTCCCGGACTTTTTGAACAACCTAAAAACATTTTCTTTATTATAACATAGAAAAGTTTTTCCTCATTTCAAAAGAACTTGTCACACCCATCCCACCCCTTCTTATAGAGGCGATAGTCAATTACATTGCCTTCTTTCCTCTTAGCATAACAAAAAATCCTTTTATCTTCTTTTTTATTGGTTTTATCTTCTATTTTCTATATTTATCTTCTTTTTTGTCGGATTTATCTTCTTTTTTTCCGATTTATCGATTTTTTGACAAAAACCGCTAAAATCCGACATTCTCTCTTAAAGAAATGTACAAGCCTGAAGCTAGACAGCCATCTAATTAAAAAAACAGCCGGTTCATATAACCAGACTGTTTTGATGATATTTCTGTATTTAGTTTTTTACATCGGTACAATGCCAATTGGATTGATGGCATTTGATTTTGCCGCATTCCATTCGCCCTTATGTAATTCAAAATGTAAATGCTGACCGAAAGATTCACCTGTATTTCCCATTAAACCAATCTGTTGACCTTTGTGTACCACTTGTCCTGTACCAACAGCTCTGCTTCCAGATTGTAAATGAGCATAAACAGTTGTATAAACCTGTCCATCAATGTAATGAGAGACAAAAATAACTTCTCCATAACTGGATGATGTATAAGATCGAATCACGACACCATCTGCAGCTGCCACAACTGGCACCGTACCACTTGCTGCAATATCAACTCCAGCATGGAATGAACCCCAACGCATTCCTAACCCCGATGAAATATAACCGCTTGCCGGTCTTGTAAAACTGCCAGCTGAAACTGCAGGTGCTGGTACGGTCTCAGTATAAGAACTTTCCGTGCCGGAGCTAGTGTCGGTGTCGGAAGAAGAACTAGAGTCACTTGTACTATTTGCTTTTGCAGCAGCTTCTGCCGCTGCCGCCGCCGCTGCTTTTCTCTTTCTTTCTAACTCAGCTTTTCTTGCAAGCTCTGCTCTTCTTGCTGCTTCTGCAATACGTACCTTCTCGAGCTGAATCGCTTTTTCCATCGCCACTTTTTGATCTGCTAAAATCGCTTCTTCTTCTTCTAATGACAGCATTTCTGCATGAATATGATTTTCTTCTTTTTTCAGCTTCGCCATTAAATTATCTTTTTCTTTTTTTTGTCCATTTAAACTAGACTTCATGTTCTCTAAGTCACTTAACATTTTTTCAAGTGAACTTAACTTTGTTTTTAGTTCCGCTTGTGATTGTTCTAACAGCTTCTTATCCGCTTCTTGTTCTCTTAGAATATCCTGGTCTGCTTCTAAAATAGTAGCAACCGCACCCATTCGGTCAATAAAATCACTAAAGCTTTGTGAGCCCATTAGTACATCGATATAACTGACAGCTCCACCTGTTTCTTGATACGATCTGGCTCTATCTTTTAACAGCTCATTTCGTTTTTCTATTCTTTCTTTTACCTCTTTAATTTGTGCTTCTAATTTTTTAATCTCTGCTTTCGTAGTAGAGACTTGTTCTTTTTTTTCAATAATTTTCACTTGTGTACTGGAGATAGCGGTATTTAGCCGTGCAATTTCCGCTTTTACATTTGATTGTTGATCTTTGACATCACTAATTTCTTCATGTTTATCAGTTAATTTCGTTTCCACATTATTTTGTTTGTTTTCAATCTCTTTTTTCTCTTGATTGAGTTCATTTAAGGAATTCGCAAACGCAATAGTATTTGGTGCCTGTGTTACGACGACGCCAATTCCAAGGGTCGCAACAACCGTTAATTTCACGATAGATTTTTTCAAGGGTACAGCTCCTTTCCCCACTTCGTTACGATTATGTAAAAGTCTATTTACTTTTTATGTATAATCATTTCGCAACATATAAAATATCCCCACATGAGAGACAGAAACTATCATGCGGGGTAAAAACCATTGATATATCGTCTTTCTTTTGTATCTATAAAATTAGTTGTTTTAAAGACAAAAAGTCCGGGAACCATTGCCGTCCAATCTCTTCGTTGTCGTCTCTACAGTCCTTACGTAGCACTCCACTACGTTCCGGGCTTCGTGACTTCTGCGCCTCGACCTTCACAGCTCTGTTTGTCCTAACTTTTTGAACTTCTATATTCTTAAAAACTTACGAATACTCATAACACTTCCCCAAATTCCGATAACTGCCCCCATAAAAAGAAGCAATATAGAAACTTGATATACAAACGGTGTAAAGTTCAGTATATCAATAAAGTTTGAAGCTAGTTTCGGTTTTACATATTGATATGCATAATAATAAATGGCCGAGACAGCGGCAATTGGTATAATCGATCCTAATACCCCTAACCACATGCCTTCAAGGAAAAATGGCCAGCGAATAAACCAGTTTGTTGCACCTACTAATCTCATAATCTCAATCTCACGCCTTCTTGCAACAATCGTAATTTTAATCGTATTAGAGATTAAAAACATCGCAGTAAACAACAAGCCAATAATTAATACAATTCCAACATTCCTACTGACGCTTATCACTTTAAATAGTTTTTCAACAGAACCTTGTCCGTATTTTACTTTCGATGCATGGTCAAATCCTTCAATTTCTTCTGCAACCTTGATCGTGTCAGTTGGATTTTTCGTTTTTA
Source organism: Niallia yueguangensis (assembly GCF_052663115.1). NCBI lineage: Bacteria > Bacillati > Bacillota > Bacilli > Caryophanales > Bacillaceae > Niallia > Niallia yueguangensis. The sequence goes on from NZ_JBQTCX010000008.1 coordinate 53,104, forward strand.
TGATAAATACATCGTTTAGTGGGTTATCTTGTTCAAACAGTTTAAATGCGTCTCCATCTTCCCCAAGACTGACAATTAAATTATCTAATTCCTCTTGCTTTGGAGAAAATTTAACACTTTTGACTTCTGGTATCTGTTTAATCCGATCCCGTAATACATCTTGCTCTTTTTTATTTGCCGCAATATCGATGTGTACACGAATTTCCACATTTTCCTCAATGGTTGTCGCAACTTTATTTAAATTCATCATAATAACGAAAAAGACACCGACAAGAATTAAAGTAATGGTTACCGAACTTATGGAAGCAAATGTCATCCAGCCATTTCTAAATAAGCTTTTAAAGCTTTCCCTTGCGTGTCTACGAACTGTCCTAACCTTCATATCCGTATTCACCTCGCTGCTCATCCCGAACTATTCTTCCACTTTCAATGGCTATAACACGATGTTTGATTGTATTGACAATATCTTTATTATGTGTGGCCATGATAACGGTTGTCCCTCTATTATTAATCTCTTCTAATATATTCATAATTTCCCATGTAGTCTCTGGATCCAGATTCCCTGTAGGCTCATCGGCAATCACCAATTTAGGTGAATTCACAATCGAACGTGCGATAGACACACGCTGCTGTTCACCACCGGAAAGTTCTGTTGGCAGCATTCTTACTTTATGTTTTAGACCAACAAGACTTAATGTTTCCATCACACGTTTTTTTATATACTTTGGATTTTCTTCAATAACTTCAAGAGCAAAAGCAACATTTTCATAAACTGTTAAGGTTGGAAGTAGTTTAAAGTCTTGGAAAACAACCCCCATATTTCTTCGTAACAACGGAACTTTACTTGTTTTTAATTTTGCTAAATTAATCCCATTTATCATAATCGTACCTTGTGTAGGTTTTTCTTCACGATACATCATTTTTATAAAAGTAGATTTCCCAGCTCCACTCGGGCCTACTACGTAAACAAATTCACCTTGACCTATTTTAACATCCAATCCATTAACGGCTATTACACCGTTGGAATATTTCTTTACCACATTTTTCATTTCTATCATTTATTATCACACCTGATTTTTATTTGTTAGAAACTTTGCAAAAAAAAACATAATTCGACAAATATTAACCGACTAAAAAAGACAAGCAAAAAAAAAGACAGCTTGCTTTTTCATTACAGAAGTTATTATATCATCATAATACGGTAAATTATATGGAAAAAATTATTACAGTTTCTTTTCAAACATATCAAAAAGTACTATTATTAACACAAATTAGTAGCTATATAACTTAAATAGTACTACTCATCGACCAAATTCGTCTTTTTTCGTTCTAACTTTCATCAATATAGATATTTTAACCCATTTATTCAGGATAAAAAAGGAAAAAGGAACGTATTTTTATAAAAAAGTCACATAGAATTTTTCCACAAAAAAAGAAGTCGTTATTCTTTAGGTAATGAATAAAAAATAACGCACTCCTTTTTTTATTTTTTTTCCGCTAACCATGCAGCTACTGCCTTTGCATCTTCCCCTTCTAAAACTCCTTTAGGCATCTTCCCTCTTCCTTCGCGGATTATCTTCTCGATATCTTCTTCTGAAAGCTTGGACCCAATCGTTTCTAATTTTGATCCATTTATATCGCCATGGCAGATAGAACATTTTTGATTAAAGAGTTTTTCTGGGTCGCCTGCTTTAGCAGAGCTAGAGGATGAATCATCCTTTTTACCGCAGCCAGATAGGACGATTAATATTAGAAATAGGATGGCTATTAGTTTCTTTTTCATCCTGCTCAACTCCTTTTTGAGGATATTCAAAAAGCTACCAAATGATAAGCGGCGAATCTCTTCGTTGGCTTGCTTTTCCGCTACTCACGTATTTAATTGTATACGTTCTGTTGCTCAAAGCTACGCCGCCTCGACCTTCTTGCTTCTAAATCGGTACCTTTTTGAACACGTACATTAAGAGCAAATCATAACTTTATTATACCAATTCTATTTTCATCCCGCATTAATAAGTAGGGAAAAAATACCTTATAAGCTTACGAAGAGCAAAGAAGGTGAAGAAAGCTATTGTTAAATATTTATTTAAAACCCTTCCCTAGCACTTCTGATGCATCCATCACAATTACAAATGCCGAAGAATCAATAGACTGCACAAGAACTTTCAGCTTAGTAAACTGCGATTGATGTACGACACATAAAAGGATTGGCCGTTCATAATCTGTATAGCCGCCATGTGCTGTAAGCCTCGTGACCCCTCTATCCATTTTTGTTAATATTTGTTCTCTTACTTCTTCTTGTTTTTCCGTGATAATAAGTGCCATTTTGGAGCTTCCGATGCCAATTTGTACAAGGTCGATTGTTTTACTTGTGACAAATAAGGCAATAAGCGCATATAATCCTTGTTCAATATTAAAAACAATCGCAGCAGATATAACAATTAACCCGTCAATCATCGCAACACATTTTCCTAAAGACATTCCGGTATATTTATTAATCAGCTGTGCAGCTAAATCTGTTCCACCTGTAGAAGCCTTCCCTTTAAAAACAATGCCTATACCAAGCCCTACCCCAATACCGCCATATATTGACGCTAATAAAGGCTCGTTCGTCCAAGGCTCAATATCTTTTGACAAAAACACAACAAATGGCAGAAATATAGTTCCGACTAATGTTTTTGCTCCAAATTTCTTCCCTAATAAAATAACGCCAGCAATAAATAATGGAATATTAAATGCCCATTGCACAAAGGCCGGCTCCCATTGAAATAATTCATCTGTTATTGTACTAATCCCACTTACTCCACCAGATGCAATATGGTTTGGCAGTAAAAATAAATTAAACGTTAACGCGACAATCGCTGCCCCGATTAACACGTAAATATACTCACGCACGAAACGACACCTCTTTAAAATTTTGTCTATTTCTGTCTCAACTATTTTTCATCAAAATACGACAGATTTCTTCTCATTATTTTTTCCCAAGCAGAGAGTATATCATCCATTTGGAGAGGTGTAAACCGCGTTAGATTAGCGTGTTAAAGGGGTGAAATATAGATTTATTTTGTTTTGCACGAGAAAAAACCACCACAATTTTGTGATGGCTTCTTCGTACAATATTATTCACTAATACTCAGTTTCGAACGAAGATACGCGTTAATAAATACATCTAAGTCTCCATCCATTACCGACTGGGTATTCCCTACTTCTGTGTTTGTGCGATGGTCTTTCACAAGGGAATATGGGTGGAATACGTAAGAACGGATTTGGCTTCCCCAGCCTATTTCTTTTTGCTCTCCGCGAATTTCTGCTAATTTTTCTTCTTGCTCTTCAATTTTCTTTTGGTAGAGCTTTGCTTTTAACATTTTCATAGCTGTTTCTCTGTTTTTAATTTGCGAACGTTCTGTTTGGCAGGAAACGACCACACCAGTTGGGATATGGGTAATCCGCACCGCAGAATCGGTCGTATTGATATGCTGTCCACCTGCACCACTTGCACGGTACGTATCAATTTTCAAATCTTCCGTGCGGACTTCAATTTCAATTTCATCATTAAATTCCGGCATTATTTCACAAGAAACAAAGCTCGTATGTCTGCGCCCTGACGAATCAAATGGAGAAATGCGCACAAGACGATGGACGCCTTTTTCTGCTTTTAAATAGCCGAAAGCGTTATGACCTTTAATCGCTAATGTAACACTTTTAATCCCTGCTTCATCACCAGGCAAATAATCTAATGTTTCCACTTTAAAGCCCTTTTTCTCCGCCCATCTTGTATACATTCGAAGCAGCATGCTTCCCCAGTCTTGAGATTCCGTTCCGCCAGCACCTGGATGCAGCTCTAAGATGGCATTATTTTTATCATAAGGTTCACTTAACAGTAAATTAAGTTCAAATTCGCTTAATCGCTTCACTAACTGTGTAAGCTCGCCTTCTAATTCTTCTCTTAAATCTGCATCATCTTCTTCTTTCACTAACTCATATGTTAATTCTAGGTTTTCATATGTTTCAAAAAGATCATGAAATTCATGTACTTGATCCTTCAATGCATTGCTTTCTGAAATAACGGTCTGTGCAGCCTGCTGATCATTCCAAAACTCTGGCTGCAGCATTTCATCTTCCAGCTCAGCAATACGCGCCTCTTTGTTATCTAAGTCAAAGAGACCCCCTAAAGTTTTCTAGTGTTACCTCTATCTTTTCTAACTCATTACGAATATCTGCTAATTCCATTAATCTGTCACCCTTTGTTTAAATATAGTTCAATTATCGTTTTAAAATTGCTACCTTCTTGTATTATATGGCTTTTTGCAAAAAAAAGCATGTATTGCTGTGAAGTTTTGATTTTCTGTTACTTAGTAAAGGGATTTTGCTAATAACATGTATAGTTTCCACTTCACAAAAGCTAGCTTGTTTTCTAGAATCACAATAATAATAGCCACTTTCGCAAAATACTCCACACCAAAGAAAAACCTGCCTCTTATTTAATTAAGAGACAGGCTTCCTTTCAACTATTAAACGTTACTGCCGCAGCAGTTTTTATATTTTTTGCCGCTGCCGCAGAAGCAAGGCGCATTTCTGCCAACATCTAACTTTTTCGTTGCTGGTCTTCTCTTCGGTTTCTTTTCGCCATCTTCCTTTGGATTAACAGCTTGCCCTTTGATTACTTCTTCCCTCTCCAAGTTGTTGCGAATTTCTGCCTTCATAATATATTTCGCCACATCTTCTTCAATGGAAATAACCATTTGTTCAAACATTGCATATCCTTCTCCTTGATATTCACGGAGCGGATCAATTTGACCATATGCTCGTAAATGAATTCCTTGACGAAGTTGATCCATTGCATCAATATGGTCAATCCATTTGCTGTCAACAGCACGAAGCACAATCACTTTTTCAAATTCGCGCATTTGCTCAGATGCTAATTGTTCTTCTTTTTCATCATAATTTTTGATCACTTTATCAAAAATCATATCTACAATTTCATCGCCGTCTTTGCCGCGAATTTCACTTAATTGCAGCTCGCCTTCATGAAGAAGGTTACCATTTGCATAGTCAATAATGGCTTGCAGGTTCCATACTTCTTGGTCTTCATGATCTGGTGTATGTGCTAATACATTGCGCTCTAAAGATGATTTAATCATGCCTTCCACAATGGAGCGTAAGTTTTCAGCAGTCAACACTTCATTACGCTGCTTATAAATAATTTCTCGTTGTTGACGGAGCACATCATCATATTGCAACAGCTGTTTCCGTGAATCAAAGTTATTACCTTCGACACGTTTTTGCGCGGATTCTACTGCACGAGAAACCATTTTGCTTTGAATAGGCTGCGAATCATCCATGCCTAGTCGTGCCATCATGTTTTTCATATTGTCAGAACCGAATCTGCGCATTAACTCATCTTCCATAGAAAGGTAGAATTGTGTCACCCCAGGGTCTCCTTGACGTCCGGAACGTCCGCGAAGCTGATTATCAATACGTCTGCTTTCATGACGCTCTGTACCAATAACTGCTAAACCACCAAGGTCTTTAATGCCTTCTCCTAATTTAATATCGGTACCACGACCAGCCATATTCGTTGCAATCGTGACAGCACCTTTTTCACCAGCATTGGCAATAATTTCTGCTTCTCTTTCATGGTTTTTCGCGTTTAACACATTATGCGGAATCCCTTTGTTTGAAAGATATTTCGAAATAATTTCAGAAGTTTCGATCGCAACCGTACCAACAAGAACTGGCTGTCCTTTTTTATAACGTTCTGCGATATCTTCAACAACTGCTCTAAACTTGCCATCCATGCTAGCGTAAATTAAATCAGCACGGTCATCACGAGCGATTTCTCTGTTTGTTGGAATAACAACAACATTCATATTGTAAATATTACGGAATTCCTCTTCTTCCGTTTTTGCCGTACCAGTCATCCCGGAAAGTTTTTCATACATACGGAAGTAGTTCTGGAATGTAATCGTTGCAAGCGTCATGCTCTCATTTTGAATTTCCAAGTTTTCTTTCGCTTCAATAGCCTGATGCAGCCCATCACTGTAGCGGCGTCCTTTCATTAGACGACCTGTAAATTGGTCAACAATCACAATTTCTCCGTCCTGTACAACATAATCTACATCATTATGCATGCTGGCATGCGCTTTTAACGCTTGGGAAATATGATGGTTAATCGCTACATTGGAAACATCAAACAAGTTCTCAATTTGGAAAACACGTTCTGCTTTCGACATTCCTTCTTCTGTCAGCTGAACCCCTTTTGTTTTTTCATCATAAATATAATCTTTTTCTACTTTTAAGCTGCTTACAAATGTATTGGCACGCACATATAATTGCGTTGATTTTTGTGCAGATCCAGAAATAATCAATGGTGTGCGGGCCTCATCGATTAAAATAGAATCGACCTCATCGATAACCGCAAAAAAGAGCGGTCTTTGCACTTTTTGCTCATTATAAAGAACCATATTATCACGCAGGTAATCAAAGCCTAATTCATTATTCGTACTATACGTAATATCCGCACTGTAGGCTTCTTGTTTTTCCTCTTTTGATAAAGAGTTTAAATTCAAGCCAACGGTCAATCCAAGAAATGTATATAATTGACCCATTTCTGCAGCATCACGAGTAGCAAGATATTCATTGACTGTTACAACATGTACACCTTTTCCAGAAAGTGCATTCAAATAAACTGGCATCGTAGCAGTTAACGTTTTCCCTTCCCCTGTTTTCATTTCAGAAATATTTCCTTCATGAAGGGAAGCACCACCCATTAACTGAACAGGGTATGGGTATAGACCAAGAACACGCTTAGCACCTTCACGTACAACAGCAAAAGCTTCGACAAGCAAATCGTCTAATGTTTCCCCTTTTTGATAGCGCTCTTTAAACTCCTCTGTTTTAGCTTTTAATTGCTCATCCGATAATGCCGCAGTCTCATCTGCAAGCAATTCCACCTTATCTGCAATTTTTGTTAGTTTTTTCAAATCGCGCTTATTTTGATCAAACACTTTATTTAAAATTCCAAGCATTAAAAAACGCTCCTTTGTGTATATGTTTATATCGACCGTTTACACGTTAAAAAACGAATCACAGTCTTATTAGTATAGTTATAATACATTAAGATCAGATGAAAAATCTTTGTAGCTTTTGTTAATTTGCTACTATACTATTTCAAAAAATCATGGTAATTTTCCACCTGTAAACTTCTTTATCTTATTTATCTTACCATTTTCATACTTGAGTGACAACTTATGTACTGACACCGCAAAAAATCGCAAGGCTCAGCGCCTTGCGATTTGCTGTTATTATAATGCTTCAATCAAACCATATTTACCGTCTTTTCTTTTATAGACGATATTAGTTGTATTTGTTTCTGCATCTGTGTAAACAAAGAAACTATGTCCAAGCAGATCCATTTGCAAGATTGCTTCTTCGCTATCCATCGGCTTTAAATTAAACCGTTTTTGACGAACAATTTCAAAATCTTTTTCATTCTCTTCTACCTCAGCAGAAGCAGCGACTTCAAATGTACCAAACAGTTCTTTCACTGTGCCTTTTTCGCGGAATTTGCGGTTTACTTTCGTTTTATGTTTTTTTATTTGACGTTCTAATTTATCAACTATTAAATCAACGGCTGCATACATATCTTCATGGTCTTCCTCCGCACGCAACACCAATTGGCTCATCGGAATAGTCACTTCCACTTTTGATGTTTTATCATTGTACGTTTTTAAATTGACATTCACATTCGCATCTGGTGTTTCGGAAAAATAACGCTCTAATTTAGAAATTTTCTTTTCTACATATTCTCGTATTGCTGGAGTTACCTCAATGTTTTCTCCTCTAATGTTGAAGTTCATATAGCTGTTCCTCCTTCATATTTCCAGTGCAAGAATTATATACCGAAAAGAATAAGAAATTTTCTATTCGGTGATTTTTTGACCATACTATATAATTCTATTAGCTCCTTTAAAACTCCTGCTAAATTTTTTAAAATTTTCGACAAATTTATTAATAAAAAGTAATTTTTTTCTCAAACTAGACATTTTCTTTGCTATATCACTTGTTGCTTTGAAAAGATTCTTGACGAAAATGCGAAAAAACCGCCTTATGAAAGACGGTTTTCCACTTAATTTCTTCGATCATAAAAAACGCCATCCGTTTGCAGGGACTGGTACGGATTTACATATTTTTGATTCGATGTTTTTTTCATTTTTAACTTCTTAAGCTCTTGCAGAATATTTACTTTTTCTTCGTTAAGAAGCTTTAACAGCTCTTGATCCTGCTGCAATAAAACTTCTACTAGATTTTGTTCCTGCTCCGATTGTGGAGGAGCAAGCAATGTCAAACAGGATTGCCTTTGGTTGAGCAACTCGTCTACTTCTTGCATAAATTCCTCTTTATCAGATGCTTCCTTTACTAGTTGAATTAACTGCGCAGTTATTGTATAGCATTGCTTGAATGCTTCCATTAAACTTGGCCGCCTTGACCATACTGCTGTTGACGATTAATTTGGATTGCCTCTTTCCACGTATCACGAAATTCTGTTACGAATGTTTCTACTTCTTCGAGAATGGTTATATCACTTGTAATATTTGCCTTTATTAATTGACGATTCAAATAGTCATAAAGGGACATCATATTTTTGGATACAGGAATATCCATATTTAAAGTCACCATTAATTCTTGAATAATATTTTGTGTTTTTTGGATATTAATATTTCTCGTTTCAACATCTTTGTTTTCGATTGCTTTTTTTGCTAATTGGATAAATTTTAAACAACCGTTATAAAGCATTAAAGTTAACTCTCCTGGAGATGCAGTCGTAACAGAATTTTGTTTATAAGATTGATATGGATTGGAAGTTGCCATTGTTAAAACTCCTTTATTGCGAATTAAACATATTTGTTAATTGGGCTGATTGACTATTTGCTCTATTAATTGCTGTTTCCATCACGGAAAACTTAGACCAATATCGGTTCTCTATCGTTTTTAATTTATCTTCATAACTGGATATTTGATCATTATAATTATTCAGTAACTTCCCTAGTGTAAACGAATTATTACCTTTGGAAGCGTTCCCTGCTTTTTCTGTAATATCAGTCATCGCTGTTTTTAAGCTTGCACGCAAGCGCTGGGCAATTCCTTTTTCAGAAGTTGTCTCCCCGCTTTTTTGAAAAAGTTCATAGATTGCGTTTGGATTTTCAGCGATGGCCGCACGCAGCTTGTCTTCTTCAATCGTCAGTTTTCCGCCATCCAAATAATTTTTGGTTGTTGTGATTCCAATTTGCGAAAGCTGTTTAAAACCAGAAGTTCCAGAAACTGAATCGCTTATATCGCTTCTCATTTTTGTGAGAATACCCGATAAAATCGAGTCATTTCGAAGTGTCCCGCTTTTTGCTTTTTCTTCCCACAGCTTAATTTCATCCTCTTCCATTTCTTTTTTCTGTGCGGTTGTGAGAGGAGTATAAGCACGATACTTAGATTCGCTTGTTTTTGTTTTTATTTTATCAATAACTTCATTATATTTATCAACAAATTTAACAATCGTGTCCATGATTGCGTCAACATCAGCTGTTGAGGAGAACGTGACCGGAGTACCTGTTGTTTCTTTTTTTGCTGTGAATTCTACACCGTTGATTTGGAATGTGTTAGAAGTACGAGTGATACTCATTCCATTGTAGATAAGCTCTGCATTGGTTCCTTTTTTTCCGACTGCTGCCATATCACTTTCTAATTCTAGGTTTAATAAGCCACTAAAAAACCTATCATCTGGATTAGTAATACCGCTGTCATCTGTTAATTTGATCTCTGATCCAGTAGTATCCCCCGCATTTTTTGCTGTGAAAGATATCCTTTTGGAAGTTTCATCAAAAAAAGCAGTCACACCAGAATCTTTATTGATTTTTGCAATCACGCTATCTAATGTATCATCATTCGTAATTGATATTGTTGTATCTTGCATTGTTCCATCTTTTGTAATAGCACTGATTTTAACCGTTTGCGCACCAATACCTAGTATATCGGATGACTTGGCAATGTCAGTTGTACTAGACATCGTCGCAGCAGTTGCCAGTTTAGTTACTTCAAGCGACCCAGTAAAATCAATCGTCGAATTGATATTTTTAATAGAAACAACATTAGGATCGGAGATATTTACTGTTTTCTTGATATATGACCCTTGTTTGGCAACACCGTTAAAAATCTGCTGATCCAATTCAAGCAGCAATGAATTCATACTGCGATAGTCATCTCGTTGCCATTCTGTATATGTTTTTCTTTGATTAATTTTATCTAATGGTTTTCGTTCAGCTTGCATTAATTGTTCTACCATAGAATCAATGTCCATGCCGCTTGCAAGACCACCTATTCTCGTAACCAAACTCCATTCACCTCTTATGCTTTTTTATCTACTACTAAGCCGACAAACTCCGTCATAGCAGCATACATATCTAAAAATTTCTTCGATGGAATTTCCTTGACCACTTCATCGGTCACATCATCTACAATCGTTACGTAATACTCATTTAACTTTTCATGCAATTGAAATTTCACGGAAGTATGGGATGGCTGCATAAATTTATTCATCCCTTGAATAATATCATGAAGCTTTTTTTCATTTGCAACATGATCAGAATCAGCTTCACTTTTTGTAAAAGCATCCTCTGCAATAATTGATTCCTCTATACTTGCTTTATTTATAATCGGATTTTTTTCCATTTGTCTAGATGCAGAAAATATCGGCTGGGAAACAGTTTTTTCAATCATTTAATACATCCCCCTGTAAAGAACAACTAGAATTGTATTATTTATATCGGCAGGAATTTAAGAGATTGAAGAAAAATATTATGTGAATATGGATGAATGAGGAGAAATGACTAGTTAAAGACGGGAAAATGAGACTAGATTTTGTTTTAAAATCAATCTTTACTCGTTTCTGTCGATGCCTGTCCTAAAATTTGTTTTTTAAATAAAGAGTGACAGGCACCATAAGAAAAATATTTACAATTTTACTCATTTTATGTTAACTTATTTAATAAATTAGTTAACATAAAAAAGAGGCGACTTTTATGAAAAGACATTTTTGGATAGCTGGTACAGATACCAATATTGGAAAAACACTCGTAACTACATATTTAACGCAATATTTGCAAAGAAAAAAAGCAACTGTCATACCATACAAACCGATCCAAACAGGCATCATAGAGGATACAGCATTCTATCAGTCATTTAGTAAAGAGCCCTTAGTAGAAGAGCATTTGAATAGCTATTCTTTCAAGGAGCCTGCTTCGCCGCATTATGCTGCGATGTTAGAAGATGCTGTTATCAAAGAAGAGGTAATTCTAGAGCATATCGAAAAATTAAAATCGTTGTATGATTATGTGCTTTGTGAAGGGGCAGGTGGATTATACGTTCCATTAAGTGATCAGCGTCCCTATCATTTAATCGATCTTATAAAACAATCAAAGCTGCCTGTCGTCCTAACTGCTGGTACACAATTAGGGACAATCAATCACACATTGCTGTCTGTAGAAATGCTTAAAATGAAGGATATTCCGATTACCGGCATTGTATTTAACCGTTTTGAAGGCACTAGGCTTGAGAGGGATAACATCAAAACGATTCAACAATACACAGATTTGCCTTCTCTTGTGATTCCTAAGTTAAATAATCTATCAGAATTGAAAAATATTCAGGTGGAAAATAATGAATTTTTCGAAAGGATATTAAGGACATGACACCCCTTTCCAATTTACAAAAAAGAGACTTGCAGCATGTTTGGCACCCTTGTTCTCAGATGAAGGATTATGAAGATTTCCCACCGATTGTCATTAAAAGCGGGAAAGGTATTTATTTGTATGATGAAAACGGAAAACAGTATATAGATGCCGTATCTTCCTGGTGGGTGAATTTATTTGGCCATGCGAATGAGCGGATTAGTAGTGCATTAGCCAATCAAGCTTTTCAGTTAGAGCATGTGATATTTGCCAACTTTACGCATGAACCAGCCGTATTACTAGCAGAAAAATTAGCGAAACTAACACCGGATGGTTTAACAAAAGTATTTTTTGCAGACAATGGCTCTTCTGCAATCGAAGTGGCGTTAAAAATAAGCTTCCAATATCACCAGCAAAAAAATAAACCGAATAAAAAACGGTTTCTAGCACTAACAGATGCCTACCATGGTGAAACACTCGGAGCGCTCTCAGTCGGGGGAGTAGATTTATATAATGAAATCTATCAGCCTCTTTTGCTAGATACGATACGAGCACAAGGACCAGATTGCTTTCGATGTCCCTTTAATGAAAAGCCAGAAAGCTGTGATACACCTTGCATCTCATTTATAGAAGAAAAATTAAAACATCATCATGAAGAACTGACTGCTGTGATCATTGAGCCGTTAATACAAGCAGCAGCTGGAATGAAAATGTACCCTCCTTCTTATTTAAAAAAATTAAAGGAGTTATGTTTGCAGTATGATGTACACTTGATTGCCGATGAGATTGCCGTTGGCTTCGGGCGGACAGGGACAATGTTTGCATGTGAACAAGCGGGTATTACACCAGATTTTATGTGTTTATCAAAAGGATTAACAGGCGGCTACTTGCCATTATCTGCGGTAGTAACAACGGACGATGTTTATGATGCTTTTTACGATGATTATGAAAGTGGGAAAGCATTTTTACATTCTCATAGCTACACAGGGAACCCTTTAGCATGCAGAGTGGCACTTGAAGTATTGCAGCTATTCGAAGAGGAAAATTACATAGAGCAAATTCAGCAAAAAAGTAAGTATATGCATGATTTAGCATTAAACATTTTCACTAACCAACCCTATGTCGGTGAATACAGACAAACTGGTATGGTCGGCGCGATTGAATTAGTAAAAAATAAAGAAACAAAGGAACCTTTTCCAAGCAAAGAACGAGTCGGCTATCAAATTTATCGAATTGCGCTTGAAAAGGGCTTGCTGCTAAGGCCGCTTGGAAACATCCTTTATTTTATGCCGCCATATGTCATAACAGAAGAAGAAATAACAACAATGATTCATACAGCAAACGAAGCCATCCAGGAATATTTCGTATCAAAAGGAGGTTTTTTCAACAAATGAATAAAAACACAACTGTTTCATTAGCAGCTGTCTCAATGTTTGCAGCATTAACTGCTGTTGGGGCATTTATCAAGATCCCACTGCCCCATGTTCCATTTACACTGCAAGTTCTATTTGTCTTTTTATCTGGAAGTCTATTAGGGTGGAAAAGAGGATTGCAAAGCCAACTTGTGTATGTTTGCATCGGTCTCGTTGGCTTTCCTGTCTTTACACAAGGGGGAGGAATCAGCTATATTTTTCAGCCTACATTTGGCTATTTAATCGGCTTTATTGCTGGTGCATTTGTGATTGGGTGGATTATAGACAAAATAGATCAGCCAAAAACGTATCACTTTATTCTGGCCCATTTCGCTGGTCTGCTAGTCGTTTACGCGATTGGCGTTCCTTACCTTTTCATGGCACTTAACATGTGGATGGGCATTCCAAGCAGCTGGTCCCATGTCATAATGATTGGCTTTGTTTACAGCATTGCTGGTGACATTCTTATATCCATTGTTGCCGGTGTTTTAGCTGCAAGATTATACAAAGTATTCCAGAGTGTTCGAAGCAAAAACAAAATTGAAAACCAAAAGGAGAGTATCGTATGAATTGGCTACAGTTAGCACAAGAAGTTATCGACGGAAAAATTATTAGTGATGAGGAAGCAAACAGTATTTTAAATTGTGATGACGATGATTTATTGCCTTTATTACATGGCGCATTCCATATTCGCAAGCACTATTATGGAAAAAAAGTGAAATTAAATATGATTATCAATGCAAAAAGTGGCTATTGTCCGGAAGACTGCGGGTACTGCTCCCAATCTTCTATTTCGACAGCTCCAATTGAAAAATATCCGTTTATTTCGAAAGAAGAAATTTTAGAAGGCGCGAAAACAGCGTTTGACAATAAAGTAGGAACGTATTGCATTGTAGCGAGCGGCAGAGGTCCGACACGAAAAGATGTAAAAGTGGTCAGTGAAGCAGTAGAAGAAATTAAAGAAAAGTATGGTCTGAAAGTATGTGCCTGCTTAGGTCTACTAAAAGAAGAATATGCTGCTCAATTAAAAGATGCCGGCGTTGACCGCTACAACCATAATGTCAACACATCAGAACGCCATCATTCTTATATTACAACATCACATACATATGAAGATCGTCTAAATACAATCGAAACGGTAAAAAAACACGGCATTTCCCCATGCTCTGGAGCGATTATCGGCATGAAGGAAACAAAAGAAGATGTTATTGATATTGCTCGTGCCCTTCATCAGTTGGATGCGGACTCGATTCCAGTCAACTTTCTTCATGCAATTGACGGAACAAAACTAGAGGGCGTTCATGAATTAAACCCTCGTTATTGCCTAAAGGTGTTAGCTCTATTTCGCTACATCAATCCGACAAAAGAAATCCGTATTTCAGGCGGCCGAGAAGTAAACTTAAAAAGCCTACAGCCATTAGGCCTATATGCAGCCAACAGCATCTTCCTAGGAAACTACTTAACAACAGCAGGACAAGAAGCGAATCAAGATCATAAATTGATTGAGGATTTAGGGTTTGAGATTGAGTTGGTGAAGAAGCAGGAAGAGGAGTTTTCTTGTTGAAGTGCTGTAAGTAATTAGTAAAAAGCTGACTTTGTATTTTAATTCTTAATGCAAAGTCGGCTTCCTATTGAAAGAGATTCCTTTATTAATAGTCACTTGAATTCTTAATTTCAAAACTCATTAGAAAATAGGTTGTTAAGAGTTGCTTCTCATATAATTCCAAATTTGATAATCTAATACACGAGGATTAATATTCGAATATTTTTGTAGTAGAATTTTAGAAGTTTTATATAATAAGATTTGCGCTTCGTCTACATTCACTTTTCTCTGTAATACTCTATCAAGAAACCGAATAATCATTCTATCAGGTTTAAAGTATCTTCTCCTACCAACATATAAAAGTAAACAAGTGAGATTCCGCTTTTCTGACCAGAAATTAATTTGATCTCCTTTTCAAATTCTTGATTCCCATAAAGTTTAATAACATCTTGCAAATAATTAACGCTATATTTGTGAAGCACTCTACAGAATTGATATACAGCTTCAGCTTTTAATATTCCATTTCTAGAAGAGGTTCTTTGTCTATTTTGGAACACTTCTTGGACAAAATTATCTAAACCTATTTTTTCATAAGAATCTAAAAAATCCTCAACAGATTGTTGTTCTTCAACACTAGGATGATTTGCTTCACTTCTATATCGATTGAAACCGAAGTAATCACAGTACCTGTTAACAGTGTTTCTTACTAACTCCTATTGAAAATACTGAATCTATTACACATAAAGGCACACTAGTATAATAGTACTCATCAGGAAGAGTTGCATTTTCGAGTTCTAGTACCTCTTCACAAAATTTACTTATTTTCGTTTCATCGTTATATAAAATATCTTGCATTATATCACTCCTTAGAACAGTAAACAAAAGACAATCTAAATACACAACATTCTGAACAGTATCTCTCACAAAATAAATCTACTATCACAACAATTGTAAACGAAGAGGAGTACCTTTTGATAAATTATTTTTCGCTTTACGTCCTAGCACTTCTTCATAATATTTTGGTGCTAAACCGTAACCAGGTCGTATTACTTTAATATTTTCTTTCGTAAACTCTTCACCAGCTTTAATATCTTTAGCTACATAGATAGAACGTCGAAATTTTAATGAGCTTTTTTCTTTTTCTGTTGGTCCGTAAGTAACTTGTCCAATAGCTTGCCAAGCTCTTTCTGTTTCTTCTACAAGGAGCTTCATCTCATGTGGCTCCATTGAAAATGCGGCATCGACGCCACCTTCTGCTCTTGATAAAGTAAAATGCTTTTCAATCACAGTAGCTCCTAACGCTACGCTTGCTACCGTAACACCTGTACCCATCGTGTGATCAGAAAGACCCACTTGACAATTAAAGGCTTGTCTCATATGTGGAATCGTAGAAATATTTGTATTATTAGGAGTAGCTGGATATGTGCTTGTGCATTTTAACAAAATTAAGTCTTTACATCCCGCTTCTCTCGCCACTCTAACTGTTTCATCTAGCTCTGCTAACGTGGCCATACCTGTAGAGATAATCATTGGTTTTCCTGTAGAAGCAACTTTTTTAATTAATGGGAGATCATTATTTTCAAAAGAAGCAATCTTATACATAGGAACATTTAACGATTCTAAAAAGTCAACAGCTGTCTCATCAAAAGGTGTACTAAACGGAATAATTCCCAGCTCTCGGCACCTTTCAAAAATAGGCTCATGCCAATCCCAAGGAGTGTAAGCTTGTTGATATAATTTATAAAGAGAATTTCCGTTCCATAAACTCTCTTTATCTTCAATCTTAAAATCATCGTTATCAATATCTAATGTCATCGTATCAGCTGTATACGTTTGAATTTTCAATGCATCTACACCCGCTTTAACAGCTGCCTCTACAATAGCTAAAGCCTTATCTAGTGACTGATTATGGTTGCCAGACATTTCTGCTATAATAAAGGGTTTATAACTTGAAGATATAATTGATTGTCCTAATATAATATCTTTCATAAGATCATTCCTTCTATCATTTTAATTACCTCTGGTTGGTATTTTGTCCAACCTTCACGAGATATTGACAGGAACAATACGTTTATATATTGTTCGTTTCTAAATACTTTTTCATTTAGGATTCTATCTTGTGAAAAACCCAATTTTTTGTGCACCGCTATACTTTTACTATTATTTTCTAATACTTCCGCATATAACTTATTCATATGTAACTTATTAAAAATAAAATTTAAAGCTAAATATCCCATTACTTTTCCTAAACCATTTGGAGCATTTGAATCACCTATGTAAAATCCCCACTTGCATATCCGTTCAATTGCGTCTAATATATTTATATTTACTACTCCAATAGGCAATTGGTCTAAATAAAGTATTTTCATAATAAAATTACTATTACCTTCGACAATATTTTGTTGAAACCATTTTTCATGCTCTTCTAATGTAATTAAATGATTGTCTAACATCATTCTACGAATATACTCTTGGTTTCTCCACTTCAAAATTAAATCAAAATGCGAATGATCAACATTTTGCAAATATACTCTATCAAGTACGTTCAAAATCAATTTCCTCCATAATAGCTTTTAACACAGTGTATTTATCAACAATTGATGAATCTACCATATTAAGAGCTTTATCCGATAAAAGCTTAACCTTATTAGGATATTTCATGAGATGATGTAGTTGTTCCTGAATCATCGTAACTGTTACATTATTATGATTACCTAAATAAACAGTTGCGCCTACATTACTAACTGCATCTGTAATTTCTACTTGATTATCAGCTACAGTAATTGTAATAGAAGGTAAACCAAGATAACATCTTTCCCATGTAGTAGTTCCTCCTGCACCGATTGTTAAATCAGCTTGATTCATTAAATGTGCCATATTGGATATCTGATAATGAAACGTTAAGTTAGGATGACCATCACAATACAATTGAATTTCTTCTTTTTTTATATTAGATGCACCTGCAACGACATTTACATCTATATGCTTGAACTTATCAATACTAATAGCTTTTAATGTTTTCATCGTTTCATTAGTAGCATCTGCACCACCAAAAAAAACTAAAATGTTACGAATTTCCCCATCACGACTACGCTGCTTCTTAGATTGAACCAAAAATTCTTCTCTTAGCAAGACATAATTAGGGCCTAAAAGCTGTCGACAGTTCGAATGCAGTATTTGACAATACCTGCTTTCTAAATTCAAATAAAAATTTTGATCTAATAATACGTCACAGGCATGTTTTCGATTAGCTAAATCATCTATAACGAATATTTTAGGTATAATTTCTTTAATGGCTGTTTCCCAATTAAAATCTAGAGCGTAATGATCGACTACAATCATTGCTATTTTTAATTTCTTTTTTGTAATCATTAATTTAGTTTCATCAAAATCTACACTCCAATATGCTCTGTGCCAATCTAAATCAGATAGCGTAGTGTTTTTATATGGTAACCTAAGTAATTCAAACCCCTGACTTTCTATATAACTCATGAGATTACCATCTAGTTCTCTACAAATAAAATAGCTATTAATATTTATTTTTTTTAACTGATGAGCCAGAGTGATACATCGCATTACATGACCTGTCCCAATTTGTAAGGAAGCGTCTACTCGAAAGGCAACATTCATATTATTCACCCTTAACCTAAAAACTTTTAATCACTAAATGATTTTTTGTTCCACATGTTTATTTATATTTGCCCAACTAGGATTTTCATTTAGAACCCCTACAATATCTTTTAAATCAAAGAATTCTTTTTGAGGATAGAGTATACAAACTATTTTCTTTATTAAAGTAAAATCCTCCATAGTATCGACTGTTAGACGATATTCACTGTGATCATCCTTATCTTCAATACTTGCTAACCTAAATTTCTCAGGGTGTTGATAAAAATAAGACGTAACATGTTCACGATTCGAAACATTTTTTGCTTCTAAATAAGCCATTGTTAATGCTTCATATGAAAACACTTCTGTATCGAACCCTCTTGGATAAGTACGTGCTAATGTATTAGATGCATAATCATATTTATTTATATCGCTAATAAAAAATTCTACTACTTTATCTACAACATCCGAATCAATAAGTGGACAGTCTGATGTAAGTCGAACAATGACATCAAGTTTAAATGCAGTTGCCGCTTCGTAATAACGTGCGAGGACATCTTCTTCTGAACCCCTGTATACTGGGATACATAGTTTTTCACATAGTTCTACAATTGGATGGTCAGCTTCATTTGTTGTCGTAGCTACAATGATCTCATCTAGTCTATTCGATCGACCAACTCGCTCCCATTGATATTCAAGCAATGTTTTTCCAAGAACTGTTTTCAATACTTTTCCCGGTAATCTTGTGGATCCCATTCGTGCTTGAATAATAGTGCCTACTCTTAAGCTCTCCATCTATCACAACACCTCGTATTCGCTGACAATACTTTTCACCGCGTTAATTACATCTTGAACATCTTTCATACTCATAGCCGGAAATAGTGGCAGCGTAATAATTTCTTCATATAGCTTTTCTGCTTCTACACAGCTTCCTTTTTTATAATCTAATTGTTGATAATAAGGTTGTAAGTGAACAGGAATATAATGAACATTCACTCCGATATTATGCTTTTGTAACTTTTCAAAGATTTGTTTGCGATTTGTCGATAACTTAGATAAATTCAGACGGATAATGTATAAATGCCAACTAGATAGGGTTTCTTCTAACTGTCTTGGAACGGATAATGTTGATAATTCTTTAAAAGCCGCATTATACATCTCAACATATTTACGCCGTAATTCAATGAAGCGATTAATTTTCTTTAACTGACTCGTTCCTAATGCAGCTTGTATATCCGTCATTCGGTAGTTATAACCTAAAAACTGCATTTCATAGTACCATGGACCATCGTTACGATTCATTTTGTTTACGTCACGTGTAATACCATGTGAACGAAATTGCAGCAGTTTTTCATAGTATTTCTTACTGTTTGTCGTAATAATGCCGCCTTCTCCACTCGTAATATGTTTAACAGGATGAAAGCTAAACATCGTCATATCACTAATTGATCCTACTTTTCTTCCCTTATACGTAGCACCTAACGCATGAGCAGCATCCTCAATTACAACTAAATGATGCTTTTTAGCAATGTCCAAAATAGCATCTAAATCCGCTGGTTGACCTGTGAAATCAACTGGAATAATCGCTTTCGTTTTATGAGTAATTTGATGCTCTATCTCAACTGGATTGATATTATATGTTTGTTCATCAATATCTGCAAAAACGGGCGTACCTCCTTGATATAAAATACAATTCGCACTTGCAGCAAATGTCATAGGTGTAGTAATAACCTCATCACCTTTTTGAATACCCGCAGCAAAGCAAGCACCATGCAGCGCTGCTGTTCCATTAGAGAATGCAACGGCATATGTAGCACCTACGTAGTTAGCAACTGCTTCTTCAAACTGTTGAATATACGGACCAGTTGTTAAATAATCTCCTCTTAATACATCAACAACAGCTTGTATGTCCTCTTCGTCAATCCATTGCTTTCCATATGGTAAATAACTTTCTCTTTTACTGATCACGATTTACTCTCCTTATTGGCAATACGTTATTTTCTTACATACTGTCAACTAGATGACGAAGCTCATCAATTGTTAACCATGTATCATTAACATCACTTGTATATTTAAATCCATCTGAAAGAGGTTTCCCATCTTGCACACATTCACTTGACCACCAAGGAAATTCCGGTTGTATGGTGTAGTAGGTATCAAATTCTAAAGTATGGCGAGCATCATCTTCAGTGATCATCGCTTCATGAATCTTTTCACCTGCTCTAATCCCAACATATTTTATTGAGCATTCAGGTGCAATTGCTTTCGCTAAATCAACAACCTTCATGCTTGGAATTTTAGGAATAAAAATTTCTCCACCATGCATTCTCTCTAAACTATCAAGTACAAATTGAACACCTTGTTCTAACGTAATCCAAAATCGTGTCATTCTCTCATCTGTAATTGGAAGTTCACCCGTTTCTTTCATTTTTTTAAAGAACGGAACGACACTGCCGCGACTTCCAACTACATTTCCATATCTTACAACAGCAAAGCTCGTCTCTTTGTCACCAACGTATGAATTTGCTGCCACAAATAGTTTATCCGATGCTAATTTAGTCGCTCCATATAAATTTACAGGACTGCATGCTTTATCTGTACTTAAAGCAATTACTTTTTGAACACCTTTGTCAATAGCAGCTTCAATAATATTTTGCGCTCCGTGAATATTCGTCTTTACCGCTTCAAATGGATTATACTCACATGCTCCAACATGCTTTAATGCCGCAGCATGAATTACAATATCTACTCCTTCAAATGCTCGATATAATCGATCCTTATCACGTACATCACCAATGAAAAATCTCATCCGTGAATCTGTATATTCTTGAGCCATTTCATACTGCTTTAGTTCATCTCTGCTAAATACTATTACTTTTTGAACATTCATGTCTAAAATTTTCGAAATAAATTTGCGTCCAAACGAACCTGTACCACCTGTTACTAAAACAACCTTTCCACTTAAATCCAACATCAACACACCTTTTATCTAAATATAGTAAAATTATAAATACATGTTTATATAGCTTTGAAACGGGATGTGATGAAGACCATCTATATGTGCTCCACCTTCCGTACAGTTAAAAAAATTAATTTCTTTTTTTGTTTTCACATAGTTTTCAAACCATCTTAAATAGAATAATAAGTTTTTAGATGTAGCAATAACATCCGTTTTGTCATAGTTTTTCACTTTAATTAAATTGGCTAAATGATTTACATGCTTCTGATTATGGGTATCGTCTGCATGAGAAAATCCATTCGTAAAAGCAAGATCCTGTCCCACGAATATAATATTAGATGCGCCTAGCTTTACTAATAAATCAGTGAACGTTGTGGCAACCGACCCACCAGTATTAACTAATAATCTATTTTTCTCGTTCACTATTTTCTCCGCTTGTTCATATCCATTTTGCAAAATAATAAACCGCTGAAACGGCCATTTAACGACTGCCTCATGATTAGCTGTACTTAAATAAAATAGAATCATTGATTTTTGATTTGAAATGAAATCAAATTGCTCTACTATGTTTATTTTAGGATCTGTAACCATTACATAATCCGGGATAATACCTACCTTTAATAAAGGAGTTAGTGCTGTTCCTACACAACAAATTTTCACCTTTTTATGATTCACTAACTTTTTTAGAATTGGCAACTGTTTTGTTAAAGATGGTCCAGCCGATACAAGAATACAATGTTCATCAGGATGGATGTTTACAAATGTTGAAGCACATGAATCTTGTAGTTGTATGTTCAAATGAAAATTACGGCTTAATAAATGCGACTGATCTTCAATCGTTTGTTGCATTAACTGAATTTGTTGTACTTTTTGCAATATGTCAGGATTCGTAATCATTTTTAACGCCGGCTGGTATACCACTACTTTTACTGTATCATCTTGAACAAAATCAATAGCAGTAAATTGTTTTGGCGTCAGTACATTAATATCTCTCAAACGCTTTTGTATCAGTTCTTGACTTCTGCACCACTCTAAATATTCTTCATTAAATTCGATACTATCAACTTTTAGTTTCGGGTACATCTGTTTTAGGGCATGAATATGATAACCAGCACCAACGCCAATAACAATCACACGAGAAATTCTCGAAGGTTTCGTTATACTCTCTGCCCATTTTTCAGCTTCTAAAATAGGGTTATAGCGGCTATGTAAATAATAGCTATTTCCGTTCATATTTACTTTCACAGTCGGATACTGTCGATTTTGGACACATTCAAAATTACATTTCATAATGCTTGCTGCACTGTACTTAAGCTTGGGTTTATTTCATATTCAAATAGATCTGCTACCAATACATAATCTTCAATACTAATAGCCTCATTAATTTCATTTAAAAAATTATTAACCTTCATTAGTTCTTCTATATCAACCGCTACTTCCAGCTGATTTAATAAAGTTGTTGCTTGAGTCATCCACTCCATCCCTGTTGCAAACTGTACAATTAGTTGTAATGCGTCTGTTTGCTTATTAGCTCTCAGGAAATCAGCAATTTCAATACAAGCATTCATTAAATTAGGAATATAACTTTTTATCGTCTCTAAACTTTCACTTATAAGCTCTTTCGTTTCCATTCAATCATCCCTTAAAATTAAATTTCCCTTTTAAGCTTACACACTACCTTTTCTAAATAAGCAACAGTCAACGTGCAAACTCCTTTAATTCCCTCATATAAATCTTTAGACTTATTATAAATACGTTCCTTTGCATTTTCATCTGTTTCATTTTCAGTTTCTAAACTATAATGGTTTACTTGAAAAATCACTTCTTGTAATAGGTAAAACATAAAATCATCTTTTAATAATGTTTTTAATTCATCATCAATGTTTTCTAATTCAACTAACATATTAGAATTAGTAAATAACTCTTGACTTGGATATTCATTCAATATATCTAAAGACCTTATTGACAATTCTTTTATAGTGTTTATATCGTCTAAAATCTGTTGAATTTCACTGCAAATATAATCCAAATCTTGTTCCATAACGGAAAAGTGGTTTAATAAATCAAGAAAGCTTTCATTAATATTATCATGACAACATTCATTCATAAATGACATAAATTTTTTATTAGGGATGCCATTTATCGGAATTCCCCCATCTGTACAATTGTATATACGATTAGACTTTACTCTTTCAACTAAATATTCGAATGACTCTTTCATCCCTAGAAATACATAATCTGTATATACCGGTTCACCATTTATATCCTTCTTCAGCAACATTTTTCGCTCTTTTATTTGATTTTCTGTTATTCCTTTAGAATGTTTATTGCCATCAGCATGCGTTACGTGATTCGTATAAGCTAAGTCTTGACCGACTAAACAAATCGGACCAGACGTTATATAATGAGCGATACCTAATGCATAATTTGCCACTGATTTTCCGTCTTGAAGTTCTCCAATATCTTGACGCAATAGCTTATTTGTCCATTCCTTTATAGGAAGATGTGATCCTAAATTAAAAACAATCTGTTTACCTTTGTGCTCTTCGACGATGTTGTGATGAATCGTTAAACTATACGCAAGAGGAATATGATTTACATTTATATTTTTAAAGTGCTGATAGTTTGGCTCTCCGCCATCAATTGACACAATTAAGTCCGGTTCAATATGATGTTTTAATAAAGAATTAATTGTTGAACCTGCACAAATCAACATAAAGTTTTTTCGATATTTTTTTAGAAGTGGAATTTGTTTCGTAAGTGAAGGACCTCCCGAAGCAACAACAATTGGACATGTAAATTGCTGTTCTAAAAATTTTAATGGTGTAGCATGAGCAGCTTGAAATAAATTTAAACTAAAATTTTTTTGCCACGAATGAGAAAACAGCCTCATCGTATTTGAATTTACAATTTGACTCATCATGTTATCTTTAATAGAAATCATCACTTCTTTACAAATACTAGGAAAAATAATAGCGTAGTTTGGCGATGTAATGAATTGTACACGTCGTAAATAAATAGAAAATAAGTGTAATAATATGTTTTTTAAATCATTCACGTGATCAAAAACTACTAATTGTATATTAGGAAAATCTTCAATGGCGTTCATTGTTTTATTTATGTGTTCTATATTTCTTTCATAATTGGGTTCAACGACTAATAAATAGTCTTCTGTGTGTATTTTCTCTATAAATTCATCTACAATATATCCATCTCCTAACCCGAATAAAATATGGAGATGGTTTTTTTTATAGTGACTTTCAACAATTTTTTCGGCTTCTCGAATAGGATTATATACGCTATGTAATGGATATTGATTTACAGATGTAACAGGAAGCTGCGAAATTTTCGCCTCTTTCATACTAATAATAAACGATTCATTCATGACATCTCTCACCTTTAAAAAAGAGCAACCAATAGTTTGGTCGCTCTTAGTTTTTCATTTTACTATAACACGGCTATTCAATTAACGAAGTAATTGAAGAACTCCTTGTGGTTGTTGATTAGCTTGTGCAAGCATTGCTTGAGCAGCTTGAGAAAGGATAGAGTTTTTCGTTTGAGCCATCATCTCTTTCGCCATATCAACATCACGAACACGTGATTCTGCAGCTGTTAAGTTTTCTGCACCTGTGTTTAAGTTATTGATTGTGTGCTCTAAACGGTTTTGAACAGCACCAAATTTAGAACGCATTTTAGACACACTTTCAATCGCATCATTGATGTTTGTAATAGCTGTATTAGCAGCACCATTACTTGTTACTGTAATTGCGCCAGCAGTTAATCCAAGTGCTGTTGCCGTCATCGTTGTAATTGAAAGTGAAATTGTTTGACCTGAATTTGCTCCAACTTGGAATTTATAAGTTCCAGAACCTGCAATTAGTTTTTGCGTATTGAATTCTGTTTCGTTAGCAATACGTGTAATCTCACTATTTAATTCCTTAAGCTCATCAGAAATTGCTGTACGATCTGCAGTTACATTCGTATCATTCGATGCTTGAGTAGCTAATTCACGCATACGTTGTAAAATATCATGCGTTTCATTTAACGCACCTTCAGCTGTTTGAATTAACGAAATACCATCTTGCGAATTTCGAGACGCTTGCTCTAAACCACGAATTTGACCACGCATTTTTTCAGAGATTGAAAGACCTGCAGCGTCATCACCAGCACGATTAATACGAAGACCTGAAGATAATTTCTCCATTGATTTACCTTGTGCACCATTTGCAGCATTAAACTGACGGTACGTATTTAAGGCAGCAATATTATGATTGATTCTCATTCTATTTTTCCTCCTTGAATTTGGTGTTCACTTCCTTGTGAACAAGCTTTTTATTGATCGAGGAAGGTCGGCCGCCCTTCCTGTCTCTATTTTATTTATCGTCAATGGAGTAGAATATTTAATAGTTTTTTTATTTTTTTTCAATGTTTTTTAAAAATGGCAGGATCGAGGAAATGTCTTGTGATGCTTGATGGTTTTCCGCTAGTGTTTGATCATATACTTCTTTGCGAAGAATTTGTATATCTTTTGGGGCTTGTATCCCAATTTTTACTTGATCGCCTTTATTTGCAATGATGGTAATTTCAATATCGTCTCCGATTTTAATGACTTCGCCTTGTTTTCGTGTTAATACAAGCATATCATCACCCCTTTGAGCTAATTGGCATTTTATTTGGAAAAATAGGGTGTTTCGTTTCATAGTTTGAGTTGTTAAGAATAACTTGCATTGCCTGATTATTTTTTGCATTAATAATAATAGGTGCCTGGAAATTAGCGGTTGTTTTTTCAAACGGATCCTGTACCGTTAAAATGCTGTATACTACAACATCCTTTTCCTCTTTAATCTCCAATACTTCAATTACATAATTATCCAATTCAATATCATAGGTAGGATCGAAATCGAAAGGATTGGAAATAACAAATGCTAAGGATGCTGTCTTCGCTGATTGCATGGCAGCAAATCCGCCATCATCGGATAGTGGCAAAATAATAAACTGGGTTTCATCTGGAAAACCTGGAATTCCTTTTGTAAAAGAAAGTATCTCGTCTTGATTTATCGCTATTTTCCCATGATATTTTGTATCAATTTTCACTTTTATTACCACCAATCTTTTTTAATATTATTCACAGGAAGAATACTAAATAATTCACTATGATGTTGAAAAAGCTATCCAAAATGGATAGCTTAATGTAGAAAATCCAGCAGCGTTCTTTGAATTATTTTGGCTCCAACTTGTAATGCTGCATTATGAATAAGCTGTTGTGATAATAAATTGCTGGTTGCTTCTTCAAAATCAATATCTTCGTTTTCAGAAACTGTTTTTTTGGCAACGACTTCTTGTTGTGTTAACCGGCTTTCTACCATTTCCGCACGATTCATTTGGGCACCTAATTGTGATCTTGTTGAAATCACGTTATTCATATACTCATCTATGGAATCAAGTGATTTCGTAATTTCTTTGCCAGCAACATCTGGGTTCGTTATCATCTTTTTGATTGCTTCCATTCCACTAAACATATCAATCGAAAATGCTTCATTGGAGATGACATTCACTGGGATTGATACCCCTTTTGACACTTCTAATAATACCCGATTTGAATTAGTCGATACTGCTGTGTTTTTAGAAATAATGATATCGCTACTTTGAAGTTTTTCTTGATTAGTAGTTGTTTCTCCATCTTTATACGGTAATGCTTCTTGATAAGTGTGAGTAATTTCACCTGCTGGATCATTAAACGAAATAGTGTCTCCCTTTTTATCTTTGTATACATTATTAGTACTATCAAATGTAAATGTGTTTCCTCGATAATTAATGACATACTCAGAAGGTATAATTGTATTATTAGTTAAACCAGTTTGAAAAGCACTATATTCCATATCCATTTGGTTTAAATTAATAGGAGAGTTAGATGTATTCGTACCATTATAAATATATTTTTCTCCTACTTTTGTTTCAGCTAATGTTACCATATGCTGTTGTAAAGTGGTCATTTCATTGGCTATATTGTTACGTGCTGTTTTATCATATGTATCATTGGATGCTTGCACGGTTAATTCTCTAAATCTTTGCAAAATCTTTGTTGCTTCATCTAAAGTGGAATCCGCATTTTCCATCCAATTATACCCTTCATTTAAATTGCGTTGGTATTGTTCTACTTCTACTACTTCTGTACGATAACGCATGCCCTTCATTGCTACTACCGGATCCTCAGAAGGCTTCGTAATTTTTTTTCCTGTTGTAATCTGATCGGATAGTCTTTGTAATTCAGAATAGCTTTGACTAATATATTTTATATTATTATTCGAAAGCATGGATTGAGTTACTCTCATATATTTGCACCTCCTAGTTTAGTTTATCGTCCGCCTACGCCCATACCATTTATTATTTTATCCAGCATTTCATCTGCAATCGTAATCATTCTTGCTGCCGAATTATACGCTTGCTGATATTTCATTAAATCTATCATTTCTTCATCAAGAGACACACTGCTTACAGACATACGCGTTTGCTCAACGGAGTTTTTTAAGATACCTGATGTTTTTTCCATGCGATTTGCTTCTGATGCCTGCTCACCTAGTTTTCCTATCATTCCTTGATAAAAGGATTGTACGTTTGTTAGAGTACCGCCAAAAAGAAGACTTTCATCCTTTACTTTTGCTAATCGTAATGCATTCGTACCGTTTCCACTTGATGCTTCTGTTGCAGCTGCAATATTCTCCGCATCTTCTAAAATGTCATTCGATAACTTTAAGGTTGCTGCAGCACCTTTTGGATTATTAGCAGTTATCGTACTATCAGTGAATGTAAAAAAATCAATATCTCGTTCTGCGCCCGTTTGAATTTCATTTAAACTATAACCACTTCTATGTACTTCATTAAAGGTTTGTACAAAAGTTGCAGCCATTTGATCTAAATCTGCTAATAAATTATTAAAGATTCCTTTTGTATCATTACCATCCAAATATCCATAACCCTCTATTACACCCTTAAGCTTACCTTGAGAATTTAAATCTGAAAAATCATTGATAGTATATAAGCCAGTTGCAGAATCTGCTTCTGTATTAGTACTGATTCCTTCAAATTCATTTGTATCGGTTGGTTCATTGCTTAATTTAAAGAATTTAATTGCTGTTACTGGACTATCCAATTGCACATGATCCTGATATTGAATATGAATACCATTTGCTGTTTTAGTAGCAGCATCCACTAGCTTGATAGGTTGTCCATTAGAATCTGTTAATACATCCCCTTCTGGTGTAGCCATGAAAATATCATATAGACCTTCTGCACTTGCAGTAGCTAATCCTCCGCTAGACTTCGTTTCTATTTTAATATTCACCATGGAAGATAGTTCATCTACTAACCTATCCCTTTCATCATATAAATCATTGGGCAAATATCCATTTGGCTCCACGGCGCCAATTTGTTTATTTAACTGATTTACTTGCTTTAATATACTATTTACATTATCCTGTGTGTTATCTAGTGTATTTCTATTATCCTTCTGGATTGCCTTTAAGGAAGAATTCATATAATGAAATGATTCCACTAAATGAGAGCCTCTTTCTCTTACTACTCTTCGGGCACCATCATTTTCTGGTTCTGTAGCTAAGTCTTGTAATGAATTCCAAAATAAATCCATACTATTTGAAAGTCCAGTATTAGATAATTCATCCATAACATTTTCCATTTGGGACAGCATATCTGCTTTTGATTCCCAGTAACCCATTTTACTTGTTTCTTTTCTATACTGCATATCTACAAAACTATCTCTTATTCTTTGTATTTGATCAGCACTTACACCTGTACCTAACTGCCCCGGCATCTTGGGACTGTTCATTGCTACTGCTGGATAGGATTCTGTTGTCGTTAAATTAACACGTTGTCTTGTGTAGCCTGGTGTATTCGCATTAGCAATATTATGTCCTGTCGTGGAAATTGCAAGTTGCTGAGTTGTCAGCGCACGCTTAGCCGTTTCTAATCCATGAAAGGTCGAAACCATTTATTTTCCTCCTAAACCTTTGATTCAAAACTAGAATATCCTTCTGTTTCATATGAATTTTTTTTCATCGGTCGTTCATAGTTATACGTTTCAATACTAGGTTTTAATAAATCTAATGAAACCTGAACAAACTGTAGTGATTGCTGCAGTAATTGCTGATTTGTTTCATTTTTATTTTTCAAATCTTTAATTGTTTCTTCTAGTTGTTGTTTTAATTGTATAAGTGTTTCACTATCTTTTTCTTCCGACTGTTTTATCACGTCATTTAATGTTATATCATTTTCTCTCTGCAAATAACCTTTTGAGAATATACGCAGATCTTGATCTTTATTTTGAATCAATTTAATCAATTTTTGTTCTTTGCTCATTATTGATTTTAAAAAATTCATATCCCCACGAATAAGTACATCTGTTTTTTCAGTTGCAAGTTCTAATAAATTTTCATGCAGTAGGTTTAAATCTTTTAGCGTATTGGCAATCGCTGCTACATGCAAAATTGCTCCTCCTAATTATCCTTTTTCCAAAAGGACAGTATTTTCTTTGCAACTGTTGTTGCGTCTATTTCGTAATGTCCATTGTTAATTTGATTTTTTAATTCCTGTATTTTTTCCTGTCGACCTTCCATTCCATTACTTTCTTGCAGTTTTTTTGCCTCTTGTGAAATTTCTACCTTATCCTGACGTTTTATACTTTCGGCAGCCTCATTTTTTTCTATTTGTTTTTTATATGGATTTAAATTCACTCGATTATAATGATTGATTTTCATTTTTTCACCCCCAAAATACCTTATTAAAAAGACCGAATCCAATTTATATTTAATTATTCATGTTTTAAGTACTATTCCGCTATTTACTTTATCGGTTAAAATGATTTAAGTTAAAGAAAAAACTATTATTTTTTAGAATTTAGACGTATATTCCTATTATGCGTTTTATTCTAAATAATAGTCCTCATACTTAATGACCATTTTATGCTGAAATACAAAAAACAACATAGAATTTTCTATGCTGCTTACTATGTGTAAATATTAATTAAAAGCCCTCGGATTTCACCGACGGAACCTAAAATATCTAAACCGCTTTTTTCTTTATCTAATAGTGTATTGGTTAGATCTACTAGTTTTTTATCCACTTCTTTAACAATCTTATAAATTTTTGTTCTTCCTCTTCGATTGAAACCACTTTGTTCTTCCAGTTTCAATGCATTATTAACGGCCTCTTCCATAAAATCTTTAACCATTTTTTTATATTTACGCAAATCATCAACGGTCCGATTTTCTGCTAATTTCTTCCCTTGCCCTTCTATATCTTCGACTAATTTTGTCAGTTTTTCGTGCACCATTTGCTGCCGATTTTTCGACATCACTTCTTGAAAGGAAATACTTTCCGTCGGCGTCTTATCCTTGCTCTTTATCTTTTCTGTACTTGCTCTTGAAACCTTTTGTACTTCCAAACAAACCCCTCACTTTGCAATAAGATCCGTACAGTATCTTCTATATATTCTAACATAAAAATTCACTAAAGAAGCTAGTCCAACTATTTCTAGGACTAGCTTCGGTTTAATTAAGATTGTAATAACTGTAAAACACCGTTTGGTAATTGATTTGCTTGAGCTAACATAGCTTGAGCAGATTGATTAAGAATATTATTTTTCGTAAACTCAGTCATTTCTTGTGCCATATCGGTATCACGAATTCTTGATTCAGCAGATGTTAAGTTCTCATTCGTTACTTGAAGATTGCTGATTGTATGCTCTAGTCTATTTTGAGTAGCCCCAAGCTTTGATCGAGTTGCTGATATTTGATTAATGGCTTGGTCAATATTAAACACTGCCTTACTTGCACTTTCGTTAGAAAGCACATTCAATCCATCGATGCCAAGTTTTACTGTACTTAGTTGAGGTACATCAATTTGCACATTTTGATTCGTGTTCGCACCAATTTGGAATGTTAATGCTTTGTTTGTTAAGTCAAACTGAGAAGCACCTTGTTTAGCATTTGCTCCAAATTCCAATTCTAATCCGCCATGAGTAATAATTCCATTTCTAGTAGTTAATTCTTTTTCAAATGTAATTGGCGTTTTTGTTCCATCTCCATTCACTTTTGAAACGGATACTTCCATTTTATTTTCAATTTGAATTTTTGCTGTGCCAGCTTGAGTGATTTTACTTGTATCAACTAAAATACTTTTTCCTGTTTCTGCTCCGATTGATTTAAATGAACCGTCTTCACCTATTTCGGAAGCCAATTTACCTAATGAAAATCCATTTGGGTCAAACACTTCAACTGTAGCACTCATTACACCGTTAGCATCTTTTTGAATACTTGAAGCAACTAGAGTGTATTCTCCAAGACTTAAATCACTTGGCTGCACATCAAAAGTACTTGATCCTTCTGTTACTACAGCAGGGTCAAAATTCCAAGAAAATCCACCGATTTGCAGCTTACCATTTTGCAAATCAACATTTGTTTGCGGGTATATAGCAGGGCTAACTGTCGTACCATCTACATTCAATTTTTCAATTGTAATATCAGCAGTTGCTTGTACATGAAATTTTGTTTCTCCGTTGCTTGTAATTGTATTGGCTCCAATTGTAAATTTCGGATCGGTACCAAATACAACATCTGCATCCAGTGCTTGATCAGTACCAGAGTACAATTCATTATTATTCGCATCTAAAATTTGAACATCCGCTGTGATAGGTGTACCCGAAGAATCGAAATTTGATACTTTAATAATGTAATCTCCACCAACTGAGTCTGTCGCACTGTCAATAGTAATATCAGTATTAGGATTAACCCCTGTTGTTGATGATCCAATCAAAGTTGGAGGTGTTACGAAATCTTTGTTTGCTACTGTTACTTTATATGTTCCATTTTCATCTTTCACGCCTGAACCTACTGCAACTGGAGAATTCCCTAAATTTGTTTTCACTAACTCTCCGTCTTTATACGTTCCTACCATAGGCATCTGAAGTACTGATGAATTACTTACACCAGCACCAGGCTGATTTAACGTGTATGTTAATTTCGGTTGAGATTCTACCCTAACCTCATATCTTCCTGTCGCAATAGATGGATCTACCACTGTTGGAACTTGTTTAATATTTGTTTTTTCACTTTCACCAAGAATATATTGTGTATCAACAGCACTTGAACCATCAAGAAGTTTACGTGTATTAAATTCAGTTTTCGCAGCAATACTATCAACCTCTTTAAGAAGTTGATCAATCTCCAATTGAAGAGATTCGCGATCTGAATCTGTGTTTGTATCATTTGCTGCCTGTACCGATAATTCACGCATACGTTGCAGCATAGAATGTACTTCATTCATTGCTCCTTCTGCTACTTGCATGAGAGAAACACCATCTAAGGAGTTGCGTTCAGCCATTGACAGACCTTTGATTTGTGAACGCATTTTTTCTGAAATTGCTAGTCCTGCTGCATCATCGGCTGCTCTGTTAATTCTAAGTCCTGATGATAATCTTTCTAAGTTTTTAGAAGTGTTAAATTGGTTTTGGTATAAATTGCGGTAGGCATTTAAAGCTTGAATATTGTGATTGATTTTCACTATATAATTCTCCTTTTAAAGTTTAATTACCATTGATTGGTCATAATATTTTTTTCATATGCTTGTGTTTTATGGCGAAGTCCTACATTTATTTTTGATTTATTTTTCATTCCAGCATTCCATGTGGTTAATAGTTCTTCTACTATTTTCTGCACTTCTTGGATGATGGTTATATCTTTTTTTAAATTTGCTTCAATAAGTTTTTCAGCTATATAGTTATATAACATGTCTAGTTGATCGGCAATAATCCCCGCCTCATAATTAAGACCTGCGCCAAGTCTCCAGACAATATCATTTGCTTTTTTTAATTTTAGATTAGCAACAACATAGTCTGTACTAGAAATGTTTTCGATTGCTTCTTCTAAGTTGGTTAAACATGCTTCATATAATAAAGCAGTTATTTCTTGTGGAGATTTTTGAAATATTACTGCCTCACTAATAGGGGTAGACACGAAATTTACACCTCCAAACAATTATCTGTTTTTTTATCGACATTTTCGGTTATATCTTTAATAGTTTTTCTCCATTTCTTCTATTAAAAGCAAAATCTCTGCAATCACGGAATACAATTGAGGAGGAATACTATCTCCTAAGTCCATATCTAATAGGTTTGCTACAAGAGAAGAGTCTTCTTGCATATGAATATTATTTTTTTTTGCTAATTCGATAATTTGTTGGGCAACTACCCCTTTACCTTGAGCTATAACTGTTGGTGCACTATTTTTATTTTCGTACTTTAACACTGCAGCTACTGATCCGTTTTTCTCGAATCTCCTTTTCTGATTATAGTACTTCATCATACTCATATTTGTAAGTCCACTCCTTTCTCTTGTAAAATTGCATTTTTACTAGGTGTCTTTTCATTCGCTGATTCATGAGAACCTTTGACTTCGGTTGTCATTTTTGTAAATTGGATATTTTGAACATAGTAGCCAATATCCTGTAATCGATTAATGGCTATATTAGCTAGTGGTGTCATTTTTGACTGAAATCCTTCTGAATCATTTTTAACCGTAATAGACAAATTTCTGTCTGTCGCATTCAACAGAATCCCTACATCCCCTAATTTCTTTGTTTCTAGTAAGAAATAGAGACTACAGTTTTCCCAATCTACTTGCTCACCTTGTGATTTCGAATGAATAAAAACTTGAATATTTTCACTCTTTTGCCCTAACAGCATCGGTAAATTAAACACCATACTTTGAAGCTGATTGGGAGGGTCCTGCTTACTTAGCAATTGTTGTCCAGTAATATTATGTAAAGCCTGCTCTGCCTGTTTTGCTAATTGTTCATTTCCTTCATCTGAGCCATTTACTAGCTTTAGCAGCGTTGACTTTAAATTTTCTTCTTGTGTCGGAATATTGGACACTAGTGAACTTGCTAAATCACTTTCTCTATTTAAGCCAAGTGAACGTATTTTTTCATATAAATGTCTTGGTGATGGTTCCTCTCCTGCTACTCTATAATCGGAGCCAACATGTGCTGCTTGCTTTAATAAATTTTTCACTGGAGAATCCTGTTCTAAAAATTGACTTTCTTTTGAAACATAATGGAATATTTTTTGTTCCGACGGTTTATATTGAATTTTCTCCACCATATTTTTCACTTCTGACACTATCTTTGCCGCTTCACTTGTATTTCCTTTTGACAGCAGTTTTTTTGCTTCGGCTAATTGCGAGCTGGCTTGCAATAATTGCTTTTCGGTCCGCATATCTGCATATAACATCATGTCACTTTTTAAAATAGCATGATCCAATTTATTAATCGTGTTTTCTAAAATCTTCGTTGTTTGTGGAATGGATGCCTTTTTTAAATTCTCCATTAATCTTTGTGCACTATCTAAATTTCTATAAATTTCTCTTTTTATATCTCGGAACTGTTGCGTAGTTTCTGCTAATTTTTGCGAAATTTTTGTTACTAATATATCTTTAGATAATATCCCCATTGCTAGAAGTTGATTATTCCACTTTTGTTCATCTAATGCTGACTCGTTTTTTGTACTTTTCTGGATGACATCTGGATTCTCTTGCTGAATATTTTGTTCTATTTCTGAAAGCGCATCTGCTATATGATTCCTAGATGCGATTTCTCTACCTTTATTGTTTAATTGCAATGATTCATCAATTGCTTTTTCGATTTTGTTTATTTTTTCTGCATTAAAATTTTCGTTCTTTTTAAATTCAGTCTTCACTAGATTTAATGCTTGCTCAAGATTAGGTTCTGTTTGTAAATGTTTAACTGCTTGTTTTATTGTTTCTATTTGCCCTTGAGCTTGCGATATATTTTTGGGCTGTATCGGTAAAGTTTTTTCCTCTATTGGTTCACTCGAAATTCCCGGTAATGTTGGACTAATTTTTTGTTGTAATTCAGTTACTGCACTTACTATTCGTTTCTTAGCTGCCTCATTTAATTGTTCTGACTGATTCATCACTTGAGAAATTTGCTTTACTATTTCTTGATTTATATTTTTATTTGAAGCAACCGTCTCTAAAATAGCATTACGGACTTGGTCAATTGACTGCCCATCACTTACTTGATTTATTAATTGTTTTATTTGATTCGCTGTCTGACCACGTCCAACTGCTTGTTGCGTATTATGATTAACGATCTGTTCTGCGTTGCTAAGTGCCTTTTGTAGTTTATCAAAACCAGCACTTTCATTTCCCACTAGCTGTTGGATGGAAGCATCCCTTATTGCTTGTTCTACTTGTTTTAATATTTCTGTCGGCATCTTTGGATTCAACACAATCGATTCTCTTACCGTTTGGATCGCCTTTTGTAGGATTGGTTCTTGTTTCAATTGTTCCTTTACTTGTGCAAGATGATCTTGTATTTGCTTTGGTTGGTCAACAGTTTGATTCTTTCCTGTTCCTAGTGAAGAAACCTCTGTCTCTGCTTTCGTAATCGCTTGAACTAGTTTTTCTCGGCCTGCCGCTTCATTTCCTACACGCTGTTGGATGATCGCTTCACTCACTGCTTGTTCTACTTGTCGAACTACTTCCGTTGGTATCTTAGAATTTGAGAGAATCGTCTCTCTTACCGATTGAATTGCCTTTTGTAGATTTGGTTCTTGTTTTAGTTGACTAGTTACTTGCTTTAATTCATTTTGAATCTCTTTATATTGCGTTTGATCTGTATTCTCTTTAAATAAAGGTTCTATAGTGGATAGTGCATTAACTATTCTATTTTTCGCTATTCCTTGTAATTTTTCAGAATCCTTTACAGCTTGAATAACTTCTTGTATATCTTCTTTAGAAATGAAAGGATTATTTAATAACTTTCCTTTTACCGTTTCTATTACTTTGGTCGGATCTTGCTCCCTATTTATTAACGAACTCACTTCTTTGATGACATTATTTAAAATCGTTTTCTGTTGATCTATATTACTTTGCAAATCTTTGCTACCCATATCAAGTTGATAGATTGGATTGGGTTTAACATCTTGCTGTTTCACTGATTCACTTTGAAAATTAGGGTCCATTTTTCTGGCAATAGAATCTATCACATCATTTAACGGCTCTCCATTAAGCGCCTCATGAATGGAAACTAAATTTTTATTTGTGACTTCAAGATTTTTGTTAACTAATGCTCTAATCGCAACAAGCTTTGATTCAAATGTTCCTTTTTCATTTCCAAGGAAACTAGAAATTTGTGATAAGGCTTCTTTATTTACTGGATTATTTTTTCCTAAAAGAGTAATTGCTTTTTTTAGTTGTTCCGTTTTTTCTGTAGAGAGATTTAAACTTTGTATCAACTTTTCTTGATTATCACTTAAAGGACGAGCCACTGTTTCAGGTGGGGTTGATTTCACTCTTATTTCCGAGTTATTTACATCTGTTATTTGTACCGATATTCTATTTTCTGTTGGAATTTCATGATCAAACTTTACCTGAACCTCTTTTCCTTTTATTTGAAGGACCGCTTCATTATCTGATAATCTTGATTTAATCTGGGCATTATACGTTTCACCTTTAGATAACTCAATCGTTTTTTCACTCATTGATAAACTATTTGTAAAGGGGGGTTGATTGGAAACCTGCATATTAACACTCCCGTAAAGTACATTCTATATTTATATATATCGGAGAAATAAACTTGAGTTTTATTACCGATATACAAAATAGCTCTTATTGCTTATTAAAAAACAAATAAAAGTAATAAAAGAATCTTTAAATATGACTCTTTTATTACTTTCTTTTATCGATTCTTTTTATTTATTGCTCGATATGCATCATCTTTTTTCCGATTTGCTATTTCTTGTTTTCTCTCTTCTTCCACTTCCAATTTTTTTAAGTCCGTTCTTACTTCGTCTAAACAATTGGAACATAATTTCCCTTCTCTAATTTTTGCACCACACTTCGCACACGGATACCCCAAATTGGGAAATTGAGCGAGCTTTATTCTGCCTTTTTTAATAAATTTATAAATGAGTGACCGCTCAACGCCGGTTGCTTCGACTACTTCATCCATTTCTGCGGTTCTATTTTGTTTTTTTCTGATAAACTGATATACCTTTTCATAATCTGCTTCTTCTTGTTTCCAACATTTAGGACATATACCCCTAACGTTATTTTCTACATATACATCGCCGCATTTTGGGCAATTAGCCAATTCAGCCATTACCTCATTCCCCACTTTCGTCCTTTTTTACCGT
This sequence comes from Niallia yueguangensis, assembly GCF_052663115.1. Classification (NCBI taxonomy): domain Bacteria; kingdom Bacillati; phylum Bacillota; class Bacilli; order Caryophanales; family Bacillaceae; genus Niallia; species Niallia yueguangensis. Next base: position 90,569 of record NZ_JBQTCX010000008.1, read on the forward strand.
GCAATCGTAAAAGAAATGACAGATTTCGCCCCTGCCTCCTTTAACACCTTTGCCGCTTTACGCAAGGTTGCTCCTGTAGTATATATATCGTCCACTAATACAATATTTTGAGCGACTATACTCTCTTCCGCTGCCACTTTAAATATCGGCACCGTTTCCAACCGTTCTTCCCTTGTTTTTTTCGACTGTTTCTCACTATGTACCCTTGTAAGACAATCAATCGCTTTTATTCCTGCAGCTTGTACGATAGCTTCTGCCTGGTTAAAACCTCTTTCATACAGCCTTTCCTTACTTAAGGGGATCGGCACCATTATTTTATTCGCAAATAATTCTTTCGATAAAAAGATAGAAAATGCTCCAGCTATTTCGAAATCTCCTCGATACTTAAAACGTGCTATTACCTCTTTTAAAAAATCATTGTATAAAAACAGCGAGGTGTTTTGCTCTAATACGCCTTTCCATTTCGGATTCTGTTCCCATCTCCAGCAATCATTGCATCTTTTCTCTTTTATAAAAACATCATCTAAATCAGCAAGAGGACGGCTGCAGATGATACAGCGCTCTCCTTCAATAAAAGCTAATTTATGTTTGCAATCATCACATATATAATAAGAAGGTTCTCGTGAAAATAAATAAGTCCAATTAAAAACAGGTGTTACTTCCGTTAAACAAATCGCACAGTGCATCCTATCCGACCTTTCATAACAGCAGCCCTTTTTCTTTTGCCTCTTTATTACTTTGTAAAATTTGCTTTCTTGCCCCTACCATACTGTTCGTTTTTCCGTAATGAAAAAAGGTAATATTCCCTGTTGGGTATTCTTTTTTTCTGCCAACCCTGCCGGCAATTTGTATAAGTGCGCTTTCTGTAAAAATTTCGTTCTCTGCACCAATTACAGCAACATCGATATTAGAAAAAGTCACGCCTCTTTCCAAAATGGTGGTCGTAATCAGAAGGGATAATTCTTTATTACGCATTTTTTGCACTTTTTCTTTTCGCAATGGATCTTCTGCATGAACCGTTTCTATCTTTGTTGTTAATGGTGCGAAGACAGATTTTACGTTTTTCATATACGCAATTTTTGGGATAAAAAGAAGCACTTGTTTATTGGAATGAAGGCGTCTTTCTACCCACTCTATAACTAATTTTGGAAGTCTTCCTTTCTGTAGCTGCTTCTCCCAGTTTCCACACCATAGGAATTCTGGTACGGGAAGAGGTCGCTGATGAAATCGCGCCGGAATGGTGACATAATTTATTTTGTTTTGCTGGCATTTCTTTCTCCAACTTGCATCAGGGGTAGCGGTTAAATAAATCATGGTGGAGGTTGGTTTTCGTGCGTTGTGCACAGCGAATTGCAGGGATTGATCAACAGAATAAGGAAATGCATCCATTTCATCCAAAATCACAAGATCAAATGCTTGTTTAAAACGGAAAAGCTGGTGTGTTGTACTGATGGTCAGTGGACTGTATCGATGGCGGTCTTCGCTGCCTCCGTATACTGGAAGTACGCGAATATCAGGAAAAACTTCTTGTAATCTTGGCGCCAATTCCAACACGACATCTGTTCTTGGTGTTGCGATACAAACTCGTTTGTTTTGCTGTAAAGCTTTTTCGATTCCTTTAAAAAGTATCTCAGTTTTCCCTGCACCACATACGGCCCATACTAAGAGATCTGATTGTTCGTCTATTATCTGCTCCATTTTTGCCGATGCTACTTGTTGCCCTTTAGATAATGTTCCTTCCCATTCAAGTTGGATGGAAGTGGTATCTTGGTCGATAGTGGGGCCAGTCCAACTGATTAGCGGCGTGCACTCACTAATTCGGCCCATCATGATACAGTTTCGGCAATAGTGGCAAGTTTCGTTGCAGCGGGAACAAAGGAAGGAAGCAAACAGATGTTTTTCCGTATTGCCGCAGCGATTGCAAAGATAAGTGGATTTTTGTTTTACGATGCCTTTGTTGTAAGAACAATAACCGTTTACGTAATGGTCTTGGATTTCTTCTAAAGGAAATAAGAGTTCATCGAGAAGGAGTTGTTTTCCTTGTAGTGTGGATTGCAAAGTGGGATTGAATGAGTAGTTAGGATTGGTGGGCTGCTGCGGCGGTTTGGGGATGTCGCTGATTCTTGTAGAATTTTTTACATCCATTGTTGGCTGGAGTATATTATTGGTGGTAATGAATCGCAATTTTTACTTTCCTCCTAATAATTTATTTAACTGTTTAATCGACAAATAGTACTCATTTCCTTTTCCCTTACGACAACTTTTGGTGGTCACAGATTTTATTACCCTTGTTGCCAAGTATGCTAAACCTTTTGTAAAAATTCTCTTACTTCTTGATTCGTAATGGTTTCTCCAAATATATAATAATAATCTATTAACGTATTAATATGAGCTTTTTTACTTTTTGAATAACATTTTGGGCAGTACCAATTAGCATTTACTCTGCTCATTTGAAGAGAACCACAATTTTCACATATGACTCCTTTTTGTATGTCTTCTTTTTTAAGATTATATTTGGTTAGAATAGATGAGTTTAAAGGGGTATTTTTCTTTTTTATAACTTTGATGGTATTTTTTAATTTATGTTCGTCTAGTGTAGGGGTAGAAATTGAATTAGAAATCTCCTCTATTCGAAAAGGAAGGGATTCACGATGAATAATTTTTTTGGTAAATGGTGAGTGAGGATCGCTTATTCGGATTAAGCTTGCAGGGTTGCTAATAACAACAAATCCAAAAATCGGTATAGAGATATGTGGCTTTAGCCATTGTTTCAATTGTGATTCTATTCTTTTTAATTGTGTTAGGGGATCTGCAAAAGCACTGTCCTTTCCTTCTTTCGTACGAATTAATTGATTAAATTCTGTATCAAAGTACAATTCACCAGCTATATTTTTCACTTCTAGGATAAGAAAATACTTGGTCGTAAGAATTAAAACATCGATTTGAAAGTAGTTTTTCCCATCAAATAATCGTAAATCATGTAAGATATAGTACTCTTTTTCTGATAAAAAACTTAATACAAATGCTAATGATTTTTCACCATGGTATCCGGCTAATATTTTCTGTAAATCTGATTGTATGAGGGGAATTTTTTCATGCATTGGAGTTATTCTAGCTAATAGAGCTTCCGTTTTAGAAACGAGGAGAGGAATTTCGAGGTTTTTTATGATCATTAAATCACTCCTATATCATTTTCTCCTCTGATAAATTCAATAAAAGGCTTCTAAAACCCTCTTTTTAGTAAGAAGTTTTTTCTAATTTTATTGGATTTTGCAGTATTGTTGCAATTTCGGCTGTTTTTGTTGCAGTTTTAGCAGTTATTATTGCGTTTTTTTCGATATAGCTACTTTTCGACAAAAAACAGCTTTTTTCTACACAAAAAAAGAACCCCCAAACAGGTTCTCTCCCCAATCTACAGCTTCTTCACCCAACCAATCCCCATTGCACCTTCGCCTAGATGTGTTCCGATTACGGCTCCAAAGTAGCTGATGGTGAAATCGATATTCGGATATACTGCCGCTAGTTCTTGTTTCCACGCTTCTGCTTCTTCTTTGCGGTTTGCGTGGATAATCACTGCTTGGTAGCTTTCTCCGTTTGTTGCTGCTGCAAATAATTCGGTCATTCTTTTTATCGCCCTTTTTTTCGTTCTAATTTTTTCAAATGGAACAATTACATTATTGGAGAAATGAAGAAGCGGCTTCATTTGGAGCAAGCTTCCTATCAATGCTTGAGCACTAGACAAGCGACCTCCGCGCTGAAGATGGCTTAAATCATCTACCATAAAATAAGCATGACCCGTTTGCTTTAACTCCTTCAATATTGGCATTATTTCGGCTGCCGACTTTCCTGATTGTGCTAGTTTTGCAGCTTCAATTGTATAAAATCCTTGAATCATACAGCTAATTTCACTATCAAAAGCATATACCGTAATTCCATCGACCATGGTTCCGGCAGAAACTGCTCCTTGATACGTACCACTAATGCCACTTGATAAATGAATACTAATTACTTCATCATAATCTACAGAAAGTTTCTCAAAAAGTTCTACAAACTTTCCAATCGGTGGTTGTGAGGTAGTTGGAAGGTTGTTTGTTTTCACCTTTTCATAAAATTCATCCGCATTTAAGTCGATCTCTTCTTCATAAATGTCATTCCCCAGCACTACGGTTAAAGGAATAATATGTATATTGTGAAGATTTCTTACTTCTTTTGGAATATATGCAGTACTATCAGTAACAATCGCTGTTTTCATGCAAATAATTACCTGCCTTATCATTTCGGTATTATATGTTCATTCTATCTAAAAGAAAGTTGGTTTGCATTATATTCGACGCAAATAATGAATAATTTATCTATCAGTAATTCGCTTCTTGTTTATTTATTACATTAATATTTCTTCTTTTTATTTCTTCCACCAAAATTCCAAGAAATTCTGGTTCTAACTTTAAAGATACAGCTAGGTGATAAGCATGTAATAATTCAGCATTTGATAGATTTTTTATTCCACTCAACGCAAACACTCCTATCCCTTATCTTTATGAATAGTTTGCCTTAAAATGATTCATATTGCAAAACTATTGAATTGTCATTTTTCACTAAAAGTTCACTTTTCCCCCCAACCTATTTGCCATTTTTTATAATAAGGCTCTGTTAAACTTGCCTGTTGATTTCCGTACCAGGCGTTCGCTTTCCGCGGGCGGTCCAGGAGCCTCCTCGGCGCTTTGCGCGTGTGGGGTCTCCCTCTGACTCGCTTTTCCCGCAGGAGTCTCACGCCTTCCACTCCCAATCAACATAGTGCCAAAATCAACAATGAGCTTTAACATAGCCTATAATAAAATATAGGTAGTGTCATCTCACTGTCGGAACATGTATATTGTATTGTATCGTTTCTTTCAAAAAATAATCATTACAGAACAAAAGCGCAAGCGCCTTGAATAGCTCTGAAGAAAAATGTTCACATGACTCAAAAAGTGCTTTTTACTTTTAGAGGCATGGGGTTATTTTTCACAAGAGCTAGGCGCTGGAGCTGGATGCGGACACAACCGCCAAGTTATCCACAATCCCATTTCGTTTATAACTTCCTGGACGACAAGAAAAAATGGCGCCCTAATAGGGACACCATTTTTATCGAACCTCTACCCAGCCATTTTTTATTGCAAAAACAACTGCTTGTGTTCGGTCATTTACATTCATTTTTTGTAAAATATTACTTACATGGTTTTTTACTGTCTTTTCACTAATAAATAAAGCTTCTCCAATTCCTCTATTGCTTTTGCCGTCTGCAAGAAGCTGCAATACTTCACACTCGCGACGTGTTAATAAATGAAGAGGCCGTCTGATTTCAACCGCTTGCACATAATGATCATTATGGCCTGACTCTTCTAATGCTAATCGACGATATTCATTTACTAAGTTATGTGTAACTTTTGGATGTAAATAGGATCCACCGTCTGCAACTACTTTCACTGCGTCAACTAATGCATCCGCATCCATTTCCTTTAACAAGTAGCCGCTAGCGCCTGTTTTTAATGCATGTGTAACATAATTTTCATCATCATGAATAGATAGAATTATTACTTTTGTATCTGGAAATTTTTCTAAAAGCAGTTTAGTAGCTTCTACCCCATTTATTGTAGGCATATTAATATCCATGATCGTTACATCTGGCTCGTATTTTTCCACAAGTTCTACTGCTTGCGTTCCATCATATCCTTCTGCCACAACATCAAAACTTGATTCAAAATCTAAAATACGTTTTACTCCTTCTCTGAACAATTGATGATCATCTATAATGACAATTTTTGTAGTCAATTGTTTCGCCTCCCTTTTTTCTCTCTTCTTTAATTTTGAACGGGAACATTTATCATCACAATCGTTCCATTTCCTGGCTTTGTATCAATCGTTAACTCGCCTTTAAGCAATTCTACTCTTTCTTTCATTCCTATTAGTCCAAAAGATTCCGGCTTTTTTTGTTCTTTATCAAAGCCTTTTCCGTCATCTTTAACCATAACAATTACTTGCTCTCTCCGTATTTCTATCTGAACAGTAATCATTTTTGCTTCTGAATGCTTTAATGCATTTTGTACGGATTCTTGAACGAGGCGAAACAATGCTACTTCATATTTGCTAGGCAGCCTTGCTTCCTTCCCAATAGTAGAAAAAGCAATATTTGTAGTTTGATGATACTCTTCAATCGTTTGCAAATATTTTTTTAATGTAGGAATTAGTCCTAAATCATCAAGAGCCATTGGACGAAGATCATATATAATTCTACGGACTTCATACAAGGCATTGCGCACCATTACTTTAAGGCTTTTTATTTCTTTAAACGCCTCTTCTTCGCCATTTTCTTTATATATTCTTTCAATTAAATCCGAACGCATCATCACATTTGCCATCATTTGTGCAGGCCCGTCATGAATCTCTCTTGAAAGCCGTTTTCTTTCTTCTTCTTGTGCCCCTATAATTTTCAACCCGAAATCCTGTTTTTGCTTCGCATCTTCTAACACTTCACCAACTTGCTTTAAATCACTGATTAAATAATTCATTACTACAGCAATTTGCGTTACAAGTTGATCTGCTCGTTCTATCGTTTCATCTAACCCAATTAATCGTCTTTCAATATCATCACGCCGGTTACGATATTGCTTCTCCAGATGACGATTCGTGTTTAAATCCATCTGCAGATTATGGGCCTTTTCATAGGCTTCTCGTACTTCTGATTCAGAATACTCTTTAAAATGTTGGCTTACTTCTGATAACCTTTTCCTAGCAAAACGAGATTGTATCTCCAGCTTGTCACCTTGGTCTATTGTCTGTAGCACCAATGCTTTTATTTCTTTCAACTCTTCTGTTAATGTTTCATAATCTTGTCGACACTGTTCGCCAATCCGAAAGATTTCTTCCTTACTAGATCCGACCGTTTCGATCATTTTTTCTAAAATAAAATCTAACGCTTTTGTGTCAAATTTCTTTATTAGCATATATAATTCCTCCAAAAGGCCGAAAACCCTTCCTGTAACTAGTCTTATTTAAGCGTGACAGTTAAAAAATATATATTAGATTCGTTCATGTTCCTATATGTTTCCCAATTCATTAAGACTTATATCCTATTTTTGTTTTTTTATTATAAGATTAATGATACCGAAAGAACTTTTTTATGGACATGTTGCGAAAGATACTTAGCAAGAAATTCTCTCAGTTAATTTTTCCACAAATATGTGGACGACAATACTACATACTCTTCTAAACGCTTTCTTTTTTGAGTTAAAAAAGAGGACTTTTTGAGCATGGAGTTTTTCTTATTATACCATGGGACACCGTTATGAATATTAAAATTTCATTACAAACACATCAATAATTGAAGTATCATCCATGTCGAATTATAATGAAATAAGGCTGTAAAGAGAAACTTATTACGAAAGCAACATTTTATTATTTTACAATACTTTTTTATTTATAGCAGGCGTTCAAAAGGAGGGCAATCAGAGCGGAGAAGGACTAATGGGCGGAAGTCACAAAGCCTGGAGCGTAAAGCATTGCACAAGGACTGAGTGATAATGCAGCGAAGAGATTTACAAGCCCGGACTTTTTGAACAACCTCTTATTCACGGTTTTACTGAAAGGAGCGATATTTGATGCTTCCTTGCTATCATACTGTACAAGGGTACGGTGAACATGAACTGATTATTCAAAAGTCACGTTTTATTGCACATATCCAAAGAGTTGAAACAGAAGAAAAAGCACAGGAATTTATTCAAGAAATTAAAAAAAAGCATAAAGATGCAACCCATAATTGCTCTGCTTATTTAATTGGTGAACATGATCAAATTCAAAAAGCAAATGATGATGGAGAGCCTAGTGGAACAGCTGGTGTACCTATGCTGGAAGTTTTAAAGAAAAAGCATTTAAAAGATACGGTTGTTGTTGTTACCCGCTACTTCGGAGGGATTAAGTTAGGCGCAGGCGGCTTAATTCGTGCGTATGGGAAAGCCACTTCTGAGGGAATAGCTGCTACCGGTGTGGTAGAAAGAAAATTAATGAGGATTATTAGCACGAGTATAGACTATACTTTCCTTGGAAAATTGGAAAATGAGTTAAGATCCTCTCCTTATCAAATAAAAGAGATTCATTATTTAGAAGCTGTAGAAATAGAAACCTTTATCGAAATAGACCATATTCAAGACTTTAAAGATTGGATAACTGATTTAACAAATGGTCAAGCCATCATCACCGAAAAAGAAGAAGTGTATTTAGAAACCTTATTAGAGGATGTTCAAAAAGGCACCAAATGATAAGCGGCGAGTCTCTTCGTTGGCTTGCTTCTAATTTGTTTCCTTTTTGAACAGGCACTATTATAATATTTTCACATTTCCATCAAAATCCACCATAAAGAAACAAATCACTAGTGTACGATAGGACTATTAGATAGTAGAATAGATATATAACGACTATCTTCGACAAAAATCTATTTAAAGGAGAAATCAATGGCTTCAAATAGAGAAATATATATAAATAAAAAGCGAAAAAGAAAGAAAAGAATCATGACATTTATTCTGCTCCCGTTATTGGTGTTGGCAGTAAGCGGTATTGGCTATGGGGCTTTTCTATATACAAAAGCAAAGTCTGTTATAAATAATTCGTATCAGCCAATTGATAGAGAGTCAAAAAGGGAAACAAAAGTAGACCCAAAAATCGACGATGTATCCATTCTGTTTGTCGGAGTGGACGATAGTAAAAAAAGATCCACCCAATCAGGAAGCACTCGCGCACGATCAGATGCATTAATGCTGGCAACATTAAATGAAAAAGAAAAATCAGTTAAATTGCTGAGTATACCTCGTGATTCTTATGTGTATATTCCGGAAAGAGGATACAGTGATAAAATCACTCATGCCCATTATTTCGGCGGTGTTAGCTCTACAATCGAAACAGTCGAAAATTTATTAGATATACCTGTTGATTATTATGTCAAAATGAATTTTGATGCATTTATGGATATTGTAGAAGCACTTGATGGGATAGAGGTCGATGTGCCTGTTACTTTTTCAGAACAGAATTCAAAAGATAAAAAAGGCGCTATTCATCTAGAAAAAGGACTTCAAACACTAAATGGGGAACAAGCGTTGGCACTTGCCAGAACTCGTAAAATTGATAATGATATTGAACGCGGAAAACGGCAGCAGCTTATTTTAAAAGCAATTATGAATAAAGCTGTATCAGCGAAAGGTATTACAAAATACTCCAGTTTAATGGAGGCTGTCGGTGACAATATGACAACCGATTTATCCTTTAGTGATATTCAATCCTTCTTGGCATATGCAACTGCTGAAAATGGTCTGCAGATTGACAGCTTAACATTGACTGGAAGCGATGGAAACATAAACGGCAAATATATTTATCAGCTTGATGAAACAGCGCTTGAAGAAACAAAGACCATACTGCAAAATCATTTAGGCATTACGAAAAATAATCTTGCAACAGAGAACAATGACACATCGACAGATACTACATCCGATGTTGCAAATGATTCTACAATAAGCGGCGACAGTTAATACCCTATAAAAGAAAAGCTTGAGGAATTCTAAACCTCAAGCTTTTTATTTTTTGGCTGTTTTCTGAAAGTTTGTTGTTTTTGAATAAAATAATAACCATGGCTGAAGCACTAAGCAGCCTGAATACCCGTAGACTCCCGCGGGATAAAAATAACAACACTCTATACGAAAAGAGACTATTTTTTAAATTCGCTCTTTTCCATAAAAAAGCAGCTATTCCTTTATTCAGAATAGCTGCTTCGATTATTTATTTTTTTCTGTTGTATATCGTAAATCATTAAAAAACTTTATTAATGGCTTATAATTTTTTCCTACTAATCCGATTTTCTCTACAAACAATTCGATAATTATGAGCATAATGACAATTAATAAAATAGCTCCCCATACTTTTGCCTGTGAGAAGATTACGGCAACAAGCCCAAAAAATGTTGCCATTGCATAAATGATAATAACCGTTTGGCGGTGGGTAAATCCGATTTTCAACAGACAATGATGAAGATGGGATTTATCTGGTGCTGATAATGGCTGTTTATTAATTAATCTGCGTATGATGGCAAAGAAAGTATCTGAAATAGGTACACCTAAAATAATAACAGGAATAACAAATGAAATTAATGTTACATTTTTAAATCCTAATAAAGACATGACAGCAATGATGTAACCGAGGAACAAAGCACCCGTATCCCCCATAAAAATCTTCGCTGGATAAAAATTGAAAAATAAAAAGCCTAAAGTACTCGCTAAAGCGATAGATGAAATAGCAATAACGTAGCCATTCCCCATAATCATTGCCATGCCAGTAATGGTGAACAACGCGATGGATGAAACGCCTGCTGCCAACCCATCTAACCCATCAATTAAATTAATCGCATTCGTGATTCCAACAATCCATAATATTGTGATAGGAATATCTAAAAATCCGAATTGGAGCTGCCCGCCGAATGGAAGGTTGATAAATTCAACTTGCACTCCTCCCCATATTACGACCACCATAGCTGCGATTGTTTGTGCTCCGAATTTAATTTTAGCAGAAAGATTATATATATCATCTAACATGCCAGTAACGATAATAATCACACTTCCTATTAAAATAGGATAATGATACGCTTTATCTGGGTTAATAATTAAAGCTCCTATAACAAAACTAATATATATTGCTAAACCGCCCATACGAGGCATAATTTTTTGATGCACTTTCCTTTGTTCTGGTTTATCCATTGCTCCTAGTTTAAATGCCAATTTTTTCACTAGTGGAGTTAACAAGATGGAACCAAAAAAACATATAATAAGCATTACATAAATCATAAAGAGCCTCCTTCCTGCCCCACTATACGTACATTTCTATACATATGTCTTTTCAAACCTTATATCGGAGTTTATTATAGCACATTCCAAACAAGCTTAGTTGAAAATTTCGTTTCCTTCTTTTACATTTTTATTACAAAAAAAATATATTTTCTTCACTTCCACTTAACCTTTAATATATAAGACGAAAGAATATAAAAAAAAGTTGCACTAATAGTATAAACAAATTTAATCTTTTTGATTTAAACTGTATTTTTAAAAAAACAACCTTATTTCTAGTCACTAGAAATAAGGTTGTTTTTATTGGTTTTTATTAACTTAATGCTGCGGCAATTTCTTCACTTTGGTCTTTTGATGCCTCTTCCCGATACCTTTTCTTTTCTGCATTCGACATTTTTTTATACTCGTCTAGAAATTTTTCATATGCAGGAATAACTTCTTTAATGCTTCCTTCCATTTTTACTTTTCCGTATTCCAACCAAATCGCTTTATCGCAAAATTGTTTCATTTGACCGATTGAGTGGCTGACGAAAAACATTGTTTTCCCTTTTGCTTTAAATTCACGCATTTTCTCAAAACATTTTTCACCAAATGCTTTATCACCAACAGATAATGCTTCATCAATAATTAAAACATCTGGATCTGTATGAACAGAAATAGAAAAGCCTAATCTTGAACGCATCCCACTGCTGTAGGATTTAACCGGCTGATCAATAAACTTGCCTAATTCAGCAAACTCGATGATCTCTGGCTCCAATCTGCGAATTTTTTCTTTGCTAAAGCCGAGCATTAAACATTTTAATTCTATATTTTCTCTTCCAGTAAGCTGATTGTTTAAACCTGCTGCAACAGCAATTAAAGATGCTTGCCCATCTATTTCAACCGTTCCTGAAGTTTCCGGTACAATCCCAGCAATAATATTGGAAAGAGTCGATTTTCCTGATCCATTAATGCCAACAAAACCAATGGTATCGCCTTTTTCTGCTTCAAAACTTACATCTCTCAGTGCATAGAAAGGTTCTCCATAGCTTTTTGGCAAAAAGATATCAAATAACCGCTCTTTATTACTAGTGTATAATTTATATCTTTTTGTTAAATTTTTTACAACAACTGATTTTTTCATTCGATCACTTCCATTATAAGAAATCAATAAAGTGCTTTCTAAATCTTACATGTAAATACGAACCTACTGAAAGCATAATCAAAACAATAACCCAAAAATAAATAGTAAAGTGCCAATGCTCTACGATAAACCAGCCTTCACCTAAAAGAGCATATCGATATCCTTCCACTAAATAATAAAAAGGATTTAACCTCATAACGAATTTAAAAAGAGAATTAAAATGGTCTAACGGCCAAAGAATGGGAGTGACATACAGTAGCACTCTCATCAGCGACTGAATCAACATTTGAAAATCTCTTACAATTGTGGCAATTGTAGAAGTAATCAATGATAAAGAAAACAGAAATATTATTGTTGCAAACAAAAAGTATGGAAGCTGAATATAATAGATATTAATTGGCAGCCCCATAAATTGAAAAGCAATAATCGTCACAATCATCAACAATAGCTGTGGATACAGTTTTGATAAAATGACATAAGACGGAATGGCGCTTAGTGGAAAGTTCATTCTAGATACCATTTTCAGCCTTGTATAGATGGATTTTGATCCATGCGTTATCGATGGATAAATAAAAAACCAAATAACAATCCCTGCCAGCATCCATGAGAAATAATCATACGTTCCTCCTCCTGGATATTCAATCGGATCTCTATCCTGCACAAACCCAAAAACAAACCAATAAATGGCGATTTGAATGGCCGGATTGAAGACTTCCCAAAACATTCCTAAGTAGTTATTATTATTTGCACTTTTTAATTCATACAATGATAATCTTTTAATTAAATGAAAATTATCATACTGCTCTTTCAGCACTTTAAACATTGAACCCATAAATCATGTATCCTTCCCTTAGACTTTTGTAAGCCAGCAGTCTACTTTTATTCAGAAAACGGAAGCATTGGGGAAACAGGTGAAAATCAGCTTCACCTGTTTCTGAGAGGCTGTTTTCGTATAGAATGTTGCTTTTAAACTCGCAGCCTGTATACACTTCGCTTTCCGTGGGCGAGCGTCGAGCCTCCTCGTCGCATACGCTCCTGTGGGGTCTCGTCTTTCTCGCATTCCCACAGGAGTCTACGTGTATTCAGTCTGCTGAGTACTTCTTCTCCCATTTTTCATGTGAAAAACAACGAACTTTGAGAAAACAGCCTTCTGAAAAAACGCTTCACTTAGAGTTTCAGGCATTCACCCTTAATTGTTATTTTTTCAGAAATACTTCCTCTACCACCCTTTTAGAAGCTTCCCCATCTTCTAAATAACAAAACTGTTGATAAAACTGGTCAAACTGATGATCCAATGGCTTAGTACTAGCTTGTTTGATGTAATCAATTACCTCATCCGTTGTTTTCGCAAGCGGACCTGGAGCTGTTTTTTCAAAATCAAAATAAAAACCACGTAATTTATCTCGATAGCTGTCGATATCATAAACATAAAAAATCATTGGTCGTCTTAAGTTTCCGTAATCAAAAAATACAGAAGAGTAGTCTGTAATCAACAAGTCTGAAATTAAGTATAGCTCTCTAATATCTTCATAATTAGAAAAGTCATAGGCAAATCCGCTATATGGAGTAAGATCCAAATTCTCTGCAACTAAATAATGCATTCTTAACACAATAATATACTCATCGCCTAATTCTTCTCTGAGCTTATTTAAATCTAATTCTAAATCAAACTTATATTTCCCTTTTCCGTAAAATTGATCATCTCTCCATGTAGGAGCATATAAAATCACTTTTTTATCTAATGGCAATCCAAACTTTTCTTTTAAAGCAGCTAAATTCTCTTGTGTATTATCATTAAATAATGCATCATTTCGAGGATAGCCAGACTCAATCATCGTTTTATCAAATCCGAATGCACGAGCAAAAATTTCGCTGGAATATTGATTAGGTGAAATTAAGTAGTCCCAATTACTCGCTTCCATTAAAAAATTCTTTTTGTATTTTTCCGTATTCGTACCAGGCATATGTACTTCATCCATATCTGCCGCAAGTCTTTTTAACGGAGTCCCATGCCAAGTCTGCAAATACGTTGTATATTTTGGTTTTGGTATCCATAATGGCAATCGGCTGTTACTCACCCAGTACTGTGCTCTCGACATCGTAAATAACCACTTAACAGAAAATCTTGGAACAATATCAATTCCTCTGTTGTCAAAGTTCTGAATAAATCTTTTATCTACACTCCAATATAATTTGTATTCGGGATGATGTTCCTGAATATACTCATATATTGCCCTTGGATTACAGCTGTATTGTTTTCCTAAAAAACTTTCAAAAACAATCGTATTCTTTTTAGAAGGTAATTTACCTAATAATTTAAAAGCCAATTGGTATAATAGCTTTGCCTTTTTGCTTCTTTTCAATCTACGGAGTTTTCCTTTTATTCTTGATTTCAACTCTTGTTTTGCATTATAATCTGACACTCTTATCGACAAAAATTGTTTTTTGGCTGTAGATTTCAGAAAGTATTTTTTCTTTCCAGCAACACTTGGAGCAACTGCTTTTTGTTTTAAGTATTTAGGATTGAAGGATTGAAATTTTAGACGAGGACTGAGCAAGCTTTTTGTTTCCCCATTTTCCTCATATTGTATTTCTAAATAAAAACGATAGTAGATTAAAGAATCATTATTTATATACTTATTTAAGTCTATTTTTCCTTCGAAACCTATGAAATCAAAATTATTATTGCTTGTGCCGTACTTTTCTGTTAAGTCTTTTCTTTCAGTAGACTCTAACTTTACTTTATGTTGTTCTTCATTTATGTTATTGGTAATAATTAAATTCTTTACTTGATTAGCAGGTACATTCCTTCCCCAATTCGGGTCAAAACCATATCCAGAAATACGAATAGAACCTTCTTTAGATAAATAGGCTTCTTCTATATTTGCAACTATTTTTTGTTTTGTAGTTTTACATGAAATGTTTCCTTTATTTGTTGTATAAGGATAAAACATCGTTCCTTCGTTAGGGAATAAACAATAATTAAGTTCTACATCTGCTCTATTACTTATTAAACGATATTTCTTTTCTTCTTCCCCTTCTAGCGACACATATAAATCCCAAACTGCATTTTGGTGAAAAACGTTGTCATTCTCTTTTAAAGAAATGGTCGTTTCATACGTTCCGTAGCCTTCCTGCAATGCAATTTGTTTAAATGGATACTTTATATAACGTCCTGTACTCCTTTGAAGGAAAAGTAGTGTCGCTTGTTGCTCTTTCAATATATCATCTTTAAAACAAAAGCTTATATATAATTGATGGTTATCAATCATAATCTTTTGTATTTGTTTATGCACAAACCCAGATTCACTCATTTTGTTACTCCTCTCAAACATTCCATAAAGAAAAAACCGTGGCATTTGAATCTATCACACATTATATCGGTTACTGAAAAGTATTTCAAACTAAATATCAAATCTTCCCCCGTATACACACATTTAGCTTAAAAAGTAAATGCCCGTTTACTTAAGACTAAAAAAACTGACGTCAAAAGTTGGAATCAACCTTTGCGTCAGCTTTTCTTCTTATTTAAAAGTTGGGATATCAAATGTCATCCGATAGGAACTTAATAAACTATACATATAATACATAGAATTTACTTGCTTGCTAGCCCAACCAATATCAGTAGCATATTGATGGGAACCACCCATTTTTCCATAATCAACACGATCAGAATGACTAGGATTCCATCGCATTTCAAACAATGTGTTTTGTTTATAGGTTGGATGATTAATATATGTTTGGCCTATAAATTTAGCTCCGCCGATAATGGCAGCCTCTGGTGTAAACCAGCCTTGCTTGTATGCATATTCCGAGCCGCTTTTAAGTGGAGAACTATCATATGCACCAATTCCGTACATATTGTAAACTACTTTCGGTTCCACATCTTTTCCATCCACTTTTGATACAGTAACGCCTGTTGCTAATTGTGATTTTCCATTGCCCGTTTCTAGCATTGAATGTGCAATTAAATAGATTTCATTTACGCCATAGGTTGCACCAGCCTGCATAAACGCCCCTGCTTTTCCAACAAATATTCCTTTATTCCACAAAATCTTTTCGTTTACTTCTGCTTCGTTTAAATTAGCACTGCTGGCTAAATCTAAAAACTGCAGCTTTTGCCTTTCATCGTTTAAGAAATTATTAGGATCTAAATAATTCTTCACATCATTAGGGCTTGCATTGACCCACGCATGATAGGCCGTTTTATAGTTTAATGGAATCCCTTCAAAAACAGGTCCAACTGGCACATAATATTTGTAATAGTTAATCTCATACCAGTATTTACCGAAATTATCCATCGTTGATTTTGCGATTACATCTACTTTATTATTCGTTGATAATGTTCCAATACTCCAAAAATCAGTACTAGGACCGCCTCGAACATTCCATTTTCCACTCTTAGTAATCGCCTGTGTACCATTGTTTATCAATGTTAAAGCATCCTCCATAATATACGCTTTATACTTTGTATCTGTTTGAGGATGTAAATACATTTGATTTTGTACATGTTGATCAAGCGATTTATTTAAATAAAAATAATTTGATAAAACATTCTGTGCTTTGCTCATCTCAAACTTAATAGAAGCATTTGCGGCATCATCATAATATTTCAGTACAACGGTATGATCGCCTTGTGGTAAATAGTAGCCTAAATATTCACGTTTATCGCCGACGCTGTTATTCCATGAATCAATCATTTTAATGCCATCGATTTCTAATATTACTCCGTCATCAGCCGTCACAACAAAATTGTAATTTCCACTTTCGTCCACATTAATCACTTTTTTATAAATAGCTGAAAATTGATCATTAGGAATCGAAGCGTCTGGCGAACCTTGCTGCCAATCAAAATTTATATTTTCAATATGATTAAGTGAATCTTTTCCACCAACAATCATTGTTTTCTGTGCATCATGTATATTAAAGCTAGGAGGATTGTTTGGATCAATGATTCCAGAGAAATATTGTGCCAGCCAGCCTGAACTATCCACTACATTTCCTTCATCATATTTCGTTAGGGATAGCTTAAATTTAGCTTCGTTCGTATTGTCATAATAACGTACTTCAATCCAGTGAATATTATCATTATTCGTATCATCAATTCTTACTTTTGTTGCCTTTTCACGATATTCGCTATCATTCCATTGATTAATAACGGGCTTGCCGTCAATAAATACTTGCATGCCATCATCAGACAAGCCTCGGACAATATATTCTCCCGCTTCTAATCTTTTTGCTGTTACATATTTTGCTGAGAACATATCATTTTTAATTCCATTAGCAGGTCCATTAAATCCAAAATCCTGTTCTAATGTCATGCTATTATTGGTACTAAAAGAGTTCACCGCAGAAGGATGACCAGTTAACTCCTTATTATTATAGTAATAAGCAACCCAGTCGCCGAGCGGCAGTACATCTGCAGCTAATGTGGCATTTCCTGTATTTTCATAATAATCGATTTGAACCTTATGATCCTCATCGCTCAAGTTTTTAATTAATGCACTATTTAATCGTCCACCGGAATTTTTCCACCTGGAAATAAGATTTTGATCATCGACCTTTACTCTAAGCCCATCATCTGCAAAGTTATACACAAAATAATCATTAAACCCAGATATTTTTTTGTAAAAGGAAGCAGAAAAACCGTCTTTTCTAGTAGTGGAAAATCCTGCACCTTTTCCCCAGTTATATCGAATATTGTTTGTGTTAAAAATCGATCCTTCTCCTGACAAATGATTGTTTGGATAGGAAACTCCCAACCAATCAGAGGATGTAATGAAATCAGTTAACGGTTTAATGGTAAAATTCAATTTTGATTTACCCTTTTTCTCTAAATACTCGACACGAATCCAGTGTACATCCTTTTTAGAATCATCTGCTTCATTGCTTCGATTAGTTATGTTAAGCACTAGTTTATTTGGGATAGTGCTTCCTTTTGTCCATCTATTAATCACTAACTTATCATCAAGATATATTTTTACACCATCGTCTGCAATGTTATCTATCACATATTTACCCTCTGGCAATCTCAAAGCCGTCATAAACTTAGCAGAATAATTATCAGTTGGAATGCCAGCTATTGGTGCACCCTTTCCTAAGTCAAAAGAAAGATTTCCATATTCATTTCCATTTAGAATCGTTTTTGCTTTTGGCAGACCACTTATAGTCGTATTCGGATAATAATATGCGAGCCATTGTCCAAAAGGAACAGCATCTGCTGTAAAGTAGGCTTTTTTTACTTTTTCCAGATAGTCAAAACGCAACGTATTGTCATCATTTGTTAATCCCGTTATTAATGCTTTATTTTCTTTGCCGCCAGACCCAGACCACCTGCTGAAAAGACTTTGCCCGTTTATGCTGGCTTTTGCTCCATCATCTGCGATCGCATGGACAAAATAATCACCGTTCCTTAACAGCTTGTAATAAGAAGCGGAGAAATTATTGTTATTCGTTTTTGCATTTGGTTTACCGTCCCAATTGAAAAATAAACCATTTATTTTCCTTGCAACACTATTTCCTCCATATACATTTGCTGTACCTGCTAAATTTTGATTATTATGATAGGTAGATAACCAATTATCGTAGGATAATTCTGTTTGCAAAGGCTTAATTGAAAAATCAAGGTAGCTTTTGCCTTTCTTCTCCACATATTCCAATCTAATTTCATGTACATCCTTATTACTTTTAGACTTCGTATCTGCTATTTTTATTTTAATAGACTGTGAGCCATACTTCGGTTGATCAATGATTTTTTTTCCGTCGATATAAACCTTTAACATTTCATTGACTTTTGTTTTAATAATGTATTCTCCAGCCGGTAAACGTTTAAAAGTAGATAATTTGACAGAATAATTATCTGCTCCTATATTTTTAGCTCCTGGTCCATTATTGCCATAATTAAATGATAATGTATCGTTATTTTCATTTAATATAAAAGCATCCTGTGGTGCCCCTTTTAATCTCGTATTATTAAAGTAGTAGCCTATCCAACTATTAAAAGGCAAAATCTCCGAATACAAAGCTGCATTATTCGTATTTTCATAATACTCGCTTCTAATAGTATGGTGACCTTGAGCCATATTGGGCAAAGCTTTCATATTAAATTTCCCACTAGAATTGCGCCAATTATCAATTTGCACTTTGTTATCCACAAACGTTCTAATCGCATCATCAGCATAAGAAGTTAAAAAATAATCCTTTTGCTCATTCACATCCATGCTTTTTTCAAATTTAGCAGAAAAACCATCTGCTTTAACTTTTTTAATTGGTGCATTTTTCCCCCAATTAAATTTAACAGCATCATATTCACTTTTAACAGGTTTCCCTGATAATGCCTTATTATTATAGTAACTTCCAGACCAAAGACCTTCTGCACTTGCTCTGTCATTCGTTGAAAATAGAACATAAAAACAGCTAACAAGTAATATAAAACTAATAACTCTATTTACATTTCTTTTAGTATTAATTTGGTACACCTCCAAAGATTAAAACTCCCAATCTATTATCTAAGAATCTAGTACAAATGTTAAGCTAGTTTCCCAAAAAAAACTAGTTATTTTTTCCTGTTTCCGATAAAATTTCCCTTTTTATTTCCAGTATATGACATAGTTAGACATGCTTCTGCCACAAAAAAAGCCCTATACATAAACGCGTATAGAGCAAAACAAAAAAACTATTTCCCTCTTCTTTTTTCCATTAGGTGAAGGGTAACCTCTTTAAAGATTCAGAAACGAGTTCACTTACCCGTTTCTTCTGAAAGGGACTTAGCTAGTTGAATTAAATATGGTTTTAACGAATCGCGAATATCATTACGTTTTAACGCTAATTCAATCGTTGTCTGGATAAAACCAAATTGTTCTCCTACGTCATAACGGTTTCCTTCAAATTCGTATGCAAATACTCGTTGAATTTTATTCAATTTTTCAATTGCATCTGTTAACTGGATTTCACCGCCAGCGCCAATTTCTTGTTCTTCCAGATATTTAAAAATTTCTGGTGTAAATATATATCGTCCAATAATTGCTAAATTTGAAGGGGCTGTTCCTTTTGCAGGTTTTTCCACAAATTTTTTGACTTGGTAACGTCTATTTCCGTTATCTTCTATCGGATCAACAATACCGTAACGATGAGTTTCGGAATCTGGAACAACTTGAACCCCAATTACGGAGGATAAAGTTTGTTCATATTCATTAATTAATTGGCCAAGGCAAGGTTTTTCACTATCCACGATGTCATCGCCCAATAAAACAGCAAAAGGTTCATCTCCAATAAACTTGCGAGCACACCAAACAGCATGTCCAAGTCCTTTTGGTGCTTTTTGTCGAATATAATGAATATCTACATTGGATGATTTTTTTACTTTTTCTAATAGGTCAAATTTTTCCTTGCTGACAAGGTTTTCTTCCAATTCCCAAGCATGATCAAAATGATCTTCAATCGCTCTTTTTCCTTTTCCTGTTACAATAATAATATCTTCAATCCCAGAAGCAATTGCTTCCTCTACTATATATTGTATCGTTGGTTTATCGACAATTGGCAGCATTTCTTTCGGCATTGCCTTTGTTGCAGGCAAAAATCTTGTTCCTAATCCAGCAGCAGGTATAATAGCTTTTCTTACTCTTGTCATAACTACCTCCAAAAAATTCCTCTTCCACCTATATATTAAAGTTTTATCATGTAAATGTCTATATTTATCCTACATATTATCAGTTAATAATAGGACTATCCCTCAATAGAATTACTAATGTCCAATCATTTCCTCTTAATCGTTTTATACTTCTACTTGTCAGAAGCAAATAAAAGTTTTAGAATAAATAATTATGCAAATATAAATGATATACACATATTATATACACATACGATTCATATTATAAATCAACTAAATTTAACCGACTATATTATTTCGGGAGGAAAAAAATGAAAAAAGTAATTACTTATGGAACCTTTGATTTACTGCACTGGGGCCATATTAATATTTTGAAGCGCGCAAAAGAATTAGGCGACCACTTAACTGTTGCTATTTCTACCGATGAATTTAACGCTATAAAAAATAAACAAGCATACCACAGTTTCGATAATCGTAAAATGATATTAGAAGCCATTCGCTATGTAGATGAAGTAATACCAGAGAATGATTGGGATCAAAAAGTAAAAGACGTTATCAACCATAATATTGATATATTTGTTATGGGAGACGATTGGGAAGGTAAATTTGATTTCTTAAAAGATCATTGTGAAGTTGTTTATTTACCTAGAACGGTTGGCATTTCGACATCAAAAATTAAGAAAGATCTTTTTAAAGTAAATGGCTAGAGAACTAGCCATTTCTGCTTATTTATTACTATTTTCTTTTCTGTTTAGGATCGCAAAACTATTTCCTCAGCAAAAGAAAATAGTTTTTTGTGTCTCTTTTGCTGAAAATAATCTTTATTTATATAACGAATTAAAAACACAACAGGCTGACATTCCATGTGTTTTTTTAACGGAGAAACGAACATTTAGTTATTTTATCGAGCACCAGAAGCAAACAGATACCGTCTTATTGTTTTCACCAATTAAATTTCTCACTTTTTTAATAGGCATCTATCATCTTGCTACTGCTAAAATAATAGTAGTTGATAATTATTATGGCTATTTATCAACTATTCGTTTTAAACGAAATGTGAAATGCCTGCAAATATGGCATGCAGCAGGAGCCATTAAACAATTTGGACGGAAAGATCCATCTATTAAAACGAGAACTGCTGCGGCAAGAACTCGTTTCCAGAAAGTATACAAGCAATTCCACTACATTTCGACCGGTTCTGACAAAATGTCGACCATCTTTCAAGAAGCGTTTGGAGCCAATAAAGATCAGATGCTGCCATTAGGCATTCCAAGAACGGATTTGTTTTTTCAAAAAGATACAAAAAATAAAGTTCAACAACAAATTTACGCTGCTTATCCAAATTTTCAACATAAAAAAGTGATTTTATATGCACCTACATATAGGGATGGGGAAAAAAACTATACATTGCCATTAGATCTTTCGTTAATGAAAGCTAGTTTGCAAGAAGAGTATATCCTTATCTTAAAACTACATCCGCATATAACGAATACACTGCATTTCGATACATATAAGGATTTTGTATACGACTTAACAAATTACCCTAATATTAACGAATTACTTTTAGTAACCGATTACTTAATTACAGATTATTCGTCTATCCCATTCGAATTCTCCTTTTTGGAAAAACCAATGATTTTTTTCCCTTATGATTTAGACGAATACAAAAAATCAAGAGGTTTCTGGGAAGATTATGAGGAGCTTGTTCCTGGTCCCATCGTATCCAATACAGCAGAGATCATTGACATAATAAAAAGTCAAAGTGTCAATACGGAAAAAACCAACCGGTTTCATCAAGAATGGAATGAATATTCCGTAGGCTGTTCCAGTTATAAAACGGCTCACTTATTATTAGAATGGGTAAAAAAAGACTAGACGAAAAGCTTTTTCTCCGTCTAGTCTTTTTTATTATTTGCCTCTGTAAACCTGCCTGTTGATTTCCGTTCCAGGCGTTCGCTTTCCGCGGGCGGTCCGGGAGCCTCCTCGGCGCTATGCGCCTGTGGGGTCTCCCTCTGACTCGCTTTTCCCGCAGGAGTCTCACGCCTTCCACTCCAATCAACATAGTGCCAAAATCAACAATAAGCTTTAACATAGCCTATTATTTAATGTTAAATCCTAAATTAGAATTAACGGTTGTATAAAATTGATATAATCTTTTTTCATACATTATTTGATTCGGTTCTTTTCGGATCAAGCTAATTTTTTGATAATCATTATAGCGAAGAAATATCGCGTATCCTGCTTTTTTGAAACCTTTTAAAACTGACATAGGAATAGTTAATTCAAATAAATGATTATCTTTTTTCATTACTTCGAAGGAATATTGATTTTCTGGATCATTTCTGTCTCGAAGAATGATATCATTCACTTCATGTATATAATCTCCATAAACCGAAAAGCTCAATGTATACTTATCTTCGTTGAATATTCCTTCCTGATAGAAACCAGCCATCGACACTCTAATATGTTTATTTTCCTCGAATGGTGTCACCATATAAGGCAAGTCATCAATTACTTCGATTTCCTTCACTTTTTCTTTTTTATCCCACTTAAACAGCGGCTCAATTTTCTCCTGATCTCCCTTTAAAAACATATGGTAGACTACTTTATTAATGGGATGAAAAAACTGATCCTCGATAGAATAAGGAAGATCTTTTGTCGTTTCTATCACTTCATTAAATTTCTCATAATACGCTTCTTTATTTTTGCTTTTGAAAAAATGCTGTCTATTAAATAACCTTGTAATGCAATCAAACTCATATAGTCGATTTAAAATCATCTTTTCTGTCTTTATGTCTAGTTTTTTACTTTTCACATAATTAATTACTTTTATATTTGTGTCCATCTTCTGCATAATGGACGTTTGTTTTGTTAAGGACGCATCGTTTTCATCTAATCGATTTAAATAATAAATTGGTTTCGTTGTAGTAGATATTGTTTTCGCATTTGTTAATACATCAATAAAAAACTGTTTATCCTCTGCAAACTTCATTTCAGGGTATCTAATATTATTTTCTTTTAATACACTTGTTTTCATCATTCTTGAACGAGGTCCTAAATGTTGAAAAATATGGGGAATAGAAGTCGGCAACACTCCTCTTCTTTCCATACATGATTCGTGTTCTCCTACAATTTTCGTTGATTTTGTTTCCACTTGTATCGTTTTTCCTACCACATAATCATCGTTGGATTCTTTTAATATTTGATACAATGTTTCCAAACCATCTTGTTCTAACCAATCATCTGCATCTAAAAAAGTAATATATGGTGCTGTAGCTAACTCGATTCCTAAATTTCTCGGCTGAGCAGGCGTCCCTGTATTTTTCTCTAAAAATACAACAACCATGTTCGCATATTTTTTTGCATAATCTAACAATATAGGACGTGATTGGTCAGTTGAACCATCATCCACTAATATGTATTCTATTTCATTAAAGTTCAGTGTTTGATTCACAACAGAATCAATCGTTTTCGTTAAATATTTTTCAGCATTATAAACAGGTGTAACAACCGTTACCACTTTATCTTTTTTCTTTTTTAAGACATCAAATAGGCTTGGTTTTTTATTAGCAATAAAGTAACCGTCGCTATTGTATTGTATTTTATGTTGTTTTTCAAAATCTAATTTATTATAAGTATTAGACAACTCTTAACACTCTCTTTCTGTTTCTCTTTTATTTTTTATATTATATCGCTTATGTATTATCTTAAACTTAGGATAAAAAAACAATCTACCAAGCACTATCACGCCGCTTTTTTTTCATTAAAGTTGACGTAGCTCCGGCCCCTTTTCCAAACTAAATAAAAGACTATTCCTAAGCCTCCTCCAAAGCAATCAACAATTACATCCGATTTAAGCGGAGTTCTTCCATCTTTAAATAGTTGATGCGTTTCATCTAATATAGCATAAATCAGCACAAACAAGAAACTAATCACGGCTGCCTTTAATGTAGACTGCTTATAAGTTCGGAATGCTCGAATTGTAAAAAATGCAAGATTGACATCCTCCCCCACCTAAAATCTTAACGTTTTTTGAGGAAGGGGATTCCAAAGGGATTTCACTGCGTTACAAACCGTCAGTGCCTTTGGTGTTACCGTTACCTCCTCCCAGTCCACACGTTGTTTCTAAAACAAAGAACGGTAGGGAATCATCAGTTAGGTGTACAGCTCAGTCAGGAGCCTTGTGAAGGACATTGAATCCTTTACAGCGGTTTTAAGCCGCAGTTATATCTTTTGATGGTCGTGTAGATATAACAAAACTTGCATTGACATCTGCATTTTGTTTATGTCCACATGAGCATGTATACAAAGAGCCTCGACGGTTCTTTTTTTGTTTATGTCCACATTTGGAGCATTCTTGACTCGTTTTATACGGATCTACTTTTTGCACTTCCAGCTCGGCTAATTGTGCTTTGTATATAAGTTTTGTTTCTAAGTCAAAGAAAGCCCAGGAATGAATATTTCTGTCGCTTTTTTTCCAATATTTTTTCATAGAACGAATAGAAGAGAGGTCTTCGATTTTAATGATAGAAGCACCACAATCTTTAGCAAACTGAACCATTTTCTTTGAGATGACATGATTCCAGTATTGAATGATACGTTGTTCTTTATTTTCTAATCGTTTCAACGCTTTCGTATTTTTCGCTTTTTGAATTTTTCTGCGAAGTTTAAAAAATTTTCTACGAATATGACCAATCTGTTTTCCGTTAAAATGAATATACTTGCCTATTTCCCTATCTCCAGGTACCGCAATATATTTTAGTCCTCTATCAACCCCAATAGATTTTGTACCTGTAGACTTTTTCTCTAATTCAAACGAAAGTGCAAAAGAAAAATACCATTTTCCTTTCTTATAGAACAATTGTCCGTTTCCCTTTTTTAATTTGGAGATATTGTCATAGGATGCTTGAAAGAATGGAGAGTTTTTGTCCATTTCTTCCGTCAAAAGAAAACCAATCCAAAAAAGAGTATACGCATTGGTCTTTAAAGGAACGTATTTATCTATTGTAAGATTTCCCTTCTCCATTGTAGGAATTCCCAACTTAAGATAACCATTATCCTGTCTTAACCTCCAATTCTGGTTATTAAATAGAATGGATATTCTTCTGCGAAAAGAAGGAAAGCCTTTCGTTTTCTTATTCTTTTTCCAGTCCTCGTATCGACTAAGTGCCAGTTTTCTAGCTTCTTGAATGAGGGTAGAAGGAAGTTCAATAGGAGCTAATCTTTTATCTAATTCCGACTTTGTTACTGCAGGATTTTCTTTTTTGTATTGAATAGCTATATTACAAGCTTCCGAAAAGTTTTGTCGCATCATTTCATACATCTTTTCTTTCACTTTTGTTGGTTGAAACAAGGGCAGTTTAATCGTAATGGTTGGCATTTGTTTCACCACCTTCTTTTGATAAGAATATTTTACCAAAACAAGAACAAGCGTTCCAGTTATATCTTCTTTTAAACAAAAAAAAAGAAGGCGATTCATCTCCCACCTACTCTCTTCGTTCCTTGAGGAAGGAGTCTTCTCGCTCAACTATGATAAAAAATTCGATAACATGTGCCACACCTAAAGCTTGCACACTGATTTCTTTTTCGGCATACGTAAAAGCTACCGGTGATAATAACGAGTTAAAAAACTCGTTTTCCTCTAACGCTTGCAGCCATGGTGTAATATCTTGATCTTTATAAGGCTCTGAAGAAAATCCAAAAATTATTGTAATAATCATTATAATAGGCAACCACAAAAATACCGTTTTTTTCATTATATTCTCCTTCTAAATAAGAAATGCGCAGGCGCCTTGCTCAGCCCTGAAGAAAAATGTTCATTTTACTCGAAAAGTGCTTTTTACTTTTAGGGGAAAAGGGTTATTTTTCACAAGGGCTAGGCGCCGGAGCTAGACACTCATCTAAGTTTAAAAATTTTATACTTATTTTTCTATGAAACTTCCTTTTATAGGAAATATTCTATTTTCTCATCAAAACTATGCAATATGCTATTTTTTTGCTATTCTTTATTATAGTCTATCAAATTATGTAAAGATATGGAGGATTTTATCGAATGGTTTCCACTAAGCCAAAAAAGAAAAAAAGAATATGGCTACGAATACTACTCAGTCTATTCCTGTTAATTATTATTGCTATTGGTGCTTATATATTTTCTATCTATAAATCTTTAACAGATGCTGTTGGTACAATGCATCAGCCTGTTGAAAGAACAGCAAGCAAACGAGTAGAAGACATTCAATTAAATAAAAAAGAGCCTTTTTCCATTTTAATGCTTGGAGTGGATGAACGGGACGGAGACAACGGCCGCTCCGATACGATGATCGTACTTGCCGTTAACCCTAATAATAATTCTGTTAAAATGCTAAGTATTCCTCGTGACACAAGAACGGAAATCATTGGCCATGGTACAAGCGATAAAATCAACCATGCCTACGCATTTGGCGGTGTCGCTATGTCGATGGATACAGTTGAAAACTTTCTTGATATCCCAATTGACTACTATATGCAAATCAATATGGAAGGATTTAAAGATATCGTAAATGCTGTTGATGGAGTGACAGTTCAGAACGATTTAGACTTTACGTATGAAGGGATTCACTTTCCAAAAGGATCTATTACATTAGATGGCGACAAAGCCTTAAAGTTTTCTCGTATGCGTTATGATGACCCACGTGGTGATTATGGACGTCAATTAAGACAACGAGAAATCATTCAAGCGGTGATAAAAGAAGGAGCAAGCTTAAATTCCCTTACTAATTTTGGTGATATTTTTGATGCATTAAGTAAAAATATTAAAACCAATCTTACTTTTGATGAAATGGTAGAAATTCAACAACATTATAAAGCGGCTGCAAATAACATAAATCAAGAAACCATTACAGGTTCAGGTCAAAAGATAAATAATATATGGTATTTAATCGTTCCTGATGAAGAAAAAACAAAAGTTCAAAAGGAAATGAAAGAACAGTTAGAAATAAAATAATAAAAGCTAGACACACTTCAGGCTTCAATAAATTTATTCTTTCTTAACCTTTTAGAAAGCTGTTTTCGTATAGATTGTTGCTTTTAAACTCGCAGCCTGAATACACTCCGCTTTCCGTGGGCGAGCGTCGAGCCTCCTCGTCGCATACGCTCCGTGGGGTCTCGTCTTTCTCGCATTCCCACAGGAGTCTACGTGTATGCAGGCTGCTAAGAAACGCTTTTCCAAATGTATTATAAAAAACAACAAACTTTTAGAAAACAGCCATTAGAAAAAATCCTTTACACTCACATTTTCACTACAAATGTGAGTGTAAAGGATTTTTTCTTGTTTAGAGATTTGTATTTCTTACGTTCCTCCAAAAGGAAACTTGCTTCCATTCCACATTGATGGCTCATTATAAATCGAGCTTTTGTTGATGAGTCATTATCATTTGCTAATTAGAAACATTCCCCGACATTTCCCGGAAAATATCATGTCGTGTTTTGTTGGAATTTTCTGTTTCTTCTGATTATCGCAACGAATGTTATTTAAATACTATAAATCATTCTATACTTCACGATTTTTTTCACATCTCATAAATTTCAATTGGCAGTCCATCTGGATCAGCAAAAAAGGTATATTTTTTATTTGTATAAGGATCGGTTCTTACTTCTTCCACCTCAATGCAATGGTCTGCTAAATAACCTATTGTTTCATTAATATCTTCTACTTCAAAGGCAATATGACGTAAGCCTGTTGCTTCAGGATAACTAGGTCTTTCTTTTGGGTTAGGAAAAGAAAACAATTCAATTTGATATACATCATTTACTTTTAGATCTAGTTTATAGGATTCTCTTTCTGCCCGAAAAACTTCTAATTGAGGAGTAAATCCTAGTATATCCACATAAAAATATTTTGATTTTTCATAGTCGCTGCAAATTATGGCAATATGGTGAATCCTCTTTATCTTCATCATGTTAGCACCTTCCTTCAAAAAACGTTATAGCTTCAAGACTAATTACTACTCTCGAAGCCACAAGTATAGGCTCTTCAAAAACACTTGGCTTTCTAAGGCGAAATTTGTAAAGTGCAGAGTTACCGTTTTAGGGTAATAGGCATCCGAACAAGACGAGCAACGACGAAAGCGAGCGTTTGCCGCCAGCCTAACTTCCCTTATGCCAATTCCACGCACTTCCAATAATCATTTCTAAATCACATTCAGCCTTCCATCCTAATTCTTTATAAATTTTATCAGAAGAAGCAACAAGTCTTGCAGGATCTCCAGCACGTCTTTCTGCAAAAACAACCTTTGCTTTTTGTTCCGTTACTTTTTCACATGTTTCAATCACTTCTTTTACAGAGTAGCCTACTCCATTTCCTAAATTATATGTTTCTGCTTCCTTGCGACCATCTAAAAGTGCTTCTAATGCTTTAATATGTGCTTCCGCAAGATCGGTTACATGAATATAATCACGGATACAAGTGCCGTCTTCTGTTGGATAATCTGTTCCAAACACAGAAATGGAGTCTCTTTTACCTAATAAATGCTGTAAGATAATCGGAATTAAATGCGTTTCTGGATCATGATTTTCGCCAATTTCACCTGATGCATGAGCACCTGCTGCATTAAAATAACGTAATACAACATAGTTCAATCCGTAGGCTTGATGAAAATCTGCTAAAATTTGTTCTACCATTAATTTCGATTTTCCATATGGATTAATTGGTAATGTTGCAGAGTTTTCCAAAATGATATCCTCTTCCGGTATGCCGTATGTAGCTGCAGTAGAAGAAAAAATAAAGTTTTTCACTTTATGCTTTAACATCACTTTCAATAAAGTTAATGTATTGGCAACATTGTTTTCATAATATTTATATGGATCTTGAACAGACTCCCCTACTAAGCTATAGGCAGCAAAGTGCATCACAGCTTTAATCGGATAGTTAGAAAAAATAGGTTCTAAATCTTCCTCTTTTCCTAAATCACCTTTTATAAATACAGCACGTGAATCAACCGCTTCCTCATGACCTGTTGTTAAATTATCTAAAACAACAACTTCTTCTTTCTCTACTAATTCTTTTACTAAATGGCTGCCAATATAGCCAGCGCCTCCTACTACTAATATCATAAACCTGCTCCTTTGCTATCAATCTAGTATGTATATCATTACAATCAAACTATCAAAAACGAATCGTATATTTTACGATCGTTTCATTCCCCCAATATCTGTATTTTATCATAGGAATACATGGCATTTAAAACTTTTCTTACCAAATTATTATATTCCAACTGATTCTATAGTGATTCGTTTAAACAAGAACCGGCATGATACTTATCAATATAACAAAAAAGATGCTACAACAAATGCTGCAACATCTTATTATTATACGTTTTACATTAAGAACCCATTTTATCGGGAACAGTTTTTTTCTTGTATTTTTGTTTTAATACATAATAAAAAAACGCAGCATGACCAACAAGATTTCTTTTCCATAATCTTTTTGGTTCCTTTACCATCCGGTACAGCCATTCTAGCCGAAGCTTTCTAAACATTTCAGGGGCCCGTTTTACATTTCCAGATGAAAAATCAATAAAAGCACCGACAGCAAGGATAAGGGTACAATTTAATTTCGAACGATTTTCTGCAATCCACTTTTCTTGAAGAGGCATTCCGAAGCCAACTAATAATATATCCGTTTTTTTATTATTAATGTCATCAATAACAGCTCCTGAATGGTTGGGATCATAATAGCCATGGTGCTCCCCTACAAACTCTAGTTGTTTATACTGTTGCTGCAGCCTCTTAAGCGCATCTTTTGCAATCCCTTGTTTCGCACCTAAAAGAAATATACGGTATTTCTGACTGTGACTACTATTTAAATGCTGAAACAATGCTGGAATAAAATCGGTGCCATTTAGATTCTCTTTAAATCGAAAACCAAATAGCTTAGCACCAACCTCAATACCAATTCCATCATTTAATAAAAGATCGCCATTATTTATTACATCACGATAATGACTATCTTCCTGCGCAAGATTATAGCAATGGTCATTTAAAAAATATAAATCAGTAGATTTTTTTTCACTTAAACGTTTATCAATATAATAAATGGCATCATTTGTATTTACTACATTTACGAGAATATTTCCCATCCATCTTTTTTCCATCATTCAATTAACTCTCCTATTTCTGTGTATCTTACATTATATAAAAAAACCGAGCTCGATACAATTCACCAACGGAACCAGTTTGAGTCAAGCATTTGTGGGCAGTTTTTTTATCCCCTAGAAAAGAAAGCGAATTCATTATTTTTGGTTTCTCTCTTGGTACATATTTTTCATTTTTTAAGTCTCTGTTCATTTTTATTGTTGATTTTAAAAGAAGGCCCGCAACCAATGTCATCAACCTAAGTTTCAAAAAACAGGAAAATAAGTAACTGATTAGGAAGTAAGGGTTTCCGTTCTGTTCTCCGAGGCTTACCGCTCGCTTTCCACGGGGCGAGCGAAGTGTATTCCACCTGCGGAACCCTATTTTCAAGGTAGCAAAAAGACAGCACCTCCATTCTTAAGTGAATGTCGTACTGTCTTTTTATCGCATAACCGAAACAAAAAGTATCTGTCTACTTTTTTATAAAAAACCTTTTAAAACATAGCGAAGCAACTCTTTTTTTCTTCGATTTTCTATCGTTAAATTGCGCCACTCTTTTACTTTGATTGGCGTTATATAAGGATGGTTGCTTATCTTTTTATTTACCGATGGAATAATGACGATGTCACCTTTTTTTACTCCCATGGTTATTTGCTGATAACCGTCAACTTGCAACCCTGTTTGCACTCCTTTTTTTGCTAAAAAACCATTTTCGATGACATAAATTTTGTCACTACCCTTTTTAGATAAAACACTCTTTTTCGGAATAGAGATGGCATTTAGTACTTTTTTTGTAATTATCTGCACATTGACATGTGTTCCACTTACCATTTCTTTTGGCTGTTCATTTAATTTAATAGTAAAAGGATACAGACTTTCTTTTTTAATAGATGCATGATCCTTTGGTAGTGCTGAAACATAATCAACCGCACCTGTATACTCTTTCCCGCTACTATCTTTTACAAGTACTTCCATTCCTTCTTTGATTTTTGTTCGTTCCGCTTCCTTAAGCAAACCTTCTACCTTCTGATCCTTCGAAACGACAGTTATAATAGGATTAGCTAAATCTTCTTTCACTTCAGCAATATAGCCAGAAATCGTGCTTCGTTCCAGTGAATTAGCTAATCCTGCTCGATGCATTTGCAGCAAAGCTTGCTTTTTTTCAATCACTGCGGCAACCTTTGCCTGCTCTTGTTGTTTGTCTAAAATTTGCTGTTGAACGGAAGTCGCAATATGCTCATTATTATTGTTATTATTTTCATTATTGTCATTTTCATTATTTTCGTTCTCATTATTTTCATCTAAGTTTGGAGGAGAAGAGGATAAACTAGAGAGTAAACGGGACAGCTCTCCCACTTGTACTTGCAGACTGCTCCGTTCCTTTTCTAATTGCTGAATCTCCAACGCCAACTCGTCTGTCGAATTTTTTGCCGTATTATTCTTATAGGCAAGCAGTGGTGTATTAGATTCGACAAATTCTCCGTTTTTCACTAAAAATCCACTGAAGTCACCTTTACTTTTATCCAAATAAACAGTTTGTTTTTCTAGCGGTAAACTTATTCCTTCTTTTCCTAATCTTTGCACTAAATCTCTTTCCGCAGCTTTAGTCCATGCATGTACATATGTACTGTGATCAAATGGATGTTTCGTTTTAAGCAGCAAGGTAATATTGGCACCAATAAATAAGATAATGACGATGAATAGCGCACTTTTTTTCCAGTTCATTTTTTTCCTCCTCTCTATATTATATTAATTCTTCTAACTTCCAGTATTGTGTTAATGCCGCTATCAGAAGAAAAAATACATAGATAACAACGACAAGCAATAGGATAAATGATCGGTTTTTCCCTGAAAGAGCAGTTAAATATTTATATTGAATATACATCATCCATAATTTAAATATGGTAATTTCCGTACAAAAATAATAGACTATTTTTTTGGTTGTAATAGCTTGTGCAATAATCCCTAATGAAAAGATGGAGGATAATGGTGTCAAACCAAAATACAGCTGCAAGGGTAGCAACAGTAATTTCTCCAAAAGCAGCACAAAGACTGCTATAAACTGAATATATAGTAGCTTTTGATAGTCTATATCTGTAAAGGCATAAAAATATAACGGTACTAAAAATAGATGAATAGAAAGAAATACCCATGCCCAACTAATTTGTCCAATTGCAAATAATAATTTGTTTAATTCAAAATCACTAGCACTGTATTGTGTTAATTCCCGAGAAACAACCTCATTTCCTATACCGAAAAAACTGCTTAATCCATACAGTACAGTTGTTACGATAAAAAGAAGAACAATGTTTTTTGTTAAACTTGCTATTTTTTCTGTTTTCTCAAGCTCATAAGAAAAACTCTTGATGGCTTTTAATCCTCGTATTACTTGGGCATAAAAATTCACCCTGAAACTCCCCCTTACAATCTACATAAATGGTTTAACAGAATCTATTCTATTATATAAAAAATAGTTTACTTGTAATTAATCTAATTATAAATAGGATGACTATCTTATTTTAACTGAAAACCAGATTATGTAAAGGTACTCAAGTATTTCTTGTACATGGTTCTTTACTGGAGGTATGTAGTTCTTTAGCGATCATGTTGATTTTGGAAGGAAATTTGCGAGACTCCTGCGGAAAAACGGGATGGAAAGAAACCGCAGTGAGGTACGAGCAAGGAGGCTTGCAAGTTCGTCCGCGGAAAGCGAGTGAATTTCCTGACCATGATAAATCAACACTGAAATTTAACAGAGCCTATATAAAAAGAAAAACAGCGTAAATTAATTACGCTGCAAAAAAGAAGGAGTATAGGAGGACTTGATTGATTTTATTTTAAGAGGAATTTTTGTTTAAAAAGATTTTTTAAACAGGATGGATAAAATATTTAGAATTTCATTAATATAGAAGATTATCGTTATGTGGATGTCTGAGCAGATAAACGCGGCAAAATTTCAGATTGAATGATATGCTCTAATTGAGCTATTCTTGTTTCATATTGTGCGATTTTTTTATTATTTTTTCCTTGCATCGCAATAAGTGTCACGAGCAAATCATTAATATTCGGTGCAATATTCACCCGCATCCTCCCCTTTTTAAGGAATCATCTGTTCCGTTTTTTTCGGATCTAAAAATTTTACATATTCCGCAATAACTTCGGTTACGTATATTCTTTTACCTTCCTGGTTTTCATAATTGCGTGTTTGAATTCTGCCCATGATTCCGATTAATGAGCCTTTTCTGCAATAATGAACGGTATTTTCCGCTGTTTTTTTCCAAAAAATACATTGAACAAAATCTGTTTCATATTCTCCAGCCTGATTGCGAAAATTGCGGCCAACAGCAATCGTTACATTTGTAACAGATGTTCCTTCCTGCGTCACCCTTAGTTCTGGGTCTCTGGTTAATCTACCTACCAATGTGACTTGATTAATCATATATGCCTCCTTTCTTTTCGGGTGTTTTTATCATACTAAAAAGTTCTTTTTATGAAAAATAGCGAAAAATAAGTTTTCAGATTGCTAACAAGCTGAATTCTTAATTTTCGCTAAGTGATTATTAATTCATTTGCCCATTTTTCGTCCTATACTGACAAAATCATTCATTTTTTTATTTTTTTAGAAACAGCATAATTTTTCACAGAAAATGAAAAAAAGATTCCCTATACAAGGAATCTTTTTTTCTCATCTTACATTTTATTTGTTATAACTATCCACTACCGCTTTTACACTCTTCATTACGCCTTCTTTAAGGGCTGTTAATTTTGCAGTGCTTTCTTTTAATGAAGAGCTTGTAACACTGAAATAGAATTTCGCTTTTGGTTCTGTACCTGATGGACGTAGGCAGAACCAAGATCCATCTTCTAAATGGTATTTAATAACATTTGATTTTGGTAGATTGATTACTGATTCGGTTAAACCTACTAGTTTTTTGCTTGTTAAATAGTCTTCAACTGAAACTACTTTTAATCCACTTACATTTTCGATTGGCTGCTTGCGGAATGTATCCATAATGTAGGCAATCTGTTCTGCACCGTCTTTTCCTTTAAGAGTAAGAGATTCTAAACCTTCTTGATAGAATCCGTATTTTTTAAATATTTCTAATAAGCCTTCATATAAAGTCAGCCCTTTTGATTTATAGTAAGCGGCCACTTCTGCAGCAAAAATGGCAGACTGAACAGCATCCTTATCACGAACAAAATCACCAATCAAATATCCGTAGCTTTCTTCATAGCCGAAAAGGAAAGTATGCTCTCCTGTTTGTTCAAATTCTTTTATTTTTTCACCAATAAATTTAAAGCCTGTTAATGTATCGATTGTTGGTATGCCGTATGCTTTTGCAATCGTTCTGCCAATTTCAGATGTAACGATTGTTTTGATGACCACACCGTTTTCTGGGAGCTTGCCTTTTGCTTGTTTTTCCAATAATAAATATTCAAGCATTAATGCACCTAACTGGTTTCCTGTTAACACAGTGTATTCACCATTTAAATCCTTTACTGCCACTCCAAGGCGATCTGCATCGGGATCTGTTCCAAGAAGAATATCTGCATCAATTTCTTTTCCATATTGAATGGCAATTTCAAATGCTGCATGCTCTTCTGGATTTGGTGATTTTACGGTTGAAAAATTAGCATCAGGCAGCTCTTGTTCTTTAACAACGGTTACATTTTCAAAGCCAAATGCTTTTAATCCATCACGAACCGGTTTATTTGCTGTTCCATGTAATGGAGTAAAGACAATTTTCAAATCTTTTACTTCTGCTAAAGCGCCATTTAATTGAATCGTTTTTACCTTTTCCACATAGGCTGCATCTACATCTGCACCAATATAAGTTAATAAGCCTTTTTCAAGCAGTTCTTTCTCTTCTAACACTTCAATCGTTAATTCATTTTCTACGGCATTTACATACTTAATTATCGTATCGGCCGCTTCTGGAGGAAGTTGACCACCATCTTCTCCATATGCTTTGAAGCCGTTGTATTCAGGAGGATTGTGGCTTGCTGTAATCACTACTCCTGCAAACGTGTTTAAATAGCGGACAGCAAAGGATAATAAAGGTGTTGGGCGCAATTCTTCAAATAAGTATGATTTTACCCCAAGTTTCCCAACCACTTTAGCTACTTCTAATGCAAATTCAGGTGACTGATGACGAGAATCGTATGCAATCGCAACCCCGCGATTCATCGCTTCTTCTCCTTGTTCTACAATATACTTACCAAGCCCTTCGGCGGCTTTGCGAATAGTATAAATATTCATTCGATTAATTCCAGGCCCCAATTCACCACGCATTCCACCAGTGCCAAATTCTAAATGTTTATAAAAACTATCTTCCAATAATTTTTCAGATTGTTGCAACTCTACTAATTTTGCTTTTAATTTAGGTTCTAATTCTGAAAAACCAGTCCATTTTTCAACAATATCTTTATAAACCATATTCCCTGATGCCCACCTTTTGTATAATATTTAATCTACGTTAACATTACCTAAAATTTGTATATAAGTAAAGCGTTTTTATCAATTACCCTATACGTTTCCCTTTTATAGAAACGATCATGAGTTCCCCTCACATTCCCTTATGTAAAAGTGAATAAGCAATTGCGGACTCCCACAATAAAAGAGGCGCGAGCGGAGCAAACCATTCTACTACTAGATAATGTCCTACTTGTCCCATATCGCTACTTGAACGCCGCTCTTATTTGAAATAACACATAGAGAATACAACGAACCTTACAAGTATATAAGCGATAGCTTTAAGGTCTTTATTAAAGGCTGTTTTCTCAAAGTTTGTTGATTTTCATATGAAAAATGGGAGAAGCAGTGCTCAGCAGACTGAATACACGTAGACTCCTGTGGGAATGCGAGAAAGACGAGACCCCACAGGAGCGTATGCGACGAGGAGGCTTGTCGCTCGCCCACGGAAAGCGAAGTGTATTCAGGCTGCGAGTTTAAAAACAACATTCTATACGAAAACATCCTTATTAACTTGTTTACTCAGAATCTAGCCTTTTTTAAAATGCAAAAGAACTACATCTGAATTTGTCATCCTAAACTCCCCTTTTCCTTAATATATGTTTCATATTTCTACTTGATTAAACTACTCGCCTAGTTTTATTATATGTCGCATAATCAGCTAAAAGAATACGCGTGTTTCGAAATTTCGGCAGCACGTATACCATCTACAAATAAACCTCTCCATTACTATAACAAAATAATTTTATTCCGTTTTTTTATTTTTTTATCAATCTAAATATATATATAACCTTAAATTGTCATCAGCACGGTCGATAAATAATGTAAAGATTATATAATTATCTTGAAGAATACACTATTTAAGGAGAAGAGGAATTAGATGAATTTAAGTATTAAACAAAAATTAATTGGGAGCTTCTTATTGATTTCCCTGCTTTTTGGTATAGCTGCCTTTAATTCTTATACGAATGCTAAGAAAACGGATGAAGCATATAATTATGTTATTAACACCGTCATAGAAACGCGTTCTATAACGGAACAAATTCATACAAATATCGCCTTGCAGACAAGTTATTATCAAGGATATATGCTGAATCACAATTCGGAAGATAAAAATCAATTAAATGAAGCAAGTGCCACCATTCAATCATTAGTAGAAAAAGGAAAAAAGCTGGCTACCATCCAGGAAACAAGAGATCGATTGGCAGAAATAGAGAGGGTAAATGATCAATATGTCGAAATAGCAAATTCCAGTATGGATAGAGCAGCGAACAAAGAAGGAGACCTTCAAAACGACTTAAAACAAATGGATGCACTTTCCAATAATTTAACAGATCAAATAGAATCTTTTAAAACTTGGTTAAAAGACGAGAGATTAAACCCTGTATTAACTAAGACGAAAAAGGATTCTCAAACTCGCATCACGTATATGATTATTTTTAGCGTATCAGCTACGGCATTAGCTATTATTATCGGTTTAACTTATTCTTTATTCTTATCAAATACGTTAAATAAACTAAAAGATGCGACAAAAAAAGTAGCAGAAGGAAACTTAAATATTGAAGAAATTACGATAAAATCAAAAGACGAACTGTTTGAATTAAATGAATCGTTTAATCAAATGAAACATAATCTTACAGATATGATTCAAAATATTTCTGCAAACTCAGATCATGTTGCTGCATCTGCTGAACAATTAAATGCAAGTGCAGAACAATCAAGCAAAGCTTCCGAAACAATTGCATCGTCCATACAGCAAATTGCAAGCGGAAATGAATTTACTACTTCCAGCATTCAAACGAATACTCAAAACGTTGCATATATTTTAGAAAATATTTTAAAAATTTCACAGGATACGAAATTTGTATCTGAACTATCACAAACAGCTACACATAAAGCAGAAGAAGGAACCGTTTCTGTTCAAAACAATTTATCCCAAATGGAATTTATCCAAGATTCTGTCACTCGCATCAATACAGTGATCACCTCTCTTTCTGAACGGTCAAAAGAAATAGGGAATATATTAACCATTATTAGCAGCATTGCAGAGCAAACAAATTTATTAGCATTAAATGCAGCGATTGAAGCTGCTAGAGCCGGGGAGCATGGCAAAGGATTTTCCATCGTTGCAGATGAAGTCCGCAAATTAGCCGAACAATCCCAAACATCCGCTAAAAGCATTGCGGAATTAATTCTAGCGATTCAAAAAGAAACACAAGAGTCTGTAACCGTTCTTCATGAGGCAATGAGTACGGTCCAAAATGGGGTAGAAATTTCAAAAGAAACCGCACAAACTTTTTCTGAAATTTTAAACAGCACAAAAAATGTTACGCCTAAAATTGAACAAGTAACTGAAACGCTTTCCGATATTACAAAAAGTGTAAAAGAAGTAGATTCTATAGCGAATGAAATTGTAACTCTTTCCAAACAAAATGCAGCTGATACAGATGATGTAGCTGCATCAACAGAGGAACAATTAGCTTCTATGCAGGAAATTACTGCTTCAGCTGAAGAACTGGCAAGAATGGCAGAAGAACTTACCGGACTGGTGGGAAGATTTAAATTATAAGAAAAGTGTAATCTCCTTGATCAGCTTTATAGAAAATTGTTCTCATGACTCAAGATAGAGCTTTAGAAGCAGTGCCCTAAATTTTTTAGAGCACTGCTTTTTTGCTAACGCTCTTTTCGTATAGATTGTTGTTATTTAACCCACAGCCTGAATACACTTCGCTTTCCGCGGACGAGTGCCGAGCCTCCTCGTCGCCATGCTCTGCTTAAGTCTCGTCTTTCTCGCTTTTCCCGCAGGAGTCTACGTGTATTCAGGCTGCTCAGTGCTTCAGCCATGTTTATTATTTTTTTCAAAAACAACAAACTTTTAGAAAACAGCCTTTGCTAATTTCTTTCCTTTTCGATGGAAGCTGCTTTCCAAATGCTTCGGATAAAATACAAAACAACTAGCAACGTTAATCCACACAATAACAAAAACAAATAATGAAAGCCGGACATTACTTGTTCAAAGCCTGCATGATGCGGACTGCTCATCCATTCTTCCATAGATACATTCAACCAGCTATTCATAAATGTAATACTAATAGCAGTACCAAGCACCATTCCAATGTTTCTTAATAGAGCAATCGTACTGCTCATCATCCCTAAGAACTGGATTGGAACATAAAACATCATGATACTATAATTAGGAGAGGTTAAGATTCCCATTGAAAAACCAAGTAAACTGAAAAGAAAAATGAGCGTTGGCAAGGTTGTTGTTTCAGATAATAAACTTAAACCTATCATACTTGCACATAAAAGACTTAATCCAACCAACACAACTTTTATGCTTCCATACCGATCTGATAAGGAACCGCTAACCGGTCCAAATAAAGCTAACAATAGCGGATAACACATTAATAACAAGCCTGATTGATCAGCAGAATAGCCAAGTATTCCCCTTAAATAAAATGGTAATATGACCATTGAAGCAAAAGTAGCACAATAGCTGATGATTAAAATAATTCCTCCTGCCCGCACCATGCCAGAAGAAAAAATCCGCGGATGAATAAACGGATGCTCCACCCGTTTACTCCAATAAATAAAACCGAAAAAACTACCTATACTGAGGATAAAAATAAAGATCAAGTATGAATAAACGATCCCTTCCCCAATGCTGTTTAACACAATAACAAAAGAAACAATGCTTATACCAAATAATACACTTCCTAAATAATCAAAGGAGGATGTTTGCTGCTTTCGATCTGTCGGAATAAAACGCTGTGCCACCAAAAAAGCAATCACACTGATAGGAACAATTGTCCAGAAAAGCATTTGCCAAGTAAAAGCATTAATGATAAAACCACCGACAGACGGACCTAATAATGCACCGATGCCAACAGACGTACTAATAATCCCCAACGCTTTTCCCCGATGTTTGTCCGGATAGGAATCGGTAACAATCGCCATATTTACAGCTTGCAGCATAGAAGCACCGATGCCTTGTATGATTCGGCATAAAATAAGTACCGAAATCGAAGGAGAAAGGGCAGAAGCACTTGCACCAACGGCAAACACAAGATATCCAACATTATGTATTCTCTTTTTCCCGTATCGATCAGCCAATTTCCCCATAAAAGGCAAAAAAAGCATGATAGAGAGTAAGTATCCATTCACAATCCATTGTGTCAATGAAAGAGAAGAAGAATAATAAATGGAAATATCGGTAAGTGCAATATTCACAAATCCAGCAGAAAAATGAGAGAGAAAGGCTCCTGCACAAACAGATAGAAGCAAGAAGATAGAATGAGATTTATTTTCT
The DNA here is from genome assembly GCF_052663115.1 of Niallia yueguangensis. Classification (NCBI taxonomy): domain Bacteria; kingdom Bacillati; phylum Bacillota; class Bacilli; order Caryophanales; family Bacillaceae; genus Niallia; species Niallia yueguangensis. The sequence continues at coordinate 131,051 of NZ_JBQTCX010000008.1, forward strand.
TCTGCTTGGCCCATCCTGTGTGCGGATATAAAGTTGGAAAGATCTCCTTTTTTCATGATCATCACCTTTTTAACAGAGGGGATACTTCCCCTCGTTTTTACTCCATACTTATAGTGCGTATTCAAAAAGGTAACAAATTAGAAGCAAGAAGGTCGAGGCGGCGTAGCTTTGAGCAACACAGCGGACTTCCACAGGATGTGGTGACTTCAACGTTGCTAACAGGACGTGAGCGTTTTTAGTTGAAGATCCCCTGTAAATACGTGAGTAGCGGAAAAGCAAGCCAACGAAGAGATTCGCCGCTTATCATTTGGTGCCTTTTTGAACATCATCTTATAGGCATATTCTTAATAAGTACAAAATATTCCCAAATGTAAAGTTAATTATTTTGTTTTGCATGGATGATTACATCCTCCGAACTCGCTACCATTCCAAAAAATTGATCGATATTTTGCAACGTCATATCATGAGCTTCTTTTGAAAAAGCTGCCGTACAATCGGATAAAAAAATAATATCGTAATCAAGCATAAACCCATCCCGAGCAGTCGATTCCACACATACATTTGTACTGACGCCAGCCATCAATAATGTTTCAATTTTCATTGAACGGAGCACAGAATCTAATCGTGTATGAATAAACGCACTATATCGATGTTTTACTACTACGATATCTTTTTGATCAGGAGCAATCTCATAAAAACCTGCTCCCCATGTATCTTTTCTGCATACATCTGCCTGACTTTTATCTTTCAATCGTTTTTTCCAAGTAACTGAATCTGTACAATCTTCATGAATGGTTTGAACATAGATAATTGGGACATGCAAATCTTTTAATTCAATAATGAGCTTTTTTAAAGAGGGGAGCATCTTATCCACCATGCTGACATCCAATCCCTGTTTAGCTAAACTGCCTTCTTTATGACAAAAATCATTTTGAACATCTACAATAATTAAAGCAGCTTTTTCAAGATTCCCAGTTGTTTGCACACTATTACCTCTTCTCTTTGATTTTTCCTTATATGGGAGCTAATCCTTCCTATTATCTGTAATTATTTACTTCGTATCCGCCATTAACTCAACATTTGTATGATTTACGGCTTGGCTGTTTTCTCAAAGTTTTTTGTTTTTCACGTGAAAAAATGGGGAGAAGAAGTATTCAGCAGACTGAATACACGTAGACTCCTGTGGGAATGCGAGAAAGACGAGACCCCACAGGAGCGAAGTGTATTCAGGCTGCGGGTTAAATAACAACAATCTATACAAAAAGAGCATTAAATTTAATTAGCACAATGATAATAGTATTATCGACCTAAAGTTTTTAAATATTCTGTCGATATTATAAAGAAACTTAGCTGTCACCGGGGAGGTATTCTTTATGCGTAAAACCAAAAATTGGATAATAAAACCATCCATCTCAAAAAAATTAATTATTTCATTTTTATTAGTATTAGTTATTCCTAGTTTAATTGTTGGTTATAGCGCCTATCAATCAGCAAAAAGCAGTTTAGAAAGTACTATTTTAAATAGCGCTAAAAGTAATGTAGATGTACTTGATCAATTGATTTCACGGGAAGTAGATGAAAGAAAGACAGATATGGATTATATGGCAAAAGCATTAAATAAAACTAATTTTACCCAAGAAAAAGTTGAGCTGACAAATCGTGTACTAAACCAATATTCCAACTTACATAAAGATATTGAAACGATTTATATTGGAAGTGCAACAGGGCAGTTTATTAATGCGCCAGCAAGAGAAATGGATAAAAATTATGATCCTAGACAAAGAGACTGGTATAAACAAGCAACCAGCAGTAATGGAAACCTAGTAATTACTTCACCGTATACTGCTACTTCAACTGGAAACTTAGTGATAACAATTGCACAGCAACTGGAAGATAAATCAGGGGTTGTTGGCATAAATATTAACCTAGATGAACTTATAAAAATGACAAAACAAATTAAAATCGGGAAAGAAGGATACGCTTATATAATGGATCCCAATAAAATATTTATTGCACATCCTATCGAAAAATTAGGTACTTTTTCTAATCACCCTTTGATTGCCAAGATGTTTGCAGATAAAGATGGGGTTGGCGATTTGTCTTATCAATATCAGGGAGTAGATAAAAAACTTTTCTTTAACACGAATAAGCTAACTGGTTGGAAGATTGCCGGGACGATGAATCTAACAGAAGTAGAAGATGCTGCTGCAGACGTCTTTAATCGAACAGCATTGATTTTACTATTTTCTATACTGATAAGCGGTGTAATTGTTTACTTTATTATTATTTCCATCACACGTCCATTGCGAAAGCTTGTAGATTCTTCTAAAGTAATTAGCGAGGGAGATTTAACGGAAGAAATCACAATACGCAGGAAAGATGAAATTGGACAGCTTGGCGAGAGTTTTAATGAAATGTCTGCTTCCCTGCGTACATTAATAACGACAATAACTGCTTCTGTTGATAATGTAGCTGCATCTTCAGAAGAGCTGACTGCGAGTGCAGCGCAAACGAGTAAGGCAACTGAACATATTACACAAGCAATAGAAGCATATGCTAATGGACAAGAAACACAGTCCGAAGAAGTCGAAAGAAATGTATCACAAATACAAGAAATGAATACTGGCTTACAAAATGTTGCTGCGACGACATCCAATATTACACAGGAAGCCGTTCATTCTACAAAAATTGCAGAAAAAGGCGGAACACTTGTACAACAAACTGTAACACAAATGAATTCCATTGAATCTTCCGTAAAAAGTGCAGAAACCGTTGTAAAGGAATTAGGGAAGAAATCATCTGAGATTACGAAAATACTAGAAACGATGAATGCTATTGCTGATCAAACAAATTTATTAGCATTAAATGCAGCGATTGAAGCAGCAAGAGCAGGTGAATCAGGAAAAGGGTTTGCAATTGTAGCAGAAGAAGTCCGTAAATTATCAGAACAGTCTTCTAATTCCGCCAAAGAAATTGGGACATTAATCCATTTAATCGTTCAAGAAATAAACGTTAGCATTGAGACATTTGGACAAATGACTAAAGAAGTACAATCAGGTATTGATATTACGAAACAAACAGAGGAAGGTTTCCAAGTACTTTTCCATTCAACCGAGAAAATTGCTCATTACCTTGACGATATGAACGCGACGGTAGAACAGATGTCAGTCGGTTCGCAGCAAGTATCTGACGGTTTCGACCAAATTGCAGCCATTTCTAGGAAAAGCACTTCCTCGACACAAGAAATAGCAGCCTCTGCAGAAGAACAATTAGCATCGATGGAAGAAATCACTGCTTCTGCAAACATGCTTGCTTCTTTATCAGAAGAACTACAATCACTAATAAAGAAATTTAAAATAGAATAATTAAGATAAAAGGACACTAGTATATGAGGGTTAGTGTCCTTTCGCATGTATATCATAAGGAATCTTTATATATTCACAATCGTTCTCCCTTTTACTTTGCCTGCTAAAATAGCCGGCAGTGTTTCTGGCAATTCACTTAGTGTTACTTCTTGGTAGACAAAGTCGGATAAATTTTTAGGTTTTAAATCTGTCGCCAATCGATCCCATATGTTAATGCGTTCTCCCGTTGGACAATACACGGAGTCAATACCAAGTAAGTTAACTCCACGAAGAATAAACGGAAATACACTTGTAGGAACCTCTCCGCCACCAGTTAATCCACTAACAGCAACAGATCCTTTGTATTTTATTTTACTGATAATAGCAGCTAAAGATTCACCGCCAACAGGATCAATGGCGCCTGCCCAAAGCTGCTTATCAAGTGCTTTTATCGTTCCGTTATACACATCTTCTCTGGAGATAACTTCCTTTGCCCCAAGCTTTGTTAAATACTCTTCTTCATTTTTCCCTGAGCTTGCTACTACATTAAACCCTAGATTCGATAGCATAGCTACTCCAAAACTGCCAACCCCCCCAGTAGCACCTGTTACAAGAACTTTTCCATTATCAGGAGTTAATCCATTATCCTCTAATCGTTGAACTGAAAGAGCAGCTGTAAAACCTGCTGTACCAATAGTCATCGCTTCTTTTAAAGAAAGTCCATCTGGAAGCGGCACAATCCAATCAGCCGGAACCCGGGCATATTCACTATAGCCCCCAGAATGAGAAACGCCGATATCATAACTTGTTGCAATCACTTTATCTCCTTCTTTATATCGTTCATCTTCAGAAGAAACAACAACTCCTGCCAAATCAATGCCAGGAATATGGGGATAAGACCTTACTATTTTTCCATTTGGAGTAGCAGCAAGTCCATCCTTATAGTTGATGCCAGAATGATAGACTTTGATGACAACCTCTCCATTCGATAAATCATTTAAGCTTATATCTTTTACCTTTACAGAAAAATCATCTTCTTTTTTATCTACAACTACAGCTTGAAAAGTCGTCTCCATTTTTGTTCACCTCGGTTTCATAGTAGCAACATGCTAAGAGCTAGTCAAAACAAATGAATTACACTACAAATACAGTAATAACAGTGATTGAATAAGGGTTTTATCAAATCATGCTGTATATAAATGGATGGCAGCAATTTGGATATATTTGAAACTTTTTCCTGCATCTTTTCGTATAAAATGTACAGGAGGTGTTAACAAATGAAAAAATTCATCTTCGTACCGATTACACTACTTATGATTTATTTCCTTTTCCCAAAGACCGCTATGGCCGTGGAATATTCTATTAGCTCTCTTAAAATTGAAGCAAATTTACAAAAAGACGGAAATGTACAAGTGTAAGAAATACAAACCTATTCTTTCGATGGAGAATTTAATGGCATAACGAGAGAAATTTTCCCCAAAAAAGGGACTTCTATTACAAATTTTGAGGCAAAAGAAAACGGAAAACCGTTAAAAGTAGAGAAAGAAGATAATTTATATCGCATTTATCGTAAAGGTTCGGATGAATCCATTGTGGTAAATCTTTTTTATACGATTAAAAACGGAGTAGATGTTTATCCAGATGTCGCCCAGTTTTACTGGCCATTTTTTGATAACAGAAATGAATCGACATACAACAATCTTTCTATCACCATCCATCCTCCTGCACCTACGAAGGATGTTATTGCGTTTGGATATGATGAATCGTTTGGCACTGAAAAAGTAATACCTAATGGATCTGTGTTATTTCAACTAGGGGAAGTTCCTGCTGAAGTAAATGGAGATATTCGTGTAGCATATGATAAAAGTTTGTTTTCAGCAGCACAAAATATTCAGAACCAGCCGATGAAGGAAAAGATTCTTTCGGAAAAAAATAAGATGATAACAGAAGCAGCAAATTATGCAGAAAAACAGGAGAAGGTAACTTCTGTTGGAACGATAGCCCTTCTTAGTTTATCTGTTATACTTTTTGGATCGATGTATATTCTTTTTTTCAAAGGACGAAATAAAAAGAATGCAGTATTACGGAATATCCCTGCTTATTTTACCGTTCCAAAACAAATAATGAGTCTTCCTGCCACTATTTTTTATACAAACCAACGTCAATTGCCAGCAGAAGCAATGGGTGCAGCATTATTAGACTTATTAAGAAAGGGCATCATTGAAAAGAGAAATGAAGACTCCTTCCGAGTATTACAACAGCAGAATGATAGGAAAAAACACGAAAGATTATTAATTGATTTTTTATTTTATACAGTTGGAAATAGAGGCGAATTTCGCTTTGACGATTTAAAGATCTATATAAATAAAAAGAAAAATCATCAAAAATATCATGATTTCCAAGTAAAATGGAATCAAGCAGTGAAAGAGGAATTAAAAGAATATGCTTTATATGAAAAAAATGCACGCGTAAATTGGTATTTTGCTATCCAAACCGTTCTATTACTGCCATGTTTATATTTTTTCCCAGCGTATCAGTTGTTCGGTTTATTATTTGCAAGCACCGTGTTAATCGTAGCTTCTCTTTTATTCGCCCTGCTTTATCGACCAAAAACTTATGAAGGCTTTGAAATTCTGCATCAATGGAAATCATTGCTAAATAATTTTCCTACTATCACAAAAAATGAGTGGGAAAAGCTTTCAGACGATGAACGCATGCGAATATATATTTACGGGCTTGGTATAAACAATAAAAATATTACTCGAAAAAATGAAGCTTTAGCGAAATCTATCCCCTTTCCAAACATGAATCTATCGCATCAAACATCAGAATATCAGGCATTTGATATTCTGACATTCTATTATTTTGGCACCCTTGCTTCCACCAATTTTTATGATGCAAACAAGTCGGTGGAAAAAACAATGCATGGAAGCTATGGCAGCTCTAGTTCCTTCACAGGCGGTGGCGGTGGAGGCGGCGGTGGTTCAGGAGCATTTTAAAATAATGACCTACCTTGTATATTGACCATCCGTGTAGAACGGATGGCCTTTTTCGTTATGGTTTATGATGTCGGAACCAGTGAGGTTTTGGGTTTACTTGTTTGGTGAAAACAGAAAGTAAAGTACCTTTAATCGCAAGTTTTGAAATTATACTATTCACAGGAAAATTCGCATGAGGATTTGTCCTACTCCGGGATTCTATTAGACAAAATATCGATTTCTACTGTTTTTTTGTCTTTGAGAACCTCTCTTTTAGACAATATTTCGTTTTTTACTGTTGTTTTGTCTTTGAGAACCTCTCTTTTAGACAATATTTCGTTTTTTACTGTTGTTTTGTCTTTGAGAACCTCTCTTTTAGACAATATTTCGTTTTTTACTGCCGTTTTGTCTTTGAGAACCTCTCTATTAGACAAAATTTCGTTTTTTACTGCCGTTTTGTCTTTGAGAACCTCTCTTTTAGACAAAATATCGATTTCTACTGTTTTTTTGTCTTTGAGAACCTCTCTATTAGGACAAAATTTCGATTTTTACTGTTGTTTTGTCTTTGAGAACCTCTCTTTTAGACAAAATTTCGTTTTTTACTGCCGTTTTGTCTTTGAGAACCTCTCTTTTAGACAAAATTTCGTTTTTTACTGCCGTTTTGTCTTTGAGAACCTCTCTTTTAGACAAAATATCGATTTCTACTGTTTTTTTGTCTTTGAGAACCTCTCTATTAGGACAAAATTTCGTTTTTTACTGTTGTTTTGTCTTTGAGAACCTCTCTATTAAACAATATCTCTTGTTTGCACCACTAAAGTAAACCAGTCAAACTTTTACACACTAGTTCACTTTTTCCGCAATTGTTCAATAACCGCCATCACATCTTCATCACCTAAATTATTTGCGAGCGCCTGTTGATATGTTTCATTTGCTGACGTACCAATTGGCAATAATTCATCTGTTTCACTAGCAAGTCGTAAATCTTTAGCCATATGCTTTAAGGCAAAAGCAGCAGGAAAGTCATTATGTAAAATGCTTGGTGTTTTCATTTTAGAAATAGCCGTTCCGACTGCACTTTCGGAGATAATGGTCAGCATATCTTCTGTATTAATGCCTTGATTTTGTGCAAATAACACAGATTCTGCGATGCCTTGTACGGTAATGCCTAATAATAAGTTAATCGCTAGTTTAGCGTTGCTGCCAGAACCAGAATCCCCTAAGTAAAGGGACATTTTACTCATCGGCTCAAACAATGGCTTCACTTGTTGGTAAGTTGCTTCCTCTCCACCAACTAATACGATTAACGTACCGTCCTTTGCTGGCTGCACACTTCCTGAAACAGGTGCATCTAAAAACGAAACAGCTGATTTTTTTGCGACATTATACAGTTCCTTTGATGTTTTTGGAGACACAGTGCTCATATCAATAAAAATTTTGCCCGCGTCCGCCAATCCAAAAAGATTTTGATCAAAGTACAAACTTTTCACTGCCGCATCATCCGAAACCATGGTAAAAATAACATCACTTGTTTCCACTAATTCCTGAAGATTTTCTGCTTGCACCGCTCCTTGCTTCACAAGCTCTTCCCCTTTAGCTGCAGTACGATTATAAATTTTCACGTTGAATCCAGCTTTTATTAGATTAGAAGCAATCGGTATTCCCATATTTCCAAGTCCTATCCAGCCTATTTTCATCGTAATATACCCTTCCCTTCCTATATCATTACCCAACTATAAGAATAGCATATTTGTTTCTGCGTATAATAGAATCTTATCTTTATATTTTTGAATATTCTATCTATTTTTAACTATTTCGTCACAAGTTTGGGGAAGAAATATTAATTAGCAACCACAAAGAAACACCCTATTATGGAATAAGGTGTTCTTAGTCTTGATAGATTTAATTTGATGCTGAAGCAGTTTATGCTGCAGTTGTAGTTTCAAACTTGTACAGAATATCCTCTGAGTTAGTTTTTCAATCGTGATCCTTTTTTACTTCTTTCTTTTTCTTGAAAATAATTTTTATTGTACTTGTCAATTCTAATACTTTTTTATATTCTTTTTTTCATCCTTCTTTTTATGGTCTTTGTGCTCCACCTGTCTTTACCGTCCTTATTTTTCTAAAGTTTCATAAATCATGATGAATATTCATTTAGAAACTTTGTAGTATATCTTATGAAACAAGCTATAAACTTGACAGGTCAAATCTCTTAATTTTGCATATTCCCCCACAACCATGCCCTTTATCTTTTTTTAATAAAAAACATTAGATAACCTAGTAAAATTAGGATATTATTAAAATAACTTAATAAAAAAAGGTGATTACCAATGGATGCATACGATTTAAAAATCATCAACCTGTTGATAGAGAATGGAAGAATAAAATGGGCGGACTTAGCTTCCGAAGTTGGTTTGTCAGCTCCAGCTGCAGCAGAACGTGTCAATCGTTTAGTAGAACAAAGAGTAATTAAACAGTATCAAGCAGTAGTGGATGCAGAGGCAGTTGGATGTGAGTGTACGGCATTTGTAGCCGTTTCACTGGAACACCCGAAATTTCGAGATGCTTTTTTATCCGTTGTTCAACAGTTGGCAGAAGTGCAGGAATGTCATCATATTGCCGGTGAAGATGATTATTTATTAAAGGTGCGATGTAGAAATACAAAAGATTTAGATCGAGTAATAAGTCATGACCTTAAAAGTGTGGAAGGTGTTTTCCGAACAAAAACAACGATTGTGATGGACACATTAAAGGAAACGACTAAACTCCCTTTACAAAAACATACATTTCAAATGGAGTGAGAAGATGGCTATTGTTTATTTGCTGAAAGGAATAATTTTAGGAGTATCAATCGCAGCACCTGTAGGTCCAATTGGTGCACTTTGCATTCAAAGAACATTGACACAGGGGCGTTTATATGGATTTATTTCCGGACTTGGGGCAGCAACAGCTGACGGCATGTATGGCTTGATCGCAGCGTTTGGTTTGACGATTATTACGCATTTTTTAGTAGGCTATCAATTTTGGTTTCAACTGGTTGGAGGATGCTTCCTTTTATATCTTGGAGCTAAAACAGCTAGGACGAAAGCTGCTTCTCTCCATTCAACAGTGGAAAGAAAAACTATCCTAAATGCGTATTTTTCCGTATTCCTCCTCACTTTAACGAATCCCATGACGATTCTTTCGTTTATTGCTATTTTCTCAGGATTTGGTGCAACGTCATCACAGGGAACTATTTCTCTTGCTATCTTATTAGTTGTAGGAGTCTTTATCGGTTCTGCATGCTGGTGGATCCTATTAAGCTTTGCTGTTAACTTGTCTCGAGAAAAAATGATGCCTCATTTAGGATTGGTTAACAAACTGTCTGGGAGCTTGATCATCCTATTTGGTTTGCTTGGAATTGTGAAAGTTTTTTAATTAAGGCTACCCTGAAAATAAGCTCTGTTAAAAGGGGTTTTCCGAAGCTTATCGCTCGCTTTCCGCGGGGCGAGCGCCGAGCCTCCTCGTCACTTTGCTTCTGCGGGGTCTCGCCTTTCTCGCTAATCCCGCAGGAGTCGAGTGAACGCTTCTCCAAACCAATATCATTCTTAGCTCTAACTCCTTATATCTCCACGCTGAATGAACACTACTTATTTTCATCTCCTATGGTGCGAATTTTATTAGCATGGGTGTCTCTGTTAAACTTGCCTGTTGATTGCAGCAAGAGGCATTCGCTTTCCGCGTGCGGTCCGGGAGCCCTCTCGTCGCTTTGACTCGCTTTTCCCTCAGGAGTCTCACGCCTTCCGCTCCAATTAACAAAGTATCAAAATTAGTAATTAACTTTAACACACCTTAATTATAGTGATCATAAACGAAACTAGCCCCTTACTCATAATTTCGTAGGGTTAATTTGGTTAAACTGAATTACTACAAAACCAAACCTAAATCAAAGAAACATTCGAAAGGAGCTCGTTGGATCTAGAAGCATTATTGCCTTGACAGATCGTATTGACACAGATTCTATGTGTAGACAGTCATTACAAAAAATTGAAGGTAATAATTCAAGGGAAAGGATATGTAGCCGCGGGTTCTTACACAATTGATCGACTAATGCATAATATTCGCGCTATCGGTTTTAATGAAAAGGATGTATGGAATATGACCTCATTTGTTCCATTACAAGCTTGTAATTACTTACATACACTTGAAAATCTATCTATAAAGCCATTCAGTTTTATAGATGAAACTAAAAAAAGAACACATTTTAAAGCTCCTGTACCAGAACTGGTTCTAGCTTAAGTATAAAAAGACCACATTTCGAATGTGGCCTTTTTTATGTTGACTTCCTTTTAATAAACTCTAATTCCAATTTATTAATGGTTGGAACATCTTTATTATTAATTAAATTATATAATAAATTTGCTGCTGTCTCACCCAACTCTTTAATGGGTTGATGTATCGTTGTAAGCTCCACTACTTTCGATATTGGCTGATTATCAAAGTCCTATAACTGCCAAATCTTCAGGTATCCGTATTCCTTGATTCTTAGCTTCGTAGATGATTCCGGCGGCTACATAATCACTTCCTACAACCATAGCTGTGGGACGATTTCGACTGTTCTAGAAGTGTTTTTGCTACTCTAATTCCATCCTCAATTGTATACTGTTCAGTAAAGTACCAATTATCCCTCCATTTTAATCCGTATTCCTTTTGATGGTGAAAAAATGATTTCTTCAAACATATTTTGTTCTTTTTAGATCAAAATTTTATTTTAGAGAAGTCCCATTAGTAAATCGAATTTGCTAGCGGGATCCCAAACTAAAAACTCCTCACTACATAAGCAAGGAGTTTTTAATTATGAATAATATTTAATTTGAAACCACTATATCCAAGAACTAAAACACTAGTTGTAACGCCATTTTTTTATTCAGCCTCATTTATGTTACGCCAACTAGTGTTCTTCTTGAGTTTATTTTATGGGAATGGTTTCATGTCAAAAGCAATTAAGAATATTTAATGTAAAAAAATCTCTTCTACGCAGCATGTCTCCCGCGCAATGTCCAAATTTGATAAACCATCATTAACGATTTAATAATCGTTAAGTAGGTCAACGTGATCCAACCGCCCATCAAATAAGGTTTAATTGCTTCTTGCACTGCAGGACTAGTCAAAAAATCTCTATACTCAACACAAGCATAAACTGCCCCTAAGCTGAGGATAATAGCAAAAAAGATCCCTTGTGTTAATTTACTTCTTGTTTTCCCTGATTCTGCTGCATATTGGTTGGCCCAGCCGTCTTTTTTATTTGCTGAAAGTTTGCCTAGCCAAACTTGGCTGAATGTCATTAAGTTCACCCATAAATACAATTCGGGACTGATAAGCAAAAAGGCAAAAATAACATCAACGGTTCTGTGCATCGGTGTTTTAATGGCTAGCATCATGTTTAATACCGATGCAAGACCAACTGGTATTAACCAAATCCATGACCAATAATACTGATCAGTTGCAAGGGCTACAGACAAAAGGGTTAGAAACATAACACGTATTACTAAATCAGAAAACAGCTTCATTTGGTTTCGCCATATTTTCCCTTTATGCCTTGTTTGTACACTTAAATCTTTATTGGTGAGCAAATCTACAGTTTCTGAACTCCATTTATTACGCTGCTCTCGGAAGGTATGATACGATCTCATCGCATCTACAAAGCATCGCCCTTCAGGACTAATTAACGTTTTCCAACCGGATTTTTGGAGCTGCCATGTTAAAAGCATATCTTCTACATCACTATCGTTCTGCCATGGGCCATCTAATTTATTATGATTCACTACCTCCTGCAATGCCTCTGGTCTAAAAAGAGTCGCCTGACCGCCAAGTACATAGGTGCTTCCTCCATGATATTGAAGATCAAGGAGCCAGCTGGCCATATCTTGTTTTTGCTGATGCGTCCACCACCTTGTAATAGGACCGCCATATTCGCCACTCGCTATTTTTTCTTCATAATACACATCATTTTTAGACAGAAGGCTTTTCTTTTTTGGCATACGCATTGTATATTTTGCCATTACTCCGCCAATATTACGGGCACTCATTAAGCCTTCCCATAAATTTTTCAAACAATTTGGGGCAAGCCTGCTGTCTGCATCCATCCCTAAAATGGCTTTAATACTTTGTTTATATAACTCCTGATGTTCGGTTAACTGCTTATTATATAAATCGAGTACATCTCCATAAAGCAGCTTCCATCCAGCATTTAATGCTCCAACTTTTCGAAGCTTATTATTTTCTGTTACAATTACCTTTAAATTTAAGTTAAACTCTTCACCAGCAGCAATTGCTTTTTCTTCTGTTCGATCCGTACAATTGTCTGCAACAACATATACATCCAATTCTACTTCTTTAGGGAGCAATTGATCATGGAGGCCAGCTAAACAATCTCGAATAGATTTCTCTTCATTATGGGCAGGAATCAGTGCGATAATTCTCGGTTTCATATACGATTTTTTTACACCAGGTATACTAAAAAACGAAATACTCCCTTTATCTTGTTCTACGATAACTGACAAGTAATCCACCATCTTCCTCTTAATTTTTGGCGACTGTTTATCCATAGCTATTTTTTACACTTTATCGTTCTTTAAAAAGAACGATTTTTCCTAAAAAAACCATCGCTTGGAATCAGGCGAATAATTATCTTCAGTCGTTCTTAATATACAAAAATTAGTTATTATTAGACTCTGTTAAATTCCATTGTTGATTTTCAAAAGGTCAGGAATCCACTCCCTTTCCGCAGGAGTCTCGCAGATTCCCTTCCTATAAACAACATGATCGTTTAACAGAGCCATTATTTTTAAAAACTTCTGTCCCTATCGTTAATATTATTCATTATAAAGAACAATATTACATATTCTACACATAAAAAAGAAGGCTATCCTTCCATTCAAACTCTAATATATAGATCAAAATGATACTTCTATATAAAGAATTTTATTAATGAAGGACATACCTCTTTTCCAATATGATAGCATTATTTCCAGGTATCTTTTAATTTCCAAGCAGCTAACTCTTTTACATTAACCACTCCATTTTCCGAGACTATTTCTATTCCCGTTCTTTCTTCTTTCGGATAGATTCGGCTTGTCATCGTCGCTTCTCCATCGTTAACAAATATCTCAATGGATGATCGATCTATAAATATTCGTAAGGAAAGCTCTTCTGAGGATGCTAATTTTGTGCTTCTTACGCCATCTTTTTCTTTTCCATAATTAGAACAATCCAGTGTAAGCTTTTGTGTCGTTTTATGATATTGAATGGTTAAAACTTCACTACCGCTCCCAATAAGATTTACTTCAATAGCCTCCGCTTCTGTGCTCTTTAAATCAAAGACAGCCTTCACTTCCAATAATACTTCTTTTGCTTCATAAAAACAGCTGTCTACTACTGATTTGTTTTGTAATACAGGATATGCGGTCTCACGCAATTGAACTAGCTCTTCTACAGGATTCATCAAAAGGATTCCTTCTTTGCTTAACGTTAAAACCCTCGGAAGTGTAAGAGCACCAGCCCAACCATCTTTTTTCGTAGGCATATCCGATTCCCACATATCCATCCAACCAATCGCAATGCGGCGCCCTTTATCGTCTAATAATGTTTGAACCGCATAGAAGTCATGCCCATGATCTAGTTCAGTAAATTCACCGTATACAAACTCATTCGTTTCATAGTTATAATCTCCAATTAAAGAACCAGTCTGGAAAAGGTTTTGATAGCGATTTTCTTCTGCTTCCATCCCTTGCGGAGAGAAAAGCAAAACATACTTACCATCTAATTCAAAGAAATCCGGACATTCCCACATATACCCAAGGGTGCCGTCACTTTGGGCAAGCACCCCGATATATTCCCATTTTCGCAGATCAGGAGATTTATATAAAATGACCCTTCCAACCTCTTCTTTTGTAGCATTTCCAAGAATCATATACCATTCGCCATTATGCTTCCATACTTTTGGATCACGGAAATGATGAGAGCTGTCTTCAGGCGGTTCAGCTATCACAGGATTTTCTCCAACCTTTTCAAAAGTCACACCGTCTTTGCTCACAGCAATATTTTGATTTTGAAAAAAAACATCCTTTTCCTTATCTACATAATGATGCCCCGTATAAATAAGCGTCAATTCCCCATCGTTATCCACTGCACTTCCTGAAAAGCAGCCATCTTTATCGCATGTATCTCCTGGAGCTAAAGCAATCGGCAAATGCTCCCAATGAACAAGATCCTTTGACTTAACATGTCCCCAATGCATTGGGCCCCAATTTTCATCATATGGATGATGCTGATAAAACACATGATATTCTCCATTAAACTGCACTAATCCATTAGGATCATTAATCCAATTTGCAGGCGCCATAATATGATAGCCTAATCTGTATTGATTGTTCATTTTCTTCATCGTTTCTTTTAAAGATTCTTCCGCTTTCTTTAATCTATTCGTCTTCAGCATATGGCTATTCTCCTTCTAAATGGTTTTTATGACTGCTTCTTTACGAAGAGCATTCTTTGTATTTTTTCTTTCATTTAATAACGTAAACATGGATATAGTTGTAAAAATAAACACTAGTATCCCCATTACTAAATAAGTATGACGGAAACCAATACTATCGTAAAGCCCCCCAGCAATTGGCGAAAGAATGGAAGCTCCTACCTGAGAAGCAAACTGGAAGCCTACGAGATAAAGCACAGATGACAGGCGCGTATCAAAATTTGCAGCTAAATATTTAAAAATGGCAATCAACATAATAGGCAGCTCCAAGGCATGAATTAATTTCATGGTTGAAATGCCGATTGGGCCAATTACAATTCCTGAGCCAATAATACGGAATGCCATCAGCATACCTGCAAGAATTAAGCTGTTTTTTGCCCCTACTTTATTCACAACATATGGAGCAAGGAACATCATGCCAGCTTCCAAAAATACTTGAAAAGAATTTAAATATCCAAACACTTGGTTTCCTAGTGCTTCTGATGGAAATAAAGAAGAATAGTAGATAGGGAACTGCTGATCATAGACACTATAAACACAGGTCACCCCAATTACATATAACATTAAAAACCAAAAATCTTTTAAAAGGAAAAGATTTCCTACATCCTTCAACCCTACAGAATCCGCTTTCAAAATTTCCTGTTCTGTCATTTCCACCTTAACTGATAGAATAATAGCTACTAAAATAATAGCCGATAGGGAAGCCACCCAAAAGTTAATGTCTGGATTGATATTAAATAACTGACCAGCAAAAAATGTTGCTGCCGCCCATCCTAATGATCCCCACATTCTTGATTTTCCATATTCAAAATCGTACTTGCGACTAATTTTTTCTATATAAGATTCGATGGCACCAATACCAGCCAAAAAGGACATTCCAAGATACAGCCCTCCAACGATGGCGCCAAGTGTTACATTATATTGCAATAATGGTCCATATACATAAATATAAAATGGACCAACGAATACTAGTAAAATGCTTATGCTAGATAATATATGTTTTTTTAAACCGATTTTATCCGAAATATACCCGTAAAGCGGTTGCATGCACAAGGCAAAGATAGCGTTTACAGAAAAGATAATGCCAGTTTCTGCTCCATTTAAGTTTATTTCCTGCCCCAACCAAATGGAGAATAAGGAATAGCTCGATGACCAGGTAAAAAAGAAAAAGAAGAAATACGCACTAAGTTTCCAGTAGAGACCTTTTGAACTTTTCATATTTATTGCTCCTTTTTTTTAGATTAAAAACCTTCCAACCTAAAATGAAAGCACTTTCAACATTATTTTATGTCAACCGGTTTCATAAGTCAATCCTTTTTATGTCAACCGGTTGCACATTTTTAAAATCAGTTCTTTTTCCCCAGAAAAAATACAATCGCTTGTATCATACAGAGGTTTTCGTTCGGTTTTCCGTGGCTTACCACACGCTTTCCCGCGGGGCGAGCGCCGAGGAGGCTTCCAGACCGCCCACGGAAAGCGAATGCCTGAAGCGGAAACAGGCAAGTTTAACAGAGCCTTTCATAAAAAAATGCAACTCCATTATCAAGAATTGCATTTTACTGCTCATCTAAAAATCTGCATTACCTATCTCAGCTTTTTTTCATTTAAGTTGTTTCTCCTAAAAGAAGCTTTACTGGATGATTTATCTGCTGTGGGGTGTCGTTGAATTCTCCGTCCATCTGCTTTAATAATATTTCTATAGCTGATTCTGCAAGAAGTCTAATAGGTTGTTGAATAGTTGTTAAGTCTGGAAATAAACTTTGCGCTGTTTCTGTCCCATCATACCCTATCACTTTTAAATCTTGAGGGATTTTTTTTCCTCGTGCTTTTGCCTCCCTTATAAAAGATGCAGCAAAAATATCATTGCTGGCAAATACTCCATCTACATCTGGTATTTCCGCCAAGATTTTTTTCATTACATTAGATTGGCTTTGTGGATTAAAGGTTTCTTGTATTTCATAAGTAATCGGTTCTCTCCCATTTGCCAACATAACGTCTTCATAGGCCTTTCTTCTAAGCATGGCAGGTGTTGCAAAATCTACTGGCCCATTAATATGAATAATTCTGCTGCAGCCCTTTGATACAAGCAGTTCAGATGCCAGCTTTCCTCCTTCATAATTATCGGAGCTGACAATCGGTATATTTTCAGCCAATGTCCGGTCAATGGCTACTACTGCTAAATGCTGTTTTTGATAATCGACAATCCCCTGGTTGTGTGTTCCGACTATGATTCCGTCTACCTGATTACGCATAAGCATCTCTAAATATTTCTCTTCTTTTTCTATATCATTTAAACTATTGCAAATCAGCACTTTATAATCGATCGAAGCACACACATTTTCAATCTCAAAGGTAAGCTCCCCAAAAAAAGGATTTACTGTTGTTGGGATAATGAGGCCAATAACATTTGTTCTTTTATTAAATAACGACCTGGCAAGTTCATTTGGATAGTAATTTAGCTCCTTCATCGCTTTATACACATTTTTTTTTGTTTTTTCTCCAATATAGCCTCTGTTGTTCAGGACGCGCGAAACGGTTGTTGGCGATACACCTGCCAGTTTTGCCACATCCTTGATTTTAGGTTTCATATCGTTCCTCCGTTTTCATTGCCGCTAAATATCTTCTACCCTTTATTATAATATAACTTAAGTAGTTGTTCCTTCCTTAACAATATGGATAAGCTCTGTTGCAATAGTTTTCCTAAGGTAGCTTGAGTTTAGTTTTTGGGCTGATCAGAAAATAATTCACACAAAAAATGACTGCCGAATATACGGCAGTCGAGCGTTTAAAGAGAGAGCTTTTTTATCAACAGCATGCTGTTTTAAAGAATTTGCCTATCTGTTTAATAATTGAACTGTTTTTTTATTTACCTGCCAACGGCTGCTCCATCACTTCTAGGATCTACACCGCCGTATAAGTAGCCTTGTTCATCAATTAAAATGGCACTTGCGTGGCCCATTATGCCATCAAAACCTTCTACTACCTTAACATAATGACCTGCATCCTGAAGTTTTTCCACCACCTCATCTGAAACTCGGCCTTCGATTTTTAATTCTTCTGTTTTTACTCCCCATGTCCTTCCCCAAACAAACCTCGGTTCACTTATCGATTCTTGAGGATCGAATCCGTAATCGAGCATTCTTGTGATCATCAATGTCTGTGTTTGCGGCTGTCCTTCTCCACCTTGTGTTCCGTATAACACATATGGTTTATTGTCTTTAAATGCCATTGCCGGCATCAGCGTATGAAAAGTTCGTTTTTGTGGCTCTAATGTATTCACATGATTTGGATCTAGGGAAAAGAACGACCCTCTATTTTGCATCGTAATTCCTGTATCCCCAGCAACAATTCCAGAGCCGAATTCAAAATATAAGCTTTGAATAAACGAAACAGCATTACCATCTTTATCAACAACTGCCGCATGAGCCGTATCGCTCCCAACAGGACGAGTCTTAAAATCATTCGTACTGTCAAATGAAATAGAATCTGCCATTTCTTTTGCATAGGCTTTACTTAACAATCGTTCTAATGGAATATCTTTAAATTTAGGATCTGTTAAATACTCGTTTCTATCTTGAAAGCTTCTTTTCACTGCCTCCACTAGAAGATGATAATACTCATAAGAACCATAAGGGATTGATGAAAAATCAAAATTCTCCAATATATTTAAGATCATTAAACCGACAAAGCCTTGAGAATTTGGCGGCACTTGATACATCGTATAATCACGATATGTACTGGATAGCGGCTTGCTCCACTCCCCTTTATGTGCAGCAAAATCTGCTTCTGTTAACAAGCCGCCTTTTGCTTGAAGACTGGAAATAATCCGTTTTGCCAAATCTCCTTTGTAAAAATCATCTCTGCCCTTTGCTGCTAATTGAGTTAATGTATTTGCTAAATCTTTTTGCACAAATTTGGAGAATTTGTTAGGAATTTTTCCATCCGTCAAAAAGACAGCTGCCGTTTCATTATTAGCCTGTAATAGGTCTACATTTTTAACTGTATTTTCATGCTGATCATTGGAAAGCGGAAACCCTTTTTCTGCATATTCAATAGCTGGCTGCAGAACTTCTGCAAGAGATTTGCTTCCATATTCTTTTATGATTGCATCCCAGCTGTCTACCATACCTGGAACAGTAATAACACTTTCTATCCCTCGAAATGGAATGGACTCTTTTCCTTCATACGTTTTTCTCGTAATGTTGGCACCAGTTCTGCCACTGCCATTATAGGAACGTACTTTGCCTTCTCCCGTTTGGTAAGTCAACCAAAAGGAATCTCCTCCAAGTCCTGTCATATGTGGGTAAACAACTGCTAAACAAGCACTTACTGCTACAGCCGCATCAAATGCATTTCCACCCTCCGCTAAAATACGCTCTCCTGCCTGGGAGGCTAAATAATGGGGGCTGACAACCATCGATTTTGTTCCGACTATTACTTTATTCAAACCACTGTTTCCTCCTTATTTAACACGCCAATAGTTTTTTCTTCCTTATTTTTATTGCTTGTAAACAAAAATAATACAGCACCAATAATTAATAGTCCACCTGCTAAATAAAATCCAAATTCAAGGCTGCCTGTTTTATCAGCAAAGTATCCAGTAATATATGGAGCAAAAATCGATGAAAGCATACCGCTGAAATTAAAGAATCCGTACACTCTTGAATACATAGATGTTGGTGTAATATCTGCCATATAAGAAATTAAAACAGGATCAAGCGCTAATTTTCCAAGAAGACCATATAAACATAATCCAACGATTAAAAAGTTAAAGTTTTCTGTATATGGAATAGCAAATTGACAAATTGCTCCAGCTAAAGCCAACCCAATAATAAGCGGTTTTTTACTTTTAATTCGATCCGATAAAAATCCGAAAAGAATTGCTCCTGGAATGGAAGCCCATGGTACTAAAGAGGATATAATACCAGTTTGTGATGCTTCAATGCCTCGTGCAGTTTGTAAATAGTATGGAAGCCAAGTTAACATTCCAAAGAATCCATATAAAGAACAAAAGATTAACACATAAACAAAAATATGATTCTTTGTGAATATTTTCTTCATTTCTACTTTTTCTTGAACAGATGCTGTTTCCTTTTGTTGCTTATGTGAATTATCACGAACAAAGATAGCAATTAATATCCCCACAATAATAGTAGGTATTGCAAATACATAAAACGGGAACTGCCAGCCTTTGTTTAATTCATACGTAAAATAACTAGATGCCATAAATCCTAAAGAAATACCAAATGCCATTCCACTGTTAATAATAGCTGATACAAGTCCACGATATTTTTTCGGTGTAATAGTAGAAGAAATTCCGTATTGTGATCCGTAGTAAGTTCCTTCTCCTAATCCAGTTAATGCTCTCATCATTAAGAAGATTCCAAAAGTAGTAGAAGCACCACTTAAATAAGTACCAACCCCAAAAACAATAAAGCCGATAACAAGTACTTTCACTCGTCCAAATTTATCTGCTAAAAAGCCTGTTGGAATTTGCATGAGTGCATATGCCGCAAAGAAGACGGTTGCCATTAATCCTAATTGGGATTTTTCTAAGTTCCACTCCTCCCCAATACTTCCCATTACAGGCGATAGAATATTTCGGTCTGCATACATAAATACCCAGC
The DNA here is from genome assembly GCF_052663115.1 of Niallia yueguangensis. Classification (NCBI taxonomy): domain Bacteria; kingdom Bacillati; phylum Bacillota; class Bacilli; order Caryophanales; family Bacillaceae; genus Niallia; species Niallia yueguangensis. Next base: position 151,512 of record NZ_JBQTCX010000008.1, read on the forward strand.
CTAAAAAGAATAAAAAGATAACGAGTGCAGGATGCGTTTTTTTCATGTAATAGTCTCCTTTTTCTGAAAGTTAAGATAATAGTAACACGTATAGGTTAAAAAAGAAGAGTTTATGTCAGATTATCTGACATAATATTTTTCGATTGGTAAATAACAATTAATGATTATTTACGTTTTGTAAAATAATTATCATTTTAAATTACATATCGTATTTTTGTTAACCCTTTCATATTTTTTTACTTACCTATTATTACATTAAGGCTCTTTTCGTATAGATTGTTGTTATTTAACCCGCAGCCTGAATACACTTAGCTTTCCGCGGACGAGTGCCGAGCCTCCTCGTCGCTATGCTGAGGCCACTGAAAAAGTGAATGCTATAAAATATAGGTAGCGACAATCCAAGCAACGTAGAGGTTTTCGTTCGGTTTTCCGAGGCTTACCACACGCTTTCCGCGGGGCGAGCGCCGAGCCGCTTCGTCGCTACGCTCCTGCAGGGTCTCGCCTGTCTCGCTAATCCCGCAGGAGTCGTACGGACGCCTCTCCTAACCAAAATGATGGTCGTTTTCAAACTCTCTATACCATTTTTACCCTAGTAAATTTAAGTGTTTCACCTATAATTATATCTAATAAAACACTTTTTCAGTGCCGTCGCTATGCTCCTGTGGGGTCTCGTCTTTCTCGCTTTTCTAAGCAGGAGTCTACGTGTATTCAGGATGCTAAGTGCTTCAGCCATGTTTATTATTATTCAAAAACAACAAACTTATAGTAAACAGCCTACAATAAATACACATGGCACTATAAATAAAACAACAAGCAAAAATATTAATAGAATCTATCAATATTACAATCAGATTTTGTGTTACATTTGTTTCTTTCATTACATTGGCCCTATTGTATATTCTTTAAGGAAAAGCTGTAATATTTTGTCCGATTATTACTTTTGAAGCTTAGAACATAGTAAAAATCATATTGACTGTCATAATTCAAGTTATTATAATCCAATTATATAAAGAATCAGAAAATTCTTTTTTTAAAAGAATTGTATACAATTATACAGAAATTCTAATTCATGTTTAGGAGGTAAATATGAACAATATAAATAATCGTCTACTAACAAAAGACCATGCTTATTCGGTGTTAAAGCAAAAAATTATTGATGGTATATTAAAACCGGATGAGATTGTTCGGGAAGAACAATTAGCTTCGATATTGGAAATCAGCAGAACTCCATTGCGAGAAGCAATTCAACGGTTGGAATTGGCAGATTTCCTTGTACGACAGCCGAATGGACGTCTAAAGGTTGCTTCCATTAATAAGAAAGAAATGAAAGAGATTTTTTTAATACGAAGCATGTTAGAAGGGGCCATTACGAAAAGTGCAGCATTACTTGCAACCGAACAAGATATTGTAAATTTAACCAAATTACTAGAAAAATTAAAAACTTCTTTCCAGCAGCACTCCAATCAGGAGTTTGTCTCCTACGGATTTGAATTTCATGATTATTTAGGGAAAATCAGTAAACTGACCACATTTGAAAAAATACTAAATATCCTTAGAGATCATTCTCTTCGTTATTGCCGGCTTGTTTCTGCCCATGGAGATTGGGATGCAAAAGCAGCAGTGGAACATAGCTTAATCTTGCAGAAAATTATCGAAAAAAATCCAGAAGCAGCAGAAAATGCGATGAAAGATCATATTTTAAGCAGCCTAGCTACTGCAATAGAAAGAATAGAAAGGTTGGAAGAAGTGAAAGCTCAATAAACCAGAATCGTTTCATTTGAAATAAATAGAGATTTCTGAAAACAGCCACAACTTTTAAGACTAGCTTATATTTTTTTGTAGGCACTCCAAAACATTAGTTCAATATCCTGCATCTAAAACTTATCTCCATCCCACCAGAAGATAACATAAAGTTCAACATATCAGATGAAGCAATCAATCTCAATAGATAGTATTGATGACACGGAACAAACGATTCAAAAACAACTGATTCACAAAAATACACACAAATAGTTCTTTTTACCTATTCACCTTTGTCGAATAGAAAGGTATTTCAATACCTATATGATTAATAGGAATTAAAATTTGCTGACCCATTTTCATTACCTTCATCAGCCCACTATAATACGACTATACAAAGCAGGGGGAAAAGAAATGCCAATGATTGAGTTAAAAAATATTTATAAAACGTATAACCGAAAAGGCATCTCTAATGATGCGTTAAAAGGAATTAGTTTAAAAGTTGAAAAGGGAGATATTTTCGGTGTAATTGGATATAGTGGTGCAGGAAAAAGCACCTTAATTCGTTTAGTTAACTATTTAGAAAAGCCAACAAAAGGCGATGTTTTTGTGAACGGGGTAGCCCTCTCCAGTTATAGCGAAAAAGAGCTTCGCGTCACAAAAAAACAAATAGGTATGATTTTTCAACACTTTAATTTATTAGAATCAAAAAATGTATTTGATAATGTAGCCATTCCGCTAGTGCTTCAAAGAAAAAACAAACAAGAAATAATAAAGAGGGTAACAGAATTATTAGAATTTGTCGGCTTAAGCGATAAAGCAAATAGTTATCCAAATGAATTATCCGGCGGCCAAAAACAGCGGGTTGGCATTGCAAGAGCCCTTGCTTCCAATCCTTCCATATTATTATGTGATGAAGCAACATCAGCACTAGATCCACAAACAACCCAGTCTATTCTGCAGTTATTAAAAAGAATAAATGCAGAATATAACATTACTATAATGATTATTACGCATGAAATGGCCGTTATTCAGGAAATATGCAATAAAGTTGCTGTTATGGAGCAAGGAAAAATTATTGAACAAGGATCGGTTTTAGAAGTGTTCGGCAAACCGCAGCATCCTACAACTCAAAACTTTGTGAAGACCGTTATTAATACAAATATTCCAAGCACGGTTCAAGAAAAAGCAAAAGGAAGTTCCGGCAGCCGCTACAAATTGGAGTTCGTTGGAGAATGTGCATCAGAACCAGTTATTTATAAACTGATTCATGAATACAAGCTAAAGCTAAATATCCTTTTCGCGAACATGACAGAAATTCAAGGTACAACATTAGGATATATGATTATTCAGTTCACTGGGGAGACTTCCGCTATATCGGATGCTCTTACTTACTTAAAATCAAAAGGCATCATCATAGAGGAGGTAGATCAACTATGATTAGTACAACCATTACAGCAGATCAATTTATCCAGGCAATTATCGATACACTTTATATGGTAGGGTTCTCCTTGTTAATCGGAAGTTTAATCGGTATTCCACTTGGTATATTATTGGTCGTTACAAGAAGTGGCGGTGTATTGGAAAATAAGGTTTTATATGGTCTATTAAATCCAATCATCAACATTGTCCGCTCTCTTCCATTCATTATTTTATTAGTGGCTATTATCCCTTTTACTCGATTTATTGTCCAAACATCCATTGGGACAGCAGCAGCAATTGTACCTCTTATCATTTATATCGCCCCATATATTGGGAGATTAGTAGAAAACTCTTTATTAGAGGTGGACCCAGGCATTTTAGAAGCTGCAGAGTCAATGGGAGCGACTCCGTTTCAAGTAATTTGGCATTTTCTATTGCCGGAAGCGTTTGGATCATTGATTTTATCGTTAACAACAGCTACTGTCGGATTAATTGGAGCGACCGCAATGGCTGGTACAGTTGGAGGAGGCGGTGTCGGAGATTTAGCCATCTCATACGGATATCAGCGCTTTGATACAATTGTAATGATAGCTACCGTTATTGTCCTTATTATTTTTGTACAAGGAATGCAATCACTAGGAAACTATCTAGCCCGAAAAGCAAGACGAAACTAAGAAAAGCTCAAGCGCCTTGGTCTGCCCTTGAGCTGAACAGCCATCTAACTTCAAAATTTTTATACTTTATTAATCTTTTAAAAGAGGGAAATTTTCCTTCTTCAGCGTGTAGACAATAATTGCAAGCGATTGTCTATAGCCTGAAGAAGGAAACCACCTTTCCCTCTTTTGAAGACAAATTAAAAAGGAGGTAAAAAATGGGCTTATGGACGAAAAAGGAAAGATTTGATGCTTTACTATCAGGCGAAAAAGCTGATCGTCCGATTGTAAGTGCATGGCGTCATTTTATCGATAAAGAGCAAAATGCAGAAGATTTAGCAGAAACAACGATTCATTTTACGAAAAAATATGATTGGGATTGGGTAAAAATTAATCCGAGAGCCACTTATTTAGCAGAAATCTGGGGAAATTCATATGATTTTCAAACATATCAAACCGTTTTTCCGAAGCAGTTGACTACCGCTATTCCTAATGCAGCGGACGTATGGAATATCGAAACAAAAAAAGTGCTCGCTTCCGCACCGTTAGTGGAACAATTACAAGCAGCTAAAGCGATTCGCCAAGGCTTGCCCGATACTCCACTTGTGCAAACCATTTTTTCTCCTTTAACTGTTTTGCTTTTTATAGCAGGAAGATCTGCTTATGTATATGAAACAGTTTTTGGAATTAAAAACCCTGTGAGTTTAGAAAGCTTATTCATCGAAAATCGAGCAGCTGTTCATCATGCTTTACACTCTATCTCTTTGACTATTGCTGATTATGTTCAAGAATTATACAAGGTTGGAATAGATGGACTATTTTATGCTGTTACCGGAACAGCAAACCCTGAAATTTTTGATGAAGCAAGCTTTAACGAATTTTCCCGCCCATATGATTCGATTGTATTGGATGCTGCAAAAAGCGGGAAAAGAATTCTCCATACTTGTGGAACATACGCTCAGCCAGAAAGATTTAATGATTATTCGATTGAAGGTATCAGCTGGGATACAAAAGCGGAAGGCAATCCTGGCTTAGATGCAGACTTAAAAACAACAAAGGTTGGAGGTGTCGATCATCATCTATTTATAGAAGCTAATGTTAAAAACATCACAAATTCTGCAGAAAAAGCATTGAAACAAATGGAAAATGAACCTTTTATTCTTGCACCAAATTGTGCTATTCCTCTCACTGTAAAAGATGACGCATTACATGCATTTCACGATTCTATTTTGGAAAAGCGGAAGTGCCTTGATCAACCCTGAAGAAAAATGTTCATTTGGCTCAAAAAGTGCTCTTTACTTTTAGAGACAAAGGGTTATTTTTCACAAGGGTTAGGCGCTGCAGCTAGACAGTTATCTAACTTCAAATAACAATCTTGATTATATTAGAAAAGGAGACAAAACAATGAAAAAAATCTTATTTTTCGTACTAATTGGACTTATCTTTGTTTTAGGAGCTTGTGGTAATGACAAAAAAGCTGGCGAAGATAAAAAAGAAATCACGGTTGGCTTTGGTGTCGGCACCTATGAAGAGCAATTCCGTAAAGGGATTATACCTATTTTAGAAGACAAAGGGTATAAAGTAACCGTAAAAACATTCAGTCAAAACATGCAAGTAAATCCGGCGATGAAAGAAGGATCCATTGATGCAAGCATCTTCCAAAGTACTGCTTACATGGAAGGAATCAACAAAGAACTAGCTACTAATATGAGTGGAATTACATTTGTTCCAAGTGCACCTCAAGGATTATACTCGAAAAAACATACATCTCTTGATGAAGTGAAAGATGGATCAACGGTTGCTCTTCCTAATGACCCTGTAAACCAAGAACGTGCTGTCCGCATTTTAGAGGAACTTGGCTGGGTGAAAATAGCAAAAGATGCTGGTACAACTGATTTTAACTTAAAAAGTGTAACTCCAGATAAATATAAAATCGATTTTAAAGTATTAGATCCTGCACAAATTTTAATTTCTCTTCAAGATGTTGATTTTGGAGTGGTAAACGGCAACTATATTGCCAATGCTGGTCAAAAGATTACGGATGCTCTAAAAATAGAAAACACACCTAAGCAACACCGCATCATTGTATCTATCAATGATGCAGACAAAAATACAAAATGGGCAAAAGACTTAAAAGCAGCATATGAATCAGATGCATTTAAATCATACATTAAATCAGAAGGAAAATATGATGGATTTATCTTATTAGATTCTTGGAAATAATCTCAATTTGCAAACAAAATTTCAATTAAAGCATTTTAAGCTGATTCGACATCCCTTGTTTAACAAATTATCGTCTAAACTGAAGCAAAACAAGGGATTGTCGGACAGTATTATACATTAAATAAAAAAGGAATGGTGATGTATGAGTACGATTCATTTTATCGGCGGAGGTCAAATGGCAGAAGCTATTATTCGCGCCTTATTAACCAATAATGTATACATAAACGATCAAATTAGTGTTTTTGATGTAAATGATTCTCGCTGCGAACTTCTTCAAAAAAAATATCAGATTGTCACAACCTCCTCGCCAATAGAAAAACTAGCTTCAGCAGATTTAATTGTCATTGCCGTTCGTCCTCAAGATGATTTAGAAACTATTTGTCAGAACATTAAAGAAGAATCCTCATCAGACGCAGTCATCATTTCTATTGTTGCAGGCGTGACAATTAAGAAACTTACTTCCTACCTTGGCGAAAACCGTTCTATTATCCGCGTGATTCCAAATACATTAACAGATACAGGTTTAGGCTACAGCGGTGTCGCACTAAATAAATATGCAACGAAAGAACAAGCAGCTTCCTTTTTAACTGGATTCGGGAAGGTTGAGTATATTGATGAATCACTGATTGATATTTTTACTGGATACGGGGTTGCAGGACCAAACTATGTCTACTATTTTATTGAATCATTAGCTGATGCGGGAGTTTTAGCTGGTCTGCCAAGAGAACAAGCATGGAAAATTGCATTAGAAAATACAGCAGGTGCTGTTGCAATGCTGCAGAAAACACAATTGCATCCACGACAATTACTAGATATCAACAACTCTCCAGCCGGCGTCGGCATCCATGCATTGTATGAACTGAATAACAGTGATTTTGCAGCAGGTTTACAGCGAAGCGTACTAAAAGCAGTACAAAGAACAACGGAATTAGGAGATGAATAATGATGGCAAAAATACTGTGGGATCATGTTGTCCACTATGTAAACGACTTAGACTATCCAATTGAAATTTTTCAAAAAAATGGCTTGATTGCTTTTAAAGGCGGATCACATAAACAATGGGGAACGTTTAACGCCCTTAGTTATTTTGATTTAACATATATAGAATTTTTAGGAATCGAAGACCGTGAACTAGCCGAAACAATAACAGATCCAAATGATGTGGTAAGAGATTCCATTGCGACTTTACCAGATCATGAAGCCCTTAGTCGTGTTGCTTTACGAACAGATAATATTGAAGCGGTTGCCGCAAACTTAGAAGCTGCTGGACTAAATATTTCGCCAATCATGGCTGGTAAACGTCTAGATAATCAAGGCCAATTAATTGAATGGAAGATGTTAACGATTGCCGGCAGCTTTCAAGGGCTTGTTTATCCATTTGTGATTCAATGGAAAGGAACCGACGACGAGCGCTATCAAAACTTAGTAAACACGAAGGTAATCCAATCACATCCAGCAGGAAAAACATTCATCGCCGAAGCAGTCTTTACTGTAAACAACCCGGTAGAAGCAGCAAAACACTGGCAAAGCTTATTTGGATTATCGCTCAAGTCTACAACCGAAACAATAGCCTCCCTTTCTATAGGAGATAAAACCTTTACCTTTCAAAAAGGTCCTGACAACCAATTTACCGATTTGGTTTTTAAAACCGAAAATAACAGTCTACAAGAAAAAACGCTTATTATTGGCGAGGGAAAATATAAATTTCAAGCATTATAGATAAGAAAAGCGCAGGCGCCGGAGCTAGACACTCATCTAATTTGAAAAATTTTATTCTTTCTATTTTTGAAATAACAGGATGACTCAAAATAAACTCAGTAGTCATCCTGTTAATTTCTGCTGCTTTTCCCTCGAATCATTGCTATTACTAACAAACAAACTGGAATACAGACATATAAAAGAATTTCAAGTACAGGCACTGTTTCTTCAATAAAGGTTGTTAAAATAGCCACATTTGGACTTAACCAAATGGCTATCACAATAATAAAAAATCCAAAGGGAAAAACAAGGGGCTTTTCATTTTTAATCCCTATCCATTGTGCCGTTCCTAGTACGAGTAATTGATAAAACAAGGAAACCTTGATAAATAGACCTAATACCCAAACTACAATAACTACTGACTCAAACCGTTCAAAAAAAGGTGGGATATAAATGTAGCGAAAAGCTGTAAAAACTGGATAATTATACACATTCACATCTTCGCCAAAAACAAATAAACAAACAAAATTAAGAAAAACCATACAAATTAAATTAAAAAGGATCGTTATATATCCCATTTTGTTTCCTTTTTGCTTATCTGTTAAATATGGAAGCAGTATTGCCATAAGAAAAATTTGATTAAACCAAAGGGATGGCTGCAGGGCTCCTTTTAATGGGGCTTTCAATCCATGTTCTAAAACAGGAAACATATTACCTAATTTGAAATCATATATGAGCAGCAGCAGCATTAATAAAGGAATTATATAGATTGGAAAAAATACTTGGGCTGCTCTTGCAATCACTTCTAATCCGGATCGTACAGAAAAGGCACAAAGGATAATCATGCTCCCTACTACTACAACTAATGGGGTTAAGTGCAAAAAAGATATCATAATGAAGTCAGCATATTCTCTTACAATGATGCTTGTCACTAATAATAGATACAGCAAAAGAATAAAACCTATGCATTTAGATAAAAAAGTTCCAACAATATGTTTACTGTACTGAAAAATAGTCTCATCAGGAAACTTTTTATGAAGTCTATATATAATAAAAGTCGTAAATAACCCACTAATACTTGCGAAAAATGGAGAAATCCACATATCGCGCCCTGCAGTTTTAGCAGTAACCGATGGTATAGAAAGAATAGCAGTTGACAATATAGTCATAGTAAGCAAATACATCATTTGAAATGCCGAAATTTTTATTTTTTTATTCATTCTTATAACCTCATTTTTTTAATACTCCTATTAGACTGTAATAATTTTTATAAGCTTTTTGCATCTATTGTTTAATAACACATAATTTAATGAAATAATGCAGTGTTATTTAAGTATTTTACTTAGAGGTTTAAACATAGTATGGACCCATTGAGAAGGACCGGGTAATGTTGGAAAAAACAGCAAAACGATAGCTAGTATTCCACTAGACATTGTTAATACCAAAAATGCCCACTTTTCTTTTTTTTCTGTTTTGTTTATTCGCGGCCATTCATACGCTATCATAATCGCCAGTACACAGATGATCCCTATCACAGACATCCACTTCATTTTTCTACCTCATCTCTTTCTAATCCAGTTGGCAACGTCGTTAATCCAGAACGAAGAACATTTGTACTTACTTTCGTCTTAACTTTTATTTCAGGTAAAAACTCATCCCAGTTCTTTTCTACCTTTCGCCATTCTTTTGGATATTTTTGATGAAAACTATCCGCAAACCCAAGCACATCAACCTGTAAATCTTTTTGTACAGCTTGAAGAGCATCTTCTATTCTCGATTTTGTTACTTTTCCTATTTCTTTTTCTGCTTGTTTCACTATTTTAGGGTTCATCATATCCAAGTTTGTTCCATTTTGAGATACTGCACATGTAATAGTTACATTGATATTCATTTTCCATTCGCTCTTTTTAATAATAGGATCTAATTTTGTACCCACATTAACGACTCGAGCAGACACATAGTTTTGACCTTTTAAAGGAACGGTGATACTGTTTATTTTTGACTCATTGCGAATCAATAAAACTCCTCTCATTTCATTATTATTTAGCAGTCCGACCATTTTATCTTTTTTGAATACGGCTGCATCATAAGTGGCAATAAGATTTTCTTTACCCTTTTCCCCAGATTTTATCTGTTTCATATATGGAAGGACGACGGATTTCGCATCGCTTGTAAGCAATTCCTGTACATCTTTTACTGACTTTTTTACGACAATTTTCTTTTCAATCATTTTGCGCATGCCTTCACCAACGTATAATTCTATATAAGGCTGCTTTTCTAAAAATTTTTTCGCATTGTCTTCTGCTATATAGACATATGCTCGTTCCCTAGGCTGTGGATGTCGTAAAATAAAGTCAAGCTCTTTCCTAATCCCGTTTTCTTTTACCAAACTTTCTCCAAAGATAAACATTTTGCAATGTCCCCAAAAAATGTTTCTTGGCAATTTCATCTCTAAATTAGAGGTAGCATCGGCTATATTCTTCCCTTTATCTGATCGTACGACAACAACCTTGCCACCACCTAATTGAATTCCTGCTTGACTGCCAACACCTTTTGGCACTAATATTTGCACAGTAACCTCAACTTCGTTTTCGTCTGTTTTATCAATAGCAGTACCAAGTACCACTGCCATATCAAATACTTCTCTTCTGTCCCAGCAGCCTGTTAGAATAAAACAATTAGCGATAATAAACAGCAGCATAATCGTTTTTATCAGTTTATTAAGTACATGAATATTCATTTAAGTGATCCTTTCCTATCACGTTGCATTTCCGTTGTTACTTCCTTTGTGGTCCTGGCTTTTGTCCGCCATTCTGGCGATATTTATTATAATGTCCTGTTAAATGAGGACGTGTATTCATTTTCCACCATGGAGCCCGAATAAAAGAGTCTTTTAATTCTTTTCCTTTTAATGGCGCAATTGGCGTAAGATAAGGAACACCGAATGAGCGTAAAGCACATAAATGGATAATAATTGCAATAATACCTAGCATAATGCCGAGCAATCCTAATGTGCTAGCAAGGATCATCATAGGAAAACGAAGCAACCGCAATGATATTCCTTGTGAATAATAGGGAATCATAAACGATGCAATACCTGTTAGGGCAACTACAATTACCATTGGAGCAGATACTAATCCAGCTTGAACGGCAGCTTGACCAATAACAAGGGCGCCAACAATACTAACGGCAGACCCTATTTGTTTTGGCAAGCGAACCCCTGCTTCTCTTAATGCTTCAAATGTTATCTCCATAAGAAACGCTTCGATAAATGCCGGAAATGGCACAGACTCTCTCGCTGCTGCAATGCTTATTAATAAATTGGTTGGAATCATTTCCTGATGATACGTAACAACTGCAATATAAAGTGATGGAAGCAACAAAGATATCATCATAAAGGTAAACCTCAATATCCTGATAACGGAGCTAATAAAAAAGCGCTGATAGTAATCCTCTGACGATTGCAATAAACTGAAAAAACTAATTGGAGCAATTAGTACAAAAGGAGTTCCATCAACCAAAATTGCTACTCTTCCTTCTAACAGATGCGCGGCGACTACATCAGGACGTTCTGTGTTAAGAATTTGTGGAAACGGTGAATAAGAATTATCCTCAATTAATTCCTCTATATATCCACTCTCTAGTACACTATCTATTTCAATCTGATTCAGCCTGCTTTTCACTTCTTCTAAAAGCCCTTCTTCCGCAATTCCTTTTATATAAGCAATCGCAATATTTGTACTTGTGTATTTCCCTATTGTCATGGATTCTGTTTTTAACAATGGACTTTTTACTTTACGACGAATAAGTGAAAGGTTTACCCCCAAAGACTCGATAAACCCCTCTCTTGGACCTCTTACCAAACTTTCACTTTGAGGTTCTTCGATGGAGCGCTGTTCCCAGCGTGTTAAACCTAATGAATAGCCTTTATTTAGTGTATGAATTAATAAAACCGGATTTCCTATCAAAATATTTTCCACACAAGCTTTTATTGTTTTTATTTCTTTCTTTTTCGCAACCTGCAATGTATCTTCAATGCTATCCTCTAAAGTTTCTTGTTGTTCTGCTATTTTTGTTAATAAGGGAGTTAAAACATGTTGTTCCAATAATTCTGTATTCACTAATCCCTCTATATAAATGACAATCGCTTTTATATCGTTGGCCAAAACAAACGAATGAAACACAATATCAAAACTCGTTTCAAATATCGACTGCAGCTCCTTTACATTCTCATCTAGGTTCATAGAAAGAATCTCGATATTCTTTATTTCATTAGGAATTTTAACCTGCCTATTTTTTGGAGATTTACGAAACAATCCAATCATCTCCTTTCCAGTTTTTTATAAGTTATGGATAGTTTTTGCAATTACTAGTTAGTCTTATGCACTGATTTTGGCTATTTGTTAAAAATTTAGGAAACGAAAGTGAAGCCGATTCTTTTCTATAACAAAAAAATCCCTCATGTAAAACAGTTAATGCTAACAACTGCTTTACATGAGGGATTTCCTTATATTCATTTTTTCTATTTTATTCTTTTTGGAGTTCCAGTACCGTTTCTAATAAAACGTTAACCCCTTTTTCACAATCTTCCCATGTTGTTAATTCTTCTTCACAATGACTTTTGCCATTTATGCTAGGCACAAAAATCATCGCACTTGGGAATAAACTTGCGATAAACTGAGCGTCATGTCCTGCCCCACTAGCCATTTTTTTATAGGAGTAGCCTAATGATGATACGGATTTCTCCATTATATTTAGGATATGTTCATCGAACCAAACAGTAGTGCGATCCCATAACTTTTCTGTTTTTAACGTACAGCCTTCCAGCTCAGAAAACGCGGCAAGGTTTAGAATGATGTCCTCTACTTGCTTCATAACCTCTGGGTCTTTATGTCTTGCTTCAATTGTAAAAACAACTTTATTTGGAATAACCGTATGAATATTTGGGGTTATGTTCATTCTTCCCATTGTATATACTAACTCTTGATCAAGAGCACCAAGCTTTTTGCGTAATTCGGCAATGACATTGTTTGCAGCAAAGAGAGCATCTTTTCTCATGTCCATTGGAGTTGTACCTGCATGATCAGACTCACCAGTAATTTCGATTTCATAACAAACCATTCCGACCACGCATTCTACAATTCCTATCGCCAAAGATTCTCGTTCAAGAATCGGTCCTTGTTCTATATGCATTTCCAAAAAGGCGGTTGCTTCTTTTAATCGAGATGCTTCCTCCCCTGCATATCCACTGCTTTTTAATGCTTCTTCAAAGGTGATTCCTTCGACATCCTTTTTTTCGAGCATTGTTTTCTTATCAAATTTACTAGAGAGAACCCCTGATGCCATCATAGAAGGTTCAAATCTGGCTCCTTCTTCGTTAGTAAAATTAACAACCGTTATCGGAAAGGGAAGAGTCAGTTTATTTTCCACGATGGTTCGAACGACCTCTAAGCCAGCAGCAACACCTAATACCCCGTCAAATCTTCCCCCTTTTTTTACCGTATCAAGATGAGAACCCATGACAATCGGAGATTTATCTTCCTTGCCTGCCAATGTAGCATACATATTTCCCATATCATCTACTTTGACGGACATCCCTAATTCTTCGCAGCAAGCACGAAAAAATCCCCGGACATTCACATCTTCTTCCGATAATGACAGTCGTGTGACTCCATTATTTTTAGTACGTCCAAAATCAGCAAACTTCTCGAGTGACTCTTTTAATCTCTCTCCATTAATTAACAGTTTTTGTCCCTCCATATAGAACTCTCCCTTCGAAGCAGCTTTTTTCTATCATTACATTTCAAGGAGTGTACCTCCGTCCCCTTTTCTCACAAGTGGTGACCCCTTCTTGTTTGATTAATTTTGCAGAAAAATATTTCCTTGCATTTGCTGTGCCTAGATACAACGTTTCTATTCTGCTTTCTTCCTCAGCTACCTTATTGTTTTCAAATTCTACGACTGTACCATTTAAATTTTCTACAACACTTTTAATTCGGTAGCCTTGTTGGAGCAAAAAGTCTATTTGATCACGCTCTTGCAAGAACTGCTGATATTCTGACATGCTGCCTCTCCCTTCCCGGACTTTTTGAACAACCTTGACAAAGAAGTTTCTATTATATCGTTAATGTTTTGCTTTCCTTTGGCTCTTGAGTTTCACCGTATTTTGCCCGTTTAATAAATTGTCCAGCGCCCGGTTTCCCTACAAATTGTTTATCTCGAATGACAAACTCTCCTCTAGATAAGACAGACACAGGCTCACCCGTAATTTGCATGCCTTCAAACGGATTATAGTCTACGGCCATATGATGTGATTCTGCAGAAATCGTTCGTTCGATTTCCGGATCGAAAATAACAAGATCTGCGTCTGCTCCAATGGCAATCGTTCCTTTTTTCGGGTAAAGTCCGAATAGTTTCGCGGCCCTCGTAGACATAATATCTACAAACTGATTAAGCGAAATTCTTCCTTTTTTCACACCTTCAGAAAATAAAATACTTACCCTATCCTCGATAATGGGACCACCATTCGGAATTTTCGAGAAGTCTCCTTTTCCTAATTCCTTTTGCCCTTTAAAGTCAAAAGAACATTGATCCGATCCTAATGTTTGCAGTTGCCCTGTTTTTAAGGAATTCCACAGCACTTCCTGATTCCATTTTTCGCGTAATGGAGGAGACCATACATACTTCGCTCCTTCAAAATCAGGTTTCTCTAAATAAGTTTGGTCTAATACTAAATATTGCGGACATGTTTCTCCCCATATATCGATGCCATTGCTTCTTGCTTCTTCGATTTTTTTGGCAGCTGCAGAACAAGATACATGCACGACATAAAGCTGAGATTTTGCTAACCCTGTTAAAACAGCTGCTCTTCCTGTTGCTTCCCCTTCCACTTCAGCAGGTCTTGTTAAAGCATGGTAAATCGGATCTGTCTTTCCTTCTTTTAGTGCCTTCTTCACTAAATAATCAATTACATCTCCATTTTCTGCATGTACCATTACAAGTGCCCCTAACTCCTTGGCAGCAACTAAAGTGCGGAAAAGTGTTTCATCATCTGCTTGAAAATGATTTTTATACGCCATAAATACTTTTAAAGATGTTATTCCTTCTTCTTCAATGATGTCTGGCAGCTCATTTAGCACCTCTTCATTTGCTTCTACAATCTGCAAGTGAAAGCTATAATCAATGACCGCCTTTTGTTTCGATTTGCTGTGCCAAGTTTCGATTGCGCTTTTTAATGGTTTCCCTTTAGAAGTTAAACAAAAATCAATAATGGTCGTTGTTCCGCCAAAAGCAGCTGCCTTCGTACCTGTTTCAAAATCATCTTTCGTCACTGTACCGCCAAATGGCATATCTAAATGGGTATGTGGATCAATTCCGCCTGGGAATACGTAACAACCTTTTGCATTAATCATTTCCGCATCTACCGCATGCAAATCTTCGCCAATTTGTGTAATAATTCCATTTTCAATGCATATATCCGCACAATACGTATCAGCTGCGGTTACAATTATTCCATTTTTTATGATCTTTTTCATATAAATCCTCTCCATCCCATCTAAAATAGACATTCAGTTTCTTCTAGTTATTCGGTGGATTATTTTTCATTATTTCTTGTTTCTTTCTTAAGATACGAGTTTACTTATTCACCATACTCTACGTTTTTGTAAAAGCACCGAGCGCTGCTTGCCGTTCATTCCAAGTCATCGGCGGAAGCTCATTCGGAATATGAATCATATCAATGGCTCCATCTACAGGACAAACAATCGAACATAAATTACAGCCGACACAATCTTCTTCTCTTACTTGTAAATAACTGTTTCCATCAGAATCTTTTAACATATCAATACATTGGTGGGACGTATCTTCACAGGCAATATGGCATTTATTGCAATTGATGCATACATCGTTATTAATTTTTGCCACGATTTGATAATTTAGATCAAGGTCTCCCCAGTCTGAATAATTCGGAACAGACTTTCCAACTAAATCCATAACAGAAGAAAGTCCTTTTTCATCCAAATAATTGCTTAACCCCTCGATCATATCTTCTACGATGCGGAAGCCATGGTGCATTGCCGCCGTACAAACTTGCACCCCTGTTGCCCCCATTAATAAAAATTCAACCGCATCCCGCCATGAAGAGATTCCTCCAATTCCCGATATCGGCACATTAATTCGTGGATTCCTCGCACACTCACCAACCATATGTAAGGCAATTGGTTTTACCGCTGGCCCACAATATCCACCATGCGCCCCTTTTCCTGCTACATGAGGAATGGTTTGCCATGTATCAATATCAACGCCAGCCAAGCTGTTGATTGTATTAATCATGCTGACTGCATCTGCACCGCCATTTACGGCCGCTTCTGCTGTTGCTGTAATGTCTGTTATATTAGGTGTCAGTTTGACAATAACGGGGGTCTTTGCCACTTCCTTTACCCAATAAGTCTGCTTTTCTACTAATTCTGGCACTTGCCCAGAAGCAGATCCCATCCCTCTTTCCGCCATGCCATGTGGACAGCCAAAGTTCAACTCCAGCCCATCAACGCCAACATCCTCGACTTTTTTCACAATTTCATGCCATTTCTCCTGCTTTGGTTCGACCATTAAGGAAGCAATAATTGCATGATCAGGAAATCGTTTTTTCGTTTCGTAAATTTCTTTTAAATTCACATCCAATGGACGATCTGTAATTAATTCGATATTGTTAAAGCCGGCTACTTTTTGACCATTAAAACTAACAGCTGCAAATCTCGAAGAAACATTCAATATTGGGTCACCTAATGTTTTCCATACCGCTCCTCCCCAGCCTGCCTCAAAGGCACGCTGCACTTGATAACCTGTGTTGGTTGGAGGAGCAGATGCCAGCCAAAAAGGGTTGGGTGATTTTATACCTGCTAAATTAATGCGTAAATCTGCCATAAATCAGCCTCCTAATTTTGAGTTATTATCCCGTATTAACGGGCAGTAATCTCCCGACTGAATCAGGTTTCATTTTATGCGGTTTCTACCCTTGCAGCAAAAAACACTTGGTGAATAGCATATGCACTTTCTTTTCCTTGTTGTGCAGCGGATACAACCATCGCTTCGCCTTGCCCATTTCCGAAAATAACGTCCCCACATGCAAATACTTTGTTATTGGATGTCTGATAAGTGTCCGGATTAATCTTGACTATCCCTTTGTCATGTTCCAGATGAAATTGCTCGAGAAGCTCTGCATAGCGGGATTGACCGATCGCTTTTATAACATGGTCTACCTCAAGCATAAATTCAGACCCTTCTATCGGAACCGGCCGGCTGCGTCCATCCTCTCCGCGTTCACTTAGTACCATTTTGATGCATTCTATTCCCTTAACTTGACCGTTTTCATCACCAATAATCTGTTTCGGTGCAGTCAGCCACCTAAATTCTACGCCATCTTGTTTTGCGAATTCATATTCAAAATCATAAGCCGTCATTTCTTCTATACTCCGTCTATATAAAATTTTCACATTTTCTGCCCCAAGGCGGACCGAGCAAGTTGCTGCATCAATCGCTGTATTTCCGGCACCAATTACAGCTACTTTTTTCCCGACTAATTCATCTGTAATTGGGTTTGTTTTTGTTTCTTTTACAAATTGAATGGCATCGTAAACCCCTTCTAAATCTTCCCCATCTATTCCTAAATCAGGAACATGGGACATGCCAATTGCCAGCAAGATAGAATCATAGTTTCTCAAAATCTCCTCGACAGAGATATCCTTGCCTACTCTTGTATTAGTACGAATGTCGACATTTAGTTTCATTACTTGCTCTACTTCCCAATAAGAAATCTCCTTTGGCAATCGAAAAGAAACAATGCCATACGTATTTAATCCTCCTGCCTTTTCTTCTGCTTCAAATATCGTCACTTCATAACCTAAACGTCCAAGTTCTCTTGCAGCTGATAATCCAGCCGGACCCCCTCCAACAATTGCAACCTTTTTGCCATTGCTTTTATTCGCCTCAAAGAAAGTCTGATCATTTTGGATCGCCCAATCTGTTGCATAACGCTGCAGATTGCCAATCATAATTGGTTTAGTAGAGTGATTGAGTACACATGCCCCTTCACATAATTCTTCCGTAGGACATACTCGTGCACAGCTCGCCCCCATCGGATTGGAATCCATAATCGTTTTGGCAGATCCTTTCATGTTGCCTGAAGCAATTTTTTTAATAAAAGATGGAATATTAATACTAGTTGGACAAGCTGTAATGCAAGGAGCATCGTAACAATAAAGACATCGATTCGCTTCTTCCAATGCTTCCTGATTCGTTAATCCACGCTCTACTTCCTCGAAATTTTTAGCTAAATTCTCTTTTACTATCTGTGAAAAGTTTGTTGAACGCATAAAAAACCTCCTTCTATTTTTAGATAACAAGCAAGTTTTCCTGTAAATTCAAAATAGAATGAATGCATTTTGCTATTTTATGAGTTTGATAATTTGCTTATGAGGTTAAATTTTTTTAGATGTTTAAAATGTTTACCATATATATTGCGGTTATCTATGCCTGGCTTGATAACAATAATTAAACAAAAATTAAGAAGTAGTATGTTTTGTAATGTAAAAATGAGGTGCGTAAAAGTAAACACGATAAAGAAGGACAAAAATGCAAGAAAACAATCACATTTTGTATGTTAGATGAAATTTTTAAAAAGGCTGTTTTCGTATAGAATATTGCTTTTAAACTCGCAGCCTGAATACACTTCGCTTTCCGTGGGCGAGCGTCGAGCCTCCTCGTCGCATACGCTCCTGTGGGGTCTCGTCTTTCTCGCATTCCCACAGGAGTCTACGTGTATTCAATCTGCTAAGTACTTCTTCTCCCATTTTTTTGCGTAAGAAACAACAAACTTTGAGAAAACAGCCTAAAAAAATAATAAGTCTATTATATATGGAAATTTCTAGTTAGTAAACAAATAATTTTATTTTTCTGATTATTCTAATAATGTTTTTTTCTAGATACCCTAATTAAAAGGAGGGCAAATAAACTTGAATGATTTGCCCTAAATAATATATTGGTTTTCCGCAAGTACTTTTCTCAGCACAGAAATAATAAACTTTAAATCATCGCCGGTGCAGGATAAAGGTGGACTTAATGTTAATACATTTGCAAAACCATCTACCGTGTCTCCATTTTTACCGATAATTAACCCTTCATCTTTACATGCCTGTACGATTGTCCCCATAAAATCCGCAGGAACAGGTTTTTTTGTTGCTTTATCCTCGACTAATTCAATTCCAATGATCATGCCTAACCCGCGGACATCGCCAACATTCGGATGGCTTGCTGCTAGCGGTGTTAATTCTTTTAATAAATATGCTCCGCTGGAAGCAGCTCGTTCTACTAAATTTTCACGTTCTAATATGTCGAGATTTTTTAAAGCAACGGCGCAGGCAGAAGGATTCCCACCGAAAGTGTTAATATGGCGGAAATGCAAATTCTCTTCATTCCCTTTAAATTTTTCGAAAATTTCTTTTTTGACAGCAGTAACAGATAATGGAAGATAGGCACTCGTTAACCCTTTTGCCATCGTAATAATATCTGGCTTCACATTAAAATGCTGATGACCAAATTTTTTCCCTGTCCGGCCAAATCCGCATATCACTTCGTCAATAATTAATAAAATTCCATACTTATTGCATATCTCTTGTACTTTCTGTAAATAAACAGGATCGGGGATTAATACGCCTCCTCCAGTAATCAGCGGTTCCATAATTACACCGGCAATTGTTTCTTTTTGTTCCCAAATAATTTTCTGCTCTAGTTCCTCTGCACGCATTATACTTAACTCTTCACTTGTGAGATTTGTTGGACACCGATATGGATCTGGCGGTGCTATATGGAGAAACCCGCTTGCAAGCGGTTCGTATTTATATTTTCGAAGTGCCTGTCCGGTTGCCGATAAAGCTCCCATGGAATTGCCATGGTAGGCACGATGTCGAGAAATAAACTTATAACGGTTTGGTTCACCGTTTTGCTGATGGTATTGACGGATTATTTTAAAAGCCACTTCATTTGCGTCTGATCCGCTGTTGGAATAAAAAATCATATACTCGCCTTCTAGCCAGTCATTAATTTTTTCAGCAAGTTCAATGGCAGGAACATGACTTTGCGTCATTGGCATATAGCATAATTCTTTCATTTGTTCATAAGCAGCTTTTGCCAACTCTTCTCTTCCATACCCTACATTTACACACCATAAACCAGACATAGCGTCTAAATACCGGTTGCCATCATAATCCGTCAACCAGGCTCCTTCTCCTTTGACAGCGATCATCGCTGGCTTTTCTTCTACGAACGGAGATATATGATGCCAAATGTTTTTTTGATCTTTTTCTACTAATGATAACGTCTTAACATCATCCAATTCATACCATCTCCTTCCAATAGTGAAAATACGCCTTTATTGACGTATGAATATATACTAGGATACTATTTAATTTACAGATAATTTAAATAATTTTCATTTTACATAGTGTAAAATGTTTAAGCGGACGGATTTACATTTAGGAGGATGTCTAGATGAAAGAGCTTGAATTAACTGTTTCAGATGTGTTAAAAAGAAAGACGTTTGACAAAGCCAAATTATTGGCTGGAAAAAATGGATTAAAGAGAAAGATAAAGTGGTCTCATATTTTAGAAGTAAAGGATATGGAGAGATTTGTTAATGGCGGAGAACTTATTTTAACAACAGGCATCAACCTCCAATTGGATGCACAAATTCAGCTAGAATATGTTTCAAAATTGATAGATCTTGACACCGCATGCCTTTGTATAGAAATGGGATCTTGTATTACAAGCATTCCAAAAAATGTACTTGAATTGGCGGACGAAAGAAATTATCCGATTATTATTTTTGAAGAGACGGTTAAATTTGTAGAAATTACACAAGATCTTCATACAGTCATCATCAATCAGCATCATCAGCGGATAACTGATCTTGACCGCTTATCCAATCATTTTAATAAGCTTTCCCTACAACCGAACGGCATGTTGAAAATCTTACAAGAACTACATCACTATTTTCAACACCCTGCATTCTTTTTATGTCATGATAGTGAGTCATATTATTATCCATCCAATCAAAAGCAGACGGAATGCATCATTCATTCCTATTTACAAGAAGAAAACTTTAATATAGGAGATAAACGATTTGTTTCTTTACAGCACCACTCCTTTGTTACAGTGCCTGTACGAGTATTTGAGCAAATATGGGGATATATTTTTCTTGAAATAAACGAATTTTTCTATAATGATTTTTATTTGCTTGTTTTAGATCGAGCAGCGATAGCGATCTCCCAAATTTTACTTCGCTATCGGACAATGGAGGAAAGAAAACAGAATGTGGAAGAAGAATTTATTCGAACGCTGCTGTCTGATAAGTCCATTAACAATAACCAAATTCGTTCTCTATTCCCGATACACTATCCGCAAACAGGTTACCGAATCATCTGCTGGGCGATAGACAGCATCGCGGATTTAAATCGTTCACTCTGGAATGAGTCAAAAGTACAAATATCGATGATGCTTCGTTCCTTATTTCAACAAAAAGGCTTTCATCCAATTATTTCTGTGAGACCACATGAAATTATCGCAATTGTGTTTACACCACCTATTTTCACTACAGAAACAGAACAAAATAAATGGGAGCAGCTTGCTAATACCTTTTTATTCATCGACTCTGCCTATTTCCCTGCTCACCCTTATTTCGGGATAAGTTCGATTTCAAGGGATATTTCATCTGTAAAAAAAGGATATGAGGAAGCACTGAGTGTACTATCCTTAAAGAAAAACAACTTAATAAAGAATCATTTTTTTGAAGAAATCGGTATTTACCGCTTGCTGCTCCCTCTTCAAAAATCTGGAGAGTTAAAGAATTATATTGACAATTACCTTGGAAAACTCCTTGCTTACGATGCAAAAAATGACAGTCAATTACTTAAAACGCTTGCTGTTTATTTGGAGTGCAGCGGTTCAAAAAAAGAGTCTGCCGATCGACTATTTATTGTCCGTCAAACACTTTATCACCGAATCGAAAAAATAGAATCCTTATTAGGAAAAGATTTTATGAATCCTGCTAATCGTTTAGCGATTGAAACAGCTATTCAAGCCTACTATTTGGAGAACGGGAGCGAACAAAGATTACTCGAAAAGGCAGATTTCTAACTTAAGAAAGGTGGCGTGAGCAGAGCTACTCCATCTCTAATAAGGGTAAACACTTACTACTAAGCACCATTATTCGTCGCTTTCCTCTATTGAAAGCAGGCGCAGCTCCGAACCCTTTTTCTGTGGAAAAAGGTCGGAGCTGCGCATTTTGAAACAATATCTGTATAACAATGGTGCTCATTGTTTTTGTTCTTCTTGTAAGCAGAAAGTTTAGGCTTCTCTCATACCAGCTTCATTGTATGGCGTGTTCAAAATATTTTATTGAAATTAAACTAGAAGCTATTTATATAAACTTTTTCGACTATTAGCTTTTCTCAAAATTTGGTTTGATTCCTTCAAATACATAGTTTATCAAGTTTCTTACAAAAATTTCGTCAAGTACTTCTCCAGTTATCAATAATCTATAGAATACAGGTCCCCAAATTAAATCAATACTTAGATCTATATTCAGGTCTTTTCTTAATTCTCCTCTTGAAATTCCACGTTCTAAAATTTGTGTTGAAATATTTCGGCGAGGCTTAAAATACGCTTTACGATATATATCAGCTAAGTTTGGATCATATTGTCCTTCCGCTATTATTTCAGCAATTACATTTCCCTTTCTACTCATTAAAAATTCTACAAAATTATTAACTTGAATGAACATATCATCAATAGTTGACCCTGTATTAGGTATTGGAAGCTTTTCACTAGTGGCATTTAAGAAACTATCTATAACAACGGCAGCTTTATTTGGCCACCATTTATAAATAGTAGCTTTGCTAACTCCAGCTTTTTCAGCAATCTTTTCAACAGTTATTGCTTTAAAGCCATTTTCAATTAATAGATCATATGAAGCAGTAAGAATATCTGTTTTTGTTTTTTCACTGCGAGGACGCCCTAATTTTTTATCCATTATTAATAACCTCTCTTATATAATGATAAATCAATTTTAAAACTATACGTATAGTATATATTAAAAAATAAAAAAACACACTTTACAATACTGAACGTTCAGTTTATTATATATTTATAAACTGAACGTTCAGTATTTATCTATTTGTAAAGAAGCCTGAAAGAGAAGAGGAAAACATTGACTAATTTTATTCTTTAAAAGGAGTGAAGTATAATGGAAAGCTTAAATAATGAGTTTGTGGAAAATAAACCTGTACTAAATAATGTATTGATTTTGGCTATGGCTATAGCTTGTGGACTTACTGTTGCAAATTTATATTATATACAGCCCTTGCTGTCAGATATTGCTAAGACATTCAATGTCAGTGAAATTAGTGTAGGTTCTGCAGCAATGCTTACACAAATAGGTTATGCCGTTGGAATGATATTTATATTGCCCCTTGGAGACATAAGAGAAAGAAGAAATTTAATAACTGTAGTGTTTTTATTTTCAATACTCTCGCTTACAAGTATGTTTTTTTCTCAAAATATATGGATGCTGATGATTTCTTCTTTTGCAGTTGGATTTACTTCCATTATTCCTCAGCTTCTTATCCCTTTGGCTGCTCAGTTATCAGATCCAAAGGAGAGAGGTCGAATAATTGGCACAGTTATGAGTGGTTTATTAATTGGTATATTAGTATCACGTTCATTTAGCGGTATTTTGGGTGAATACTTAGGATGGAGAATAGTATATATTATTGCCGCAATGATGATGATCATTCTTATGATAGCTTTAAGAAAATTAATACCAGTAAGTAAACCTGTTTCTAACCTTCAATATATGGAGTTATTAAAATCAATGATACAATTAATAAAAACCGAATCAGTTTTAAGAGAAGCTTCTATTAATGGAGCCCTGATGTTTGCAGCTTTCAGTGCATTTTGGACATCACTTATATTTTTACTTGAAAGCTCTCATTACAACATGGGTTCTCAGGCAGCAGGCTTATTTGGATTAATTGGAATCAGCGGTGCTTTGGCTGCCCCATTGGTTGGAAGAATGGCCGACAAGAAAGGCTCTAGATTTGTTATAGGAATAAGTGTAATTGTTGTAATCATTTCTTATCTATTCTTCCTTCTGTTTGGATTTACAGTATTGGGATTGATTGTAGGAATTACCTTGCTTGACTTAGGAGTTCAATCCAGCAATATTTCCAACCAAACCAGAGTACATTCTTTAAATGAAGAAATGCGCAACAGAATTAATACTATATATATGGTAAGCTTTTTTCTAGGAGGAGCATTAGGTTCTTTTCTAGGATCTTATAGTTACGCACACTTTGGATGGTATGGAGTTTGTAGTTTTGGAATAGCAACGCAAATTCTAGCAGTTATTGTCCATAAAACTGCAAAATAATTTTTATACATTTAAATTTTATTAGAAGGAAAGATTGCCATAACATTTTAGAGCGTGACTTTCATACTTCTAAACTAGACGAGATGTGGATATTAAGAAAGAATTAAGGCAATATGAAAGGGCATGAGTTCAATACCAAACTCATGCCCAAATAGCTTCCTAAAACCCGTTTCTAACTTTTGGGTTCAGTTCAGATTGAAGTGTCTTTCTTCCATACATACGTTACGTACATTGAAAAGATCGGATGCGATTTGTGTCTGTGCCGTAGTAAACCCATCTGAAATTACGCCAGCGGTAGCCTGCAACAGATGTTCTTCCAACAAAAGTCGGATAGAACCAAAAACTGCGTCCATTATTTAACCAAACATAAGTAAATCGATACAAACACCTTCTCATCGAACCAGGGTCCACAGCGAATAAACCGGCAGATTGTTGAAGCTGCGGGGTATAAGAAGGTGGAGGTGTAGTTGGTGCTTCTGAACCCCCGCCGCCTCCTGGAAACCCTGGCTGCGATGGCTGCCCTCCTCCAAATGGCGGAAAAAAATCACCTAAACCAGGAATAGTAGGAAACTGGCCTTGCGGTGGAAATGGCGGTGGTCCCCCAGGCTGCTGACGATATGCATTTATATCATATGGATAATATGGTGGATAATACATAAGTTAATCTCCCTTCGGATTATTCTGTTTTAACTTATGCATTTTGCCTAATTTGGTGAGGAAAAAATAAAATATACTACCATTTATATAAATTTTATACTGCTTCTTTTGCAGCAAGCCTATATACAAAATAACCAATCACTGTTCCGATCGTATTTAAAATAATATCATCTATATCTGTAAATCTGTTCGTAATCAATAATTGGGTGATTTCAATACAAGTGGAAAAAAGTGCGCCAACAAGTGCTGCACGGAAAACAGAATCAATGCGGGCAAATCTCCAAGGGAGGATAAAACCAAATGGAACAAATAAAAAAATATTGCCTCCTACATTAATAAAAAACGTACGCAATGACTGCTCTGTTAAAAATCCATTCATCATTTCAAAGGGAATCAAGTTTACTCCGCCTACGCCAACACCAATTCCTAATGAAGGATGTGGAAGCATCGTTAAATACAATATATAAATAATAGATAGAAAAAATAATAAATTTAATAGATTACGATGAATAAGCAACACCACCAACTCTTCCTATTTTATTTATAATAAAATGTATGTAGGAAATCACTCCATAAATTATTCCATAGATACAAACAACAATCACACTTTTCTCATAATTTGGTAAGTATACAGGAAAATTTAGCAGCAAACAAGTTAAATGCTAAATTGGGTTTGAGTCAAGCATTTGTAAGCAGTTTTTTTATCCCAAAAAAAGGAAAGCGAATTCATTATTTTTGAGTTCTCTCTTGGTACATATTTTTCATTTTTTAAAGGCTTTGTTAATTTTAATGTTGATTTTAAAAGAAGGTCCACAGCAGGAATACACTTCGCTTTCCACGGGCGAATGCCAAGCCTCCTCGTCGCTTCGCTCCTGCGGGGTCTTGCCTATTTCGCTTTTCCCGTAGGAGTCTTCGTGTATTCCTGCTGCTCTGTGCTTCAACTATAGACAGAAACGACAATATTGTTTTACAGAAATTAGAATAGCAATTCCAAAAATTATTGCACCAATTTTCCGAGTACTCACTTATTATCCTCTCCTTCATTTAAAAATAAATTATCCACCTTAACGCCTAAATTTTTTGCAATATTAAAAGCTAATTGTAAGCTTGGATCATATTTATTGTTTTCAATGGCATTAATAGTTTGTCTACTTACATTACATAAATCTGCCAACTTTCCTTGAGAAATGTTTTTCTTTTCTCGGTATTCTTTAATACGATTTTGCACCTGAATACCACCTTTACTATAGAATGAATGTAAAACATTTTTTACACCTTGATTATAAAATAAGACGAAAGAGGTGTCAAATATTCTTTACACCTCTTTCGTCATTAAAATGTTAAAAACAAGGTATGACCAGAACTTTTCCGATCATACCTTTCCATTAGATTTTCACCATTTGTTTAGCTGCAACATCATGAACAGCAGGTCTTCCAATCGAACGATAGTAAATTCCTGCTTTTTCAGCAGCAGCTAAGCTGTAACAGTTTCTTCCATCATATATATAAGGTGTCTTCATTTTTTCTTTAAATTGCTTAAGAGGAGCTTCTTTAATTGCATCCCATTCAGTAAAAATGAAGCAAATGTCCGCATTTTCAATCGCCTGCTCAATCGTTGATTCGTACTTAACTTCTGTCGGAAAAATTTTCTTGAAATTGTTTTCACCGACAGGATCATATACATGCACATTTGCTCCTTCATTTAATAATAATCGTACATTCGGAATAGACGGAGCTTCACGAAGATCATCTGTGCCTGGTTTAAATGTTACACCTAATACAGCCACTTTTAACCCGGTAAAGGATGCGAATTCCTTCCTTGCTTTTTTCACTAATTTAAATTTCTGCTTCTCATTTACTTCAATTGCCGCTTTTACGGTACGCAATACATACCCTTCTTCTTCTGACAGCCAATGCAATGCTTTCGTATCTTTCGGAAAACAAGAACCGCCATAGCCAATGCCGGCCTGCAAAAATTTATTGCCGATGCGGCTGTCATAGCTCATTCCATTTGTAACATCTTCAATATTAGCGCCAACGACTTCACATAAATTAGCAATATCATTCACAAACGAAATTTTTAAAGCTAAAAAGTCATTAGCTGCGTATTTTACCATCTCTGCACTGCGACGGCTCATCGTTAATACCGGCTGTTGGAACGGCTGATACATTTCAGTTAATAACTGCTTTGCCTGCTCACTTTCTACGCCGATTACAATACGAGAAGCATGCAATGTATCTTGTACAGCTGTTCCTTGCGCAAGAAATTCCGGATTAGAAGCAACTTCTATATTTACACTTTTTGCTGCATATTTTTGCATATAAGCTTCGATTTTATCATTTGTTCCAATTGGCACCGTTGATTTAATCACAACGAGGCAATCTTTGTCAAGCGATTCGGCAATTTGCTTTGCCACCGTATAAAGAAAAGTCAAATTGGCAGAACCATCTTCATTTTCAGGTGTACCTACCCCAATAATAATGACATCTGCACTTTTATACGCTTTTTTATAATCTGTCGTAAAAAAAAGTTTATGTGCATGCGCATTTTTACTTATTAATTCATCAAGCTGTGGTTCATAAATAGGAGAAATATGTTTATTTAATAGCTCTATTTTTTCTTCAATAGGATCTACACATGTAACAGTATGGCCCATTTCAGCCAAGCAAACACCTGTTACTAAACCAACATAACCAGTTCCGGCTACTGTAATCTTCATCATAGAAAATCTCCTTTTTCTGTACTTTCGGATAGATTTCTATTCATTGTACCAAACACTTATTAAGTTGTTTTATTGTTTTTGTAAATATCGGTAAACAATATGTAAAAATAAAAGCGGATAGATTTCCTATTAGAAAAACCAGAATAATAGACCTATTCGTTTACTAGGTATTTTGCATTGTTTTTTGAAACAATCCAATTATTTGGAGAAAATGAAGCACTACTTAAGATAGAAGAGGTAAAATAAAAGCGGATGGATATTCCAACTCCATGGCATCCCCACACTCACTCACCGGATGCCTTGGAGATTTTTTTTGTAAAAAAGAGGCGGAGCTACATATAGTTTAAATGTAACGCTCTTTTCGTATAGATTGTTGTTATTTAACCCGCAACCTGAATACACTTCGCTTTCCACGGGGCGAGCGCCGAGCCGCTTCGTCGCTACGCTCCTGCTTTCTTCTCGCCTGTCTCGCTAATCCCGCAGGAGTCGTGCGGACGCCTCTCCTAACCAACATGATGGTCGTTTTCAAACTCTCTATACCAATTTCCCCCTAATAAATTTAAGTGTTTCACCTATAATTTATCTAATAAAGCACTTTTTCAGTGCCGTCGCTATACTCCTGCAGGGTCTCGTCTTTCTCACATTCCCACAGGAGTCTACGTGTATTCAGTCTACTGAGTACTTCTTCTCCCATTTTGTTACGTAAGTAATAACAAACTTTTAGAAAACAGCCTTTTATTATTTCTATTTAAAAAAAATATAATTTTGATCAGCAAATAAATCTGTGTATGAAAATAGACATTATAGGAAATTTTAGTAATGAAAGAATCAATAAAAACTTAAACATGGAGCGTATAAAAGATGAACAGCTCATGGAATCGACTAACTCCAAAAAAGAAAAGAAACAAACAAGCGGTCCAGTATGTAGATAGGGAATTAAAAAACTTTACTGCAGAAGAACTGGATTTGAATCTAAATATTAATATTAATAACATTAAACAGGCATTAGGGAACAGCAGTGATGTCAGTATTCGCGAGTTTAAGATGGGAAGCCCATTCAATAAGAAAGTTGCTACCGTTTATATTAATGGGTTAACAGATAAACAGATCATGGGAAATTTTATTATTAATAAACTAATGAATGATATAACTATCGCGGAACATGCGGATCAATCTATTTCTACTCAAATAGGCACTTTTATCAAAGAACATATATTAACGATCACACATGTGGAGGAAGTAAAAGATTGGAAGAAACTCTTTCTCTCTCTTTTATCAGGTCAAACAATTGTTCTGGTGGATGGATGGGATCAGGCGCTTGGATGTGCAGCACAAGGAGGAGAATTAAGAGGAATCTCAGAACCATTAGCTGAGCCATCTGTAAGAGGACCAAGAGATAGTTTTACAGAGTCGCTAATAACCAATACTGCTTTGATTCGCAGCAGAATTAAAACACCTGATTTATGGCTGGAAACAAGAGAAATAGGCAGCATTACTCAAACACAAATTGGAATTATGTATATAAATGGCATCGTCAACAACAAACTTTTAAAAGAAGTAAGGGAAAGACTGGATAAAATCGAAGTAGATGAAGTAACCGGTTCGAGCACCATTGAAGAATGGATAAGCGATAAAACAGCTACCCCTTGGCCGACCATGTTTGTAACAGAAAGACCAGATGTTGTAGCTGGAAATTTACTTGAAGGTCGTGTGGTTATTTTCGTCAATGGAACTCCAAACCCTTTAATATTGCCAGCAACATGGATTCAATTTTTTCAGACAGCTGAAGACTATTATTTACGATGGAACATTGTGGGATTTTTAAGGATCATCAGAATAATTTCCTTTTTTATTACCCTTCTTGGTCCATCTCTATTTATTGCCTTTTTGTCTTTTCATCAAGAATTAATTCCTACACCTCTTCTTATTAATCTTGCAGCACAGCGGCAGAATGTTCCATTTCCTATTATTATAGAGGCTTTGTTGATGGAATTTACCTTTGAGGTTTTAAGGGAAGCAGGTGTAAGGATGCCTCGACCTGTTGGGCAGGCTGTTTCCATCGTCGGCGCCCTTGTATTGGGAGAAGCTGCAGTTTCTGCTGGAATTGTTTCAAGTGCCATGGTTATTGTTGTTGCAGCAACAGCAATCTCTAGTTTTACCATCCCGCATTATACGATGACAGATGCGTTACGTTTACTTCGTTTTAGCTTTATGATTTTAGCTGCTACGTATGGACTTTTTGGAATTGGATTAGGTGTAATTGTATTAATTGCACATACTTGCAGTCTCCGATCTTTTGGAATTCCATATTTGGCTCCGTTTTCTCCTATTATTTTAGAGGATCAAAAAGATGCCATTATCCGAGTGCCATTTCCATTTATGTCCAAACGACCTCGCTTAATTAGTCAAAACAAGGTAAAGAGAACGGGGAATACGGAAAATCTAGGACCACCTTCCGATAAAGAGAAGAAAAAAAATAATCAACCAAAGAGTGATTCAAATGAAACATAATGTTATTTTTATGTGGTTATTATGTTTAACCACCACCATTTTATCCGGATGTTGGGACAGTAGAGAATTGCCAAAATTGAATATTGTTTCTGCTATTGCCATTGACAAGGATGATGAGGATGAAAATAGATATCGCACGACTGTTCAAGTTATTAATCCTCCTCAAGTCGCAGGAGGTCAACAAGGAGGAAAAGTACAGGCAGCCCCTGTTATAACATTAACTAATTCTGGCAGTACGTTATCGGAATCACTTAGAAAAATCTCGCCAATGCTGCCAGGACAGTTATTTTTCCCTCATATCCAAGTTATGGTAATTAGTGAAGATGTTGCAAAAGATGGCATTCAGCATTTATTTGATGTGATTGAAAGAGATTCCAAGTTTCGTCTCCTTTTCCCAGTTGTAATTGCACGAAACACTTCAGCGAAAGATATACTGCAAATAACCACCCAAGTATATCCAATTCCTTCTGATGAAATAGATGAAAATTTACTATCATCAGAAGATGAATGGGGAGAGTTTATTCGTACACAAGTAGATCAGGTTATAGAAGGGTTGAAGGAAGGAAGTCTTGTAGTGTCAGGCATTCAAATAACTGGCAATAAAGAGCAAGGAAATAAAACGGAAAATTTGCAGCAAATCTCTCCTGGTGCAAAAACAGAAGTAGGTGGACTTGGTCTATTTACGAATGGAAAATTAAATACATGGCTAGACGGAAAAACGGCTAGAGGCACTACTTGGATCATGAATGAAATGAAAAAAACAGTACTAAATTTAGACTGCAAAGACATGAAAGAAGCAATCTCCATAGAGTTATCTCGTTCCAAAACAAAAATAAATGTCACGATAAAAAACAATCAACCCGTTATCCAAATACATGTTAATGCAGAAGGAACTATTTCAGAAACGCTTTGTTCTATCGATCTTTCACAACAAAAGGAAATAAAGAAACTGGAAAAAGAGATGGAAAAAGAGATAAAGGAAGAAATTAAAAATACGATTAATATGGCTCAAAAAGAAAAAAGTGATTTTTTAGGTTTCGGTGAACATATTAACATGAAAGACAAAAAAACATGGAAAAAAATCGAAAAGAAATGGGATGCTGAAGTATTTCCCAAAACGGAAGTGAACATAAATGTAAATGCATTTATACGTCGAACAGGCATGCTTAGCAACCCTTCTAGTAAATGAATGGTACGTATAGCTCTAAAGATTGGAGATTTCATAAATGTGGAAAAAGCTAAAATAAGTGTTATTCAATTATTTTCGATAATGTTTATATTTGAACTGGGAACTGCTTTGGTAATCAGCTATGGAATAACGGCAAAAAAAGATGCTTGGCTTGCCATCCTTTTATCGATGGTTGGAGGGATTATCTTATTTTTTATTTACTATTTATTATTCCGCCAATATCCAAAGCTTCCCCTCACAAGCTATACAAGGAAGATTTTTGGCAAATACTTAGGATGGGCTGCTGGTTTTTTATATGTTATTTATTACTTGGATATTGCCTCGAGAAATATTCGTTAGCTGGGCGACTTGCTTATCTCATCTACCTATAGGGAAACACCATTAATAGCCATCACCATCCCATTGGTTCTTGTCATCTGTTACGTACTTTACTTGGGTGTAGAAGTTTTAGCTAGAACTTCTGAAATATTTTTTGTCATTTTATGTTTGTTTGGGTTGGCAGGAAACTTTTTGGTTTTGGCTTCAGGGAATGTGGAGTTTCATCATCTTCTCCCTTTTCTCGAGAATGGATGGCAGCCTATTTTTAAAACAGTTTTCCCTCATACGATCGCTTTTCCCTTCGGAGAAATGATTGTGTTTACGATGCTTCTTCCCTATTTAAATCAAGCAAAATATGTGAAAAAAGTATGGTTGTCCGCCTTAATCGCTAGTGGTGTTATTTTAAGCTGGACCGTTAGTTTAAATATTGCCGTTCTTGGCATGGAAGCGACAGAACGGGCTTCTTTTCCTACTCTCACAACGGTTGGAAAAATCAATCTGCTAGATTTCGTGCAAAGACTTGATGCTATAGTGGTATTTACTTTATTAATCACTGTGTTTTTCAAAGCATCCATCTATATATATGTTTCAGTCATGGGAATAGCAGATTTATTTAAACTGAACAGCCATCATCGAATTCTGCTGCCGATCGGAATCATTGTCACCTATGTATCGATGATTATGGCATCAAATTTCCAAGAGCTAACGAAAGAAGGGAAACTTATAAGCTATTATATGCATTTGCCTATGCTACTAATTATTCCGTTAGGCATGTTAACGGTTTCCTTTATTCGAAATAGGTTCAAGAAGAAAGCTAACTTCGACCATTAACAATCATCATAAAGAAGGGAAAAAAGATGCAAAAGATTTATATTTATAACCATTATATATACTGAATTAGCATGCATGAAAGATAGGTGAAATTTTTATACAATGGAAAAAGCTAAAATTAATGCTATTCAATTATTTTCGTTGATGTTTATATTTAATTTAGGAACGGCTTTGGTAATTAACTATGGTCTATTGGCAAGAAAAGATGCTTGGTTCGTCGTCCTTTTAGGTACATGCGCAGGAATTATCTTATTTTTCCTTTATTACTTATTATTTCGCCAATATCCAAAGCTCCCACTTACAAGCTATGCAAGAAAAATCTTAGGGAAATACTTAGGCTGGATTGTTGGCTTTTTATATGTCCTATATTTTTTGTATATTGCCTCTAGAAACATTCGTGATATTAGCGACTTGCTGGGTGCATCTACCTTAAGGGAAACACCATCAGTAGCCATTGCCATTCCATTGATTATCGCCATCTGTTATGTCCTTTTTTTAGGAGTAGAAGTATTAGCTAGAACTTCCGAAGTATTAATTGTAATGTTGTTCTTATTTGGTGCGGCAGGAAACTTTTTTGTTTTGGTTTCAGGCAATATAGAATTCCATAATCTTCTCCCTTTTTTAGAAAATGGATGGAAACCCGTTTTAAAAACCTTACCTAAAATAGTCCCTTTGCCTTTCGGAGAAATGGTTGTTTTTACAATGCTTCTCCCCTTTTTAAATCAAGCTAAAAAGGTAAAAAAAGTATGGCTGTGGGCTATGATCTCAAGTGGTGTCATTCTAAGCTGGACCGTTGGTTTAAATATTGCCGTTCTTGGGGTGAGTGCAACAGCAGATGCTACTTTTCCTACTCTTACAACAGTAGGAAAGATTAATTTATTAGACTTTATACAAAGGCTTGATGCCATTGTCGTATTTACTATGTTGATTACTGTATTTTTTAAAGTATCTATATTTATCTACGCTTCTGTTATGGGGATAGCAGATTTATTTAAACTGAACAATTATCAGCGCATTTTGTTTCCAATCGGGAGCATTGTCGTCTATATATCATTGATTATGGCAGCCAGTTTTCAGGAACATATAGCTGAAGGCGATAAAATGCTGTATTATATGCATTTTCCGATGATAATCATTATTCCCTTGCTTCTATTACTTGTTTCTTTTATACGAAGCAGGTTCAAACAAAGCTAACTAGAACCCTTCAGAGTTTCGAAAAAGTAAGACTACAAACATTCAGGCTGCTTGAAAACGTTTGTCTATCGAGGAACGACCCTTTTTGAGGAGCGGCGGCCAACAGGATGTTGGTCAGAACGACGTTGCCACAGGCTCGCAGGATGCGAGTCAATCGACGTTGCCACAGGACGTTGCGCATTTAGTCGATTTTCCTTTAATACGTATTTAGTCGTTCATCCACTTTACCTGGTAATGAGCACCGAAAAAAACGGGGAGTGACGAAGAGAGCGAATGTTTTTCAACAGCCTGGAAAGCTAACTAGAACCTTTTTTCTCTTTTCTAATCATCACGATTTGCTGCACGATAACGATAATAATAAAGCCTGCTAACACAACATACTCTCCTGCGTGCATAACCTTAAACGGATCAATGAAGTGATTAAGCGATTGAGTGAGGCTTTCTCCAATCAATAAATCTAATGCTACAATAATCATTAATGAACAAAACAAAGTAACAAAAAAAACACCAAATAGTTTCATCTGTTTATCTCCTTTACTATTTTTTATACCAATAGTATTTGTAGAAAAGGAAATAATAATCTAAAATTGCTCAGCGATACTAATAAATCAATTACGAAGAAAAACGAAAGTTTGTTATACACCCTGGTTTTATTTTAATGGCTACCCTGAAAAGAAGTTCCGCAGCGTGAATACACTACGCTTTCCGCGGGCGAGCGCCGAGCCGCTTCGTCGCTACGCTCCTGCAGGGTCTCGTCTGTCTCGCTTTCCCGCAGGAGTCTTCGTGTATTCACGCTGCTCTGCACTATAAATGTGAGAGACTTCTTCTTTCCATGCGCCATGTTGCGAATTTTATTAGCATGGGTGTCTACCCTAAAAATAAGCCCTGTTAAAAGCGGTTTTCCGAAATACTTCCATCCCCACACTCATGTGTACATCTTTATTTTTTTAAGTCTTCCCTGTAATATGCTAAAATCATATTAACTATTTAATTATCAAAATATTAACAATTACCATTTACAGAGGAAGAATGAAAATGAAAAAATTTATTACTCTATTACTTTTTATATTTTTATTTCCTTTCACGTCGAATGTTTTGGCAGAGGAAATAAAGCTAAACTCAACTATTTCTACAAAAGAACTATTTGATCCTAGCAAGGAGTATCAATCACAAGAATTGATCATCAAGTTTAAAGCAGGAATAACAGAAAAAGAACGAGTTCATCTTTTAACAGCAAGCAATCTTACAGAACAGTCTTTTTATAATGGCCTTTCTTTAGTAAAAGTATATTCACAAGAACCGTTAAAAAAAGTAGTGGACAAGTTATTAACAGATGCAAGGATAGAATTTGCCGAGCCAAACTATGAAATCAAAGCATCTTATTTACCAAAAGATTCTTCCTATCATAAACAATGGTATTTAAACACAGTGAACAGCGAAAAAGCATGGGATGAAACAAAGGGCTCCTCAAAAATTACGGTTGCTGTCATTGACGGAGGAATGCAAACAGACCATCCCGAATTTAAAGGTCGCATCGTCTCTCCATATAATGCTGTAACAAACAATCATTCCATAAATCCTGATATCCATGGGACACATGTAGCAGGAATTATTGCTGCCGCCAATGATAAAAAAGGAACGATTGGAATTGCCCCAAATGTTCATATTATGCCCATAAATATTTTTACAGGAGATGGAGCGGACGCTTATGATGAATCGGTAGGTATTATGTATGCAGTCGATCATGGGGCAAACATCATTAATATGAGTTACAACAGTCTGCAGTATTCATATGCAGAAGAACATGCAATCAAATATGCAGCATCAAAAGGGGTTGTCTTAGTTGCGGCAGCAGGCAATGACGGAAATAATGCACAAAATTATCCAGCTGCATATGACTCAGTTATTGCCGTAACCGCTACTGATGACAAAGACCAACTGACAAACTTTTCGAATTACGGGGCATCTGTAGATATTTCTGCACCAGGAAATACGATCTATTCCACTTCACCAACGAATAGTTATAAAACAATGAGCGGTACGTCTATGGCAGCACCTGTTGTATCCGGTGTAGCTGCACTTGTACTATCAAAAAATCCTTTGTTATCACTAGAAGATGTGACAAACATATTAATTACTTCTACAAAAGACCTCGGAGCAGCTGGAAGGGATGAACAGTTCGGATATGGTCGTATTGATGCAGAAAAAGCACTTACTAACACCCCTGCTCCCCTTAGTGAATTAATCGTTAGTGGAAAAAAGAAAAACAATGTCTCCATCTCTATATATAAAGGATGCAACGTTTCGCTCACTGTCGAAAATGAACAACGGAAAACGATTAAAACCATCACTTCTATTAAAAAATGGAATGGTGGCACACTTTCTGCCACATGGGACGGTACGGATAATCAAAACCATTTGGTCTCTAATGGAAAATATAAATTTGTTGTAAAAGCTAAAAATGGAAAAGAAGTAATAGCAAAATCAAAAATAATAAACTTTATCAATGAAAGCACACCAAATATTAAAATGAAAAGCAGCGCTCCTGTCCACTTTTCACCAGTACAAAAGAAAAAAGGAACGTTCTCTTTCCAATTAACGAAAAACGCAAAAGTAAATGCGAAAATAATAGACAATAAAGGAAAGTACGTCAAAACAATTTTATCTAAAAAACCATTAACAGCTGGAAACTATTCTTTTTCATGGGACGGCACAAGTTCAAAGAAAAAGAGAGTAAAAGATGGAAACTATCAATTAGTACTCACTATTGCAGAAAGTAAAAAGAAACCAACTTCCACTAAAATGGTCGTTGATACAAAAGCACCTGCTGTAAAAGAACAATTATCTTCTTCTACTTTACAAATGAACGGCCAAACAAATATAAACTCTACTCTCGAATTATCAGAAGATGCAAAGGTTACTGCTTTTATTCAAACAGATAAAGGTCAGAAAATAAAAAAACTCGTAAATAATATAGCGGTAAAAACAACGAAAACAACATTCAACTGGAATGGAAAAAATGATCAACAGGCTTTTGTACAAGAAGGAAACTATAACTATTTTTATGAAATAAAAGATAAAGCAGGCAATATCATAAAGAAGAACAGTGCTGCTTTCTTTGTACAAGATTGGCAAAAACCGTCCTTAGAAGTGAATAATGTAGTTTATGATAAAACAACTGCGGATGTTTCGATTCCATATACCGCTTCAAAACACGGAGGTCTACGAGTCGAAATTTTCAAAGAAAACATATCTATCAAAACGCTTGAGATAGAAACAACTGTAGGAAATCAAATTATAACATGGGATGGAAAAGATAATAACGGCAACACTTTAGAAGATGGAAATTATGAAATAAGGATGACGTTAACAGACGCCTATCAACAAAGTATATTAAAAACAGCAACTTTAACAGTAGGTGCAACTCCCTAACATTAAAGCCTCCAACGAAAGTCAGTATGCCGCCATTATGACGCAGCAAATGTGGCAGATGCATTAGGCAATAAATATAGGAATGAATACGAGCTAAGAAAAGTGCAGGCGCCTTGTTCAGCCCCGAAGAAAAATGTTCTCTTGACTCAAAAAGTGTTTTTTACTTTTAGAGGCAAGAGGTTATCTTTCACAGGGGCTAGGCGCCGGAGCTAGACACTAAACTAGTTCAAAATTTTATCTTTCTATCTTTTGAAAAAAAGGGAATCCATCGCGTTGATTTTGTCAAAGTGCTGGATTCCCTTTTTAATCTTACTACTGTTCAGCGTTTCTTGAATCTATATTACTATTTATTAGATTTCCAATGCAAAAAAATTGCAAAAATTGACTATTTGTTAACAAATTCAGTCCTTTCGTACCTTTCCCCTCTACCATTTTTACTAGATAATGGATAAAAAAAGGAGGAAAAAAGTGCTAAAAAAGGATGCTTATTTAAACTGTCTTGGTAGGTATCTTCGCGGAAAACGAATGGAAATGAATTTGACCATTACACAATTAGGAGAAATAACTGATCTTGATTTCAACCATTTAGGTAAAATCGAAAGGGGGGTTAAGTATCCAAATGGATATACTTTATTAATATTATGTGAAGCACTTAACATTGAATCATTTTCAGAGCTTCAGGCAGAATTACATAATATTCAAGCACAAAAAGCAATTAATTCAACTACTAATATGTGTTTAAAAAGGACCCAAACTAGAAGACAACGAAAAGATTAAAAGGTTTCATTTAGTTACTTTTTAAACATCCTCTACTAAGTTTTAACTAGACTACTTAATATAGGAGGAGTAAAGAATTGACATTAATTATACGAGATTATGATATCGATGAAAAGACATTGGCGCTTATTCCTGTAAAACATATTCATTATCATACCATTGTATTAACAAGCAACCAAAATTTATATGTTAAAAAAACACCATTCGAGCTTATTAAAAAAGCCGCTTTAAACGGAGGATCCGACTATAGAGGCCGACGAACTTCGATGATTTATTTAACTGGTATAAAACAAAAAAATCCGATTCCAATTAGTGAATCTAAAAACATCTTTGCCTTTCCTACTCAATCTCCGAAACAATTAAATTGTTATTGGATATTCTTTCACCATGTTGACAGTATTAAACCAATTGAATCTGCCTCCTCAGAACGCCATTCTATTATTTTATTTAAAAATAAACAAAAACTACATATTAAAGAATCTGTTTATTTATTAGAAAAACAAATGTACCGAACATGGTTATGCAAAAAAGCGCTTCAGAAGAGCTATTGACCTAGCCTTAGTAATATAGGTGTGTCTCTATTGAAAAAAATGACTTTAACAAAGCAGGAGCTGTCCCAAAGTAAATACCTTGAAAATTGAAAATCAAGAATGTTGATATATCAGTATTTTTAAACATAAATAGGGGCATCCCATAGCCGAAAAATCGACTTATTGGACAGCCCCTGCTTTTCTATAATTTATCATGACGTTTTGATGTAAAGGATTGGAATGAAATAATCTTGTTGCTGTTATCGTAAAAAAGATCATCTACATCGAGTTTCTCTGTTTCTAACGCATCCTCGTCTTCCCATACACCTTCTGTATAAAAAGGATAGAGATTTTCTGGATACGCTTCTTTGCTGGTTGCAAAGGTTGTATGCATATTTTCCAATTCTTCAACAAGTACATGTTCTATTGCTGTTACCTTTGAGGAAATACTGCTTTTGGAAACACCAAATTTTAACGCCAACTCTTTTTGAGTAAGGATATCAGCATACGGGAGATTTTGACTACTCAAATAAACCAGGGCAGCCACGTAAATCATTGGCTTTTTTATGTTTGGATTTTTCCGCTGACAATATTGATACCATAAATGTACCACTATATCGATCATTCCTTCATCCGCATCCAATTCCATCATAAAATCAACAAAAAGTAATGCCACTTTTCTTTGCTTAGCGTTCTTCCAATCCAACCGCTCAAACGATACATCGGATGAACCAAAGAAAAAAAGTGCAAGTACTTCTGGATAATTCTTACTTACAAAAGTAGTCTTCTCTGTCTCTTCGCTATTTTCATATAAGTCTAGAACAGCTTCTACTATTCCATCACTGATATTTGCCGGCATTTCAACATATGTCGTAAAAAACAATGCTGTTTCTCCTGCTGGGAGAATAGTTCCTAAGACAATTCCTCCAAGCTGAATAGTTGCTTCCTCATCAAACAATTTTATTTGATAGATTTGCTTTGTAAAAATATCCTGTACGGTTACATAGTCATCTTGATAGCTTTGAATAATACAAATGGCAGATTGTGCTTGCTTCCATCCTTGCAGCAAAGACTTTATTCGTTTGCCTTTAATCGAATCACTAAAGCTTTCAATATATTCGACCATAATTGTTTTGCCTTGTAATTCCACACAAGAAATAAGCCATGTGGTGGTAAAAAAGTGAAGTAAATCCTTAATTTCTGGTGTTACGGTCAGATGCTTGTAACATTTCTCTAAGTAATCGTCTATCTCAGATGCATATTGGTTAATTGCATATTCAAAAATATCGATCTGAATATTATTCAGTTCATTTTCAATCTTATGATTTAATGAAAGAATATGTTTTTTTCCACAGCAGTTTATCCATTTTTTTTCACTGCCACAACTGCATAAACCATCTTGTACTTTTCCGACCATCACTTTCCCCCCAATCACAGCTTCTTCTTTCCGCTACATTCTCCATTGGTGCCATACTGCTTTTTATTGCTTATTTACTTTCCTTATTATAACATGTATACCCTTCAGTTGGATGCAACGCTAATATTTATAGTGACACAAAATGGAACCATGATCCTCTCAAAAGATATCATAAAGAAAGGTGTTCCTTTTTATCTTTTCTCTAATTTTGTTAAAATATAACGTAACAAATATAGAAGGGAGTTTTCAACAATGGAAAAGTCTCCAAAACAATTAGAAGAAGACATAGAAGTTGCAGGCAAACATTATTCAGAAGATAAATTTTGGGAGAAATTAAAAAAATTCGGAAAAAAAGCTGGTTCTTCCGTTGTTTATGCCGTTTTACTTTTATACTACACCTTAAAAAAGCCGGAAGTTCCTGCTAAAACAAAAGCAACCATTATCGGAGCTTTAGGATATTTTATCCTCCCATTTGATTTAATCCCAGACTTCGCTGTTGGGATTGGCTATACAGATGATTTAGGTGCATTAGGCTTCGCTTTACTGCAAGTTGCCATGTATATAGATGACGACATAAAAAACAAAGCAAAAGCTAAATTAAGTGATTGGTTTGGCAGCCATACAGATACTGCTGCTATTGATGAGAAAATTAAGTAAACTTCCTTCAGTGATAGGTAAAAAACAAATGCTCAAGCGCCTTGAACAGCTCTGAAGAAAATATTTTCATGACTCAAAAAGTATTTTTTACTTTTGGCTGTTTACGTAAAGATTGTTGCTTTTAAACGCGCAGCCTGAATACACTTCGCTTTCCGTAGGCGAGCGTCGAGCCTCCTCGTCGCATACGCTCCTGTGGGGTCTCGTCTTTCTCGCATTCCCACAGGAGTCTACGTGTATTCAGTCTGCTGAGTACTTTTTCTCCCATTTTTTTACGTAAATAACAACAAACTTTGAGAAAACAGCCTTTCTTTTAGAGGTATGGGGTTATTTTTCACAAGAGCTAGGCGCTGGCCGATTAAAGGCTCCACGTCCTGTGGTAACATCGGCACTAGTACGTCATGTACGTCGAAGCTGGATGCGGACTCAACTGCTAAGTTAGCCACAACTCCGTTTCGTTTATAATTTCCTGGTGTACAATGAAAAAAGCTAGGGAACAATATCTCCTAGCTTTTCTACGTTATTGAGTAACTTCTGATTTTCTTTGTAAAAACAACTGCAGTAAATCTTCCTCACTATACTGCTGTTTTAGAAGGAAATCGATCATTTCCCGAACTGCTCCATTTCCGCCACTCGCTTTTGTTACTAGCTTTGCCTGTTTTTTGACAAAATCAATGGCATTTTGTGGGGCACACGGAAATCCTACCGTTTTTAAAATAGGAATATCGTTGAGATCATCTCCAATATAACAAACTTCCTCTAAATCTATTCCTATTTGATCGATTATTTCATATAATATGGTTAATTTATCCATAATCCCTTCATATACAAAATCAATCTTTAGCTCCTCTGCTCTTTTCAAGACAGCTTTTGATTTTCTTCCAGTAATAATCGCCGTTTTTATTCCTGCTTGGTGGGCTAAACTAATGCCCATGCCGTCTTGTGTGTGAAATGCTTTATATTCGGTGCCATCTGAACCGATAAACAACCGGCCATCTGTTAATACACCGTCTACATCAAATACAATCAGTTTAATCTTAAACATAAGTAACCTCTACAATCCTAAATTCATTAAATCATGCAAATGCAGCATGCCTACTGGTGAATTATTTTCATTGACAATCGGCAGTACGGTTATTTTTTTACTTTCCATTAACTGCAACGCCTCTACCGCTAATGTTCCTTCCTCTACTGCGATAGGAACATCTGGGGCAAGACTTTCCACCGTTTCATTTAAAGCATCCATCGAAAGTGAGAAGGCACGTCGGATATCTCCATCCGATAAGACACCGACTAAGTGATCTGCCTCATCAACAATGCTGGCAGCTCCTAATCCTTGATCCGTCATTACAAATAAGGCATCCTTCACTTTGTCTCCTTGCCGCACACTTGGATTTTTCCGTGTATCCGCCACAACATCATCCACTTTTAACAGAAGTTTTCTTCCTAATGATCCACTTGGATGGAATAAAGCAAAATCTTCTGGGCGAAACTTTCTCGCTTCTAAGAGTGCAATGGCCAGAGCATCACCTAATGCTAACGTTACAGTAGTACTTGTTGTCGGCGCTAATCCTAAAGGACATGCTTCCTCAAATTCCCCAAGACATAATACAATATCGGCTTTTATGGCTAATGTAGAAAAGTTGTTTTTGGAAATCGCAATTAATTTTGCGCCAATTGTTTGAATGGACGGAAGCAAACTTAATACTTCTTCACTTTCTCCACTATTAGAAATAGCAAGAACAACATCATCAGCCGTTATCATTCCAAGATCCCCATGGAGTCCTTCAGATGGATGCAAAAAACAAGAAGGTGTACCTGTACTAGATAAAGTGGATTTAATTTTCCTTGCAATAATACCTGATTTTCCAATACCAGTAACTACTACTTTTCCTTTACACGATAATATTAACTCAATCGCTTCTTCTATGGAAGAATCAAGAACATGACGTAAATCTAAAATGGCTTGCGCTTCTTTTTCTAAAACCGTGGCAAATGTATCTGTATAATCGAGTCTAGTCAAATTGGCATCTTGCATTCGATTCACTCCTATTGTTACAGATTTTTTATTAACCGGTCAATCTCTTGAATTGACTTTAATACTTCTTCTAGCTTCTCTAGCTTTACCATATTCGGTCCATCTGACAACGCTTCATCTGGATTTGGATGCACTTCCATAAATATCGCTGAAATACCAACAGCAGCAGCTGCACGAGACAAATATGGAACGAATTCACGCTTCCCGCCTGTTGTTGTGCCATTTCCTCCAGGTATTTGCACACTATGTGTCGCATCAAAGACAATCGGTGTACCTAACTCATTCATTGAGATAAGCGATCTCATGTCCACAACTAAATTATTGTACCCAAAAGTGGAACCACGCTCTGTTAATAAAATTTGCTCATTTCCCGATTCCTTCAGCTTCGTCACGACATTTTTCATATCCCACGGTGCTAAAAACTGTCCCTTTTTTACATTCACAATTTTCCCTGTTGCTGCTGCTGCAACTAATAAATCCGTTTGTCTGCATAAAAATGCTGGAATTTGCAGAATATCCAGTACTTCTGCTGCTTTTGCAGCCTGATTCGGTTCATGAATATCTGACGTAACTGACACTTCAAATTTTTCTTTTACCTTTGCCAATATTTCCAACCCTTCGTCAAGTCCTGGTCCTCTAAATGAATGGATAGAGGATCGATTTGCTTTGTCATAAGAAGCTTTAAAAATGAAAGGAATTCCTAGCCTAGAAGTAATTTCTTTTAATTGCCCAGCCGTTTCCATAATTAATGCCTCATCTTCAATGACACATGGGCCCGCTATTAATACAAAAGGGTAGTTTCCTCCAAAAGCAATTGAATCGTTTAGTGTTATTATATTGGTGATAACACATACCTCCTTTAAATTTTTGTCGAGAGATTGAGAATAATTTACTTTGCAAACATAGTTTAAGTGGATAATTTGAAGGGTCAGTTCCAGTGGGAAAATTCGGATAATTCAGTTTTATTTGCCGTGTAGTTTACATAATACAATAGATTAGAAAATAAATAAAGCAATACGCTAAATTTTCTAATATTTCTTTTTTTGTAATAGCATTCAATTGATGACCGATTTTACTCGATTGGGAGAAGTGAACATAAAGTAAAATATCTAAGTTTTTGACAAACACCATACTAAGAAAAGCGCAAGCGCCCTTGCTCATCGACGGAAAAAGCTGGACTGAATCGAGTGAGATAAAGGAAACACGAAGAGCGTGAGCGATTCGATGTTAACTTATCGTAGACGAGGTGAGGGAAGCGTTGAAGTCGATAGGGCGCTGGAGCTAGACACTAAACTAGGTTCGAAATTTTATACTTTCTTATCTTTGAACAAAAGCGCAAGCGCCTTGAACAGCTCTGAAGAAAAATGTTCACATGACTCAAAAAGTGCTTTTTACTTTTAGAGGCATGGGGTTATTTTTCACAAGAGCTAGGCGCTGGAGCTAGATGCGGACACAACCACCGAGTTATCCACAATCCCATTTCGTTTATAATTTCCTGACGATAAAAAAGGTTGATATGAAAGAGTCGTAAAACCCTTTCATATCAACCTATAA
The DNA here is from genome assembly GCF_052663115.1 of Niallia yueguangensis. NCBI lineage: Bacteria > Bacillati > Bacillota > Bacilli > Caryophanales > Bacillaceae > Niallia > Niallia yueguangensis. The sequence goes on from NZ_JBQTCX010000008.1 coordinate 195,553, forward strand.
GTTAAGGAATGCTACTGAATAACTTTTAATCTCTCAAACATATGATTTATTCATGAACATGAAACACTCCGTCTAAGATTATTCCCTTTCAACAAAACCTTAATTAGTAGGAGAGGAAGCATTTTCAATGTCTACTCTTTTTTCCTTGCTCGACGGCTGCATCAAAACAATATAAGAAATGAAGCCGAAGCCAATTCCTAAAAACCACGAATAGGTGTAGAGATCTTTAAGCGCTGGAACCATCAACCCTATAAAGGATGCGATTAATCCAATCACTAATGCGATGAACGCTTTTGGATTATAGCCTTTTTTATAAGCATAATCTCCATCCTTTTTATAAAAGCTTGCCAAATCGTACTTCTTGCGTTTCACAATATAATAATCTGCAATCATAATCCCTGCTACCGGACCAAGCGCCCCTCCAATTGCACCAAGAACGTTAAAGATCGTTCCTGCATTGTTGAACCAAAGCCATGGCATAAAAAACACGGCTAATACGATAGAGATAATGCCAGCTCTAACAAAAGTTAGTTTCTTAGGAAATAAATTGACTAAATCATATGCTGGAGATACAACGTTTGCTGCAACATTCACCGACAATGTCGCAATCAGCAATGCAAATGCGCCTAAAATAAGGACAATTGGATTTCCAAATGCTTGCAGAAGTTCGACCGGATTCCAAATAGGTCTGCCAAAAGCAATAATCGTGCCTGAGGTAGTAATAATACTCATAATCGAAAAAATAATAGCTGTTCCTGGCAACCCTATGCCTTGACCAATAACCTGATCCTTTTGACTACGAGAAAAACGGGTAAAATCAGGAATATTCAAAATTAAGGTGGCCCAGGTTCCAACAAGTCCTGTAACGGAAATCCAAAATACATTCCAAAATTCTCCTCCTGATAGTGTAGAAGGTTCAGAAAATAAAGGCCCAACCCCCTTTGAAACGACAATTGCCCAAATGACAAGTCCCAACCCCAGTATAATTACAAGAGGACCTGCCCATAGTTCAAAGAATTTCACACGTTCCATCCCATGAGAGATGATAACTGCATGCAATATCCAAAATAATGCTACTGCGATAGCGTCATTTAAACCCATTCCAATAATATGAATATCCGATAAACTGTTCCACCCAGGTATTAAAACACCTAAGACAGCTCCAACCGCCTTGCTTCCTGCATACGCTTGTACGGCAAACCAAAAAATTGCAACAAATCCTCGGATAATGATAGGGAATTGTGCGCCATTATAACCAAAAGAGGCACGAACTAATACAGGGAAAGGCACACCAAATTTTGCTCCCGATGAACTATTCAACCACATCGCAATAATCAAAATAATATTGGCAAAAATCACCGTTCCTAATGCTTGCCAAACATTCATTCCTAGGCCAAGCAAACTTCCTGCTGTCTCATAAGCTACAATATTATGAACCATTCCCATCCATACTGTTGTGTAATTCAGCCAAGTCCAATTTCTTTTCTCCTTTGGAACGGGTGCAAGGTCTTCATTGTATAAAGATGGATCCTTTACTTTCAAAACATTCGTTTCGTCAACTAAATTAGTATTCATCTTATATCCCCCTTGTTTAATGGCAGATTTTGACCAAAGTAATAAATGATGAGACTTTCATTTGCAGCTTAATGTTGAAACTTTTCGCCTCCTTATAAAAAGTCTAAATTTTCTGATTTTTATATTTTAACACGCTCTTTTTATTTGAACAATCATTTATTTTGTAAAAACCTAAAAATTTACAAAAGATTCTAACGATACATTTTGAAAAGTTTTTTAATAAAGGCTGTTTTCGTATAGATTATTACTTTTAAACGACAGCCTGCTAAGAAACGCTTTTCCAAATGTATCAAATGTATTCAACAAACTTTGAGAAAACTGCCTTAATAAATAAGATTTTACTGAATCATTAGGGGTTTGGAGAGAGATCTTATGTTAGTTTCTATACAAAAAAATCCTAATTAACGCTTGCCGCCCGTTAATTAGGATTTTTTCAATAGTCCATTTATTGTGCTTTTGCAGATGGTTGATAATTGCTTGAATTTTCATCAAGTTCGATTTTGATTGTTCCATCCAATACGCCTTGTGCACGTTCTTTATCAAGCAGTTTTTCCCATTTTGCGATAAAAAATGCTGCTACCGCATATCCAATTATATTTACTGTTGTACGATAATTCCCCATAAAACGGTCTGGTGCTAACATTAATGCCACCGCAGCAATTGGAATGCTGCCTGTTGCTGCAGCTGTTGCAGATAACGCAACAAAAGCAGATCCTGGGATACCAGCCATTCCTTTAGAAGTTAACAACAACACACCAAGTATTAATAACTGATCTCCGTAAGTTAAGTCAACTCCAGTTGCCTGCGCTAAAAACACAAGAGCGATTGATAAATAAATCGACGCACCGTCAAGGTTAAAAGAATATCCAGTTGGAACCACTAGTCCAACAACCGCTTTGTTGCAGCCTGCTTGTTCAAATTTTTTCATCAACTGCGGCATAACAGCTTCTGTGGAACCAGTTGCAAAAGAAAGCATAATCTCTTCACTAATATATTTAATTAATTTCCACAAACTTAAACCTATGAATACTCGGAAAATAATGGCCAATACGACAACAAATGCTAAACATGCTACCGTCATTGCTACAAAAAGTTTTCCAAAAGATGCTAACGTGTTCAATCCATACTGACTTACTGCAAAAGCCATCGCACTGAAAGTAGCAAGAACCGTCAGCTGCATAATATAGCCCATTATTTTGAAAAGAACATTATTGACATTTTCCAACACATCAATGAGCAATTCAGAAGTTCGGCCACCAATATGTACTACTGCAATTCCAAATAAACAAGAGATTAACAAAACTTGAAGCATGGAATTATTCGCAAACGCGCCAACTGCACTATCAGGGATCATATTAAGGAAAAAATCACCTTCGCTCGGCAATTGTGAACCACCTGTTTTTGCTTCTACATCACTTGTGCTTAATGTGGAAGGATCAATGTTTAATCCTGCACCAGGATTCATTAAGTTCGCGACTACCATTCCAATAATTAAAGCAAAAGTAGTAACAATCTCAAAGTATAAAATCGTTTTCCCGCCAATTTTCCCAACCGTTTTTATATTGCCTACATTTGCAATCCCAACAACAACAACACCAAAAATAAGCGGTGCGATGATCATTTTGATCAGCTTAATAAAGCCATCTCCAATCGGTTTTACGGCAGTCCCAAAAGCAGGCCATAAATAGCCAATTAAAACCCCAGCTACAATCGCTACCATAATTTGAAACAACATACCTTTGTAAAATGGTTTCTTTGCTTTTAATACACCTTCGTTTTTCATTACCATTCTCCCCTTTTCCAAATTTTTTCAGCAATGAATATTCTAGATGTTATCTCTGTTAACATGATAACGTAAAATATAGTAACATTCATTGTTGACTATTACTAAAAAAATGAAAAAACGTTAGTTAAGTTAACCAAAAAAAAACGATATATTCCGAATATTCAAATATATATTTTAGAAGATGTTCGTATCTAACCATTTTCTATTAGAACAAAAGTACAGGGCTAGGCGCTCTATGCTGGATACGAATCCAACCGTTAAGTTATCCCCGGATCCGTTTCGTTTGTATTTTCTTATACTGTAAAAAAAAAGACGATTCTTATTCAAAAAACTGAATAAGAGTCGTCTTAAGTTGGTTCATAGACCATATTTTTAGCGAATTACTGTTCATGTTAATTGCCTCCAGTAGATAAATTCTCTGCTGTACGTTCTTCTGCAAACTGTACTTTTCCATCTTGCAAGGAAGCAATTCGCGCTAATGATTCCAATCGATAGCCTTTTGCCATTAGTTCCTCTGCACCCGGCTGGAACGACTTTTCAATCAAAATACCAATGCCGCTGACTTTTGCTTTTGCTTGCTCGATAATGTCTGCCAATCCGATTGCTGCCTGTCCATTAGCCAGGAAGTCATCAATAATAAGAACAGAATCTCCTTCTGTAATATATTGCTTTGATACCGTAATTTTATTGGACTCTTGCTTTGTAAAGCTGTAAACAGTAGAAGTAAGCAAATCGCTTGTTAAAGTTAATGACTTTCTTTTTCTTGCAAAAATAACTGGAACATTTAATTCAAGACCTGCCATAATTGCAGGAGCAATTCCAGATGATTCAATCGTTAAAATCTTTGTAATAGACTCTTCTTTGAATCTTTTTGCAAATTCTATTCCGATTTCTTTCATTAAATGTGGATCCATTTGATGATTGATAAAAGAATCCACCTTTAGTACATTATCACTCAGCACAATGCCTTCTTTTTCAATTTTTTGCTTCAATAATTCCATCGTGTTTTCACCCACTCCTTTAAAAATAATAAAAAATAATCTGTTTCCCTTCGCAGCTCTGTCCCCTTTTCCATAAATAAAAAAGGCTGTTTTCGTATAGATTGTTGCTTTTAAACGCGCAGCCT